>CAJTXF010000124.1 GCA_910580045.1 uncultured Eubacteriales bacterium
GGACCCCGGGATGGGCTTGCCGTCAGGTGCTGCTTGGCGCTTCGGCCCTCTGCCTATACAAAAAAACAAGCGTGAAGGGACTCTCCCTTCACGCTCTCTTTTTACCCTTACCCCATGGGCCCCACCCGCCGGATTACCCCGCAGGCTATCTTCGCGCCTGCGTTCCCTGACGGCTGGCTGGTGAAGTCATCCGGGCTGTCGTGGATAATCACCACCCGGTCAATCACGTCCTCCACCAGGAACCGATCCGTCAGGCAGGCGGAAACCGCCAGCCCGCCGGCGCCCAGCAGGGGCGGCAGGTCCCCGGCATGGCTGGGGTGGGGGCAGTCCTGGGGGTTGAAGTGCCCCATGGCCTGGGGAAAGGGCTCTGCCCCGTTTGCCCCGCTTCCGGAACAGTCAGTCCCCTGGTGGATATGGAACCCGAACACCCGCTCTCCGCAGGGCTGGCTGGCCAGGGGAAGCCCGGCAATTTCCGCGCAGACAATGACCCCGGCGTCAGTCTGATAAAACCGCACCCAGCCGGATATGCCGGGGAAGCTCTCGCCCCCCGCAATCTGGGCCTGGGCCTGGGGCCTGCCTCTCAGCACGGGAATCAGATGGATATTGGACAGATGGCTCATATGCAGCGCTCCTTCTTACCCTTGATATGGCATCCTATGCCCAGAGGGAGGGGCGCGTCACAGGGAGGCTTTGTCCCTGACTGTTCCCGGCACACGAATTGACAGACCAAGGCGGAGCTGGTATAATTTCAGAGGAAACCGGCCTGAAATCCGGCATATCATATCAAAAGAAGGGGGAGATAGGAATATGGAGCCTGTTTACTACACAGTGGATTCCATCAACGGCGATTACGCCTACATGACCAGCGACAAGGGCGTGGAGAACCAGGTGGCGATGTTTTTGCTTCCTGAGGGCACGGATGTGGGCAGCAGACTGTTGTGGGAAAATTTTTCCTGGAGCCTGGAGCCTGCCTGAAGCCCAGGGAAAAGGAGCAGCGCTCTATCCGGCAGGGGCAAAGTGCGTAAGAGGCCCACGGATGAAGCTGATTCGGGGGGCAGATACAAAAAAGATAGCCCAGCCCCAAAATGGGAATCGCGCACTTGGCAACTCCAAGTGCGCGATTGAAAATGGGTGTTAGATATAGAAGATGTTGGTGGAGCGACCGCAACCAACGATGAACACTCCGCATGACTTGAAACTGCTACCTCAAAGTGTTCCTCTATTTCATCCAGCAGAATATCGTCAATCGTAATCGGCCTATCTCCGCCGTTTAGGATTAGCGTCATTCTATCGTCATAGAGATAGATGGCCCGCAGGAAGATATTCACCATCCCCCGGCGGTTGTTCTCGTCATTGACATTCCCTCGTTTCAGAGAATAGAGAAACGCCTTGATCTGCGGAGCGGTAAATGTGACCTGTTTCCCCATCTCAATGGCAAGCTGACCCTGCAACTCGTCCTTTTCCCGCTTGCGCTTCTCGATGCGTTCGGTGATCATATCCACCGCCTGCCCACGCTCCAAGGCTTTCCAGAGATTTTCTATGGCGGCGTCCGCCTCCTGTATCGCCGCCTTGACGCGCTTGATGGCGGAGCGGTCATAATCAGCTTCGCAGACAGTGGCAACTGCAAGGGCAATTTTTTCAATGTTGCTGTCTGTCAGCAGCTTGCGGCACTCCAAAACAACCCTGTCCTCGATTTTCTGCTTGTTGACAACTTTCTTCCGGCAAGTCTTTTTCTTGGCACTTTTGCAGGCATAATAGCGATAGGCCGTCCCAGATTTTCCTGTGCCGCCGTAGCCGGTCATCATCTCCCGGCAGTAGCCGCAAAACAATTTCGTCGTCAGCAGATATTCCTCCCGCCCCCTGGAACGGGCGGGAGCTTTTTTGTTGCGGTCGAGGATATGCTGCACCCGTTCAAAAAGCTCGTCCTCGATGATGCGGGGCATACCTCCCGGCGTTTCCGTGTCCTTGTAGATGTAATAGCCGATGTATCGTTTATTCCTCAAAAGGCGGTGCAGACTATTTTTGTTGAACTCTTTACCTTGGGAGGTTTTGACCTGCTTTGCGTTAAGATACTTTGTGATTTCAGCAACAGTTTTCCCACTGGCGTACATCTCAAAAATCTTCCGGACAACAGCAGCACCATCTGGGTCAACATGAAAGCGGCGTTCCTCGTCCACATAGTAGCCAAGGCCCGGATTGCTCCCGTTACTCAAGCACTTCTCGGCATTGATGTCCATGCCCCGCCGTATCTTTTGGGACAGTTCCGCCGAGTAGTATTCAGCCATGCTTTCCAGCACGCCCTCCACCAAAATGCCGCTTGCATCGTCGCTGATATTTTCCCTGGCGGAGATCACCCGGACGCCGTTCTTTTTCAGCTTGGCCTTGTTGATGGCACTGTCGTAGCGATTTCGGGCGAAGCGGTCAAGCTGATAGACAAGCACACCCTCGAAGATGTGTTTGTCGCTGTCGGCTATCATGCGCTGAAACTCGGCCCGGCTGTCCGTCGTGCCGCTCTGCGCCCGGTCAATGTATTCGCCAATCACGATATGTCTGTTGTTCTTGGCGAACTCGTAGCAGGTTTGAAGCTGGCCCTCGATGGACTGTTCTGTCTGGCTGTGGCTGGAATAGCGGGCGTAAATCACGATGTTCACTCTTTCGCCCCCTCCAGCATTTCGACGATGGCCTTTTTCAAACGGTCATTCATAGGTGAGGCGGGGTCAAAGCACATCTCCACAAACCGCTTCATATCCTTATCTTCCTCCAGAATTTTCGGCTTGAACTCGTACAGTCTGCCCTGTGGCTTGTCGGTGCGGCAGCAGATATAATCCAAAGACACGTCAAAGTAATCCGCATACCAGATCAGCACCTTGATTGGAGCGGCGGAGTAGCCCGTTTCGTATCGGTTGATGGTGGCTTGGGGGATGCCAGCGATTTTTCCGAACTTTGCCTGGGACAGACCGATGCCCTCCCGAAGCGTCCTTAATCTTGTGCCTATGTCGCTCAAATTACTCGCCTCCTGTCGTACTGTTATTGTAGCAGAAAGTGATGATATTGTCAATCCACATTATGAATTATTAAGAAAGGAGATGTGAATACCATGCCTGTATTTCATGTCAAGAAAACCACAGATTACACCGTCATGTCCAACCACCACCTGCGGAACCGGGAGTTGTCCCTAAAGGCCAAGGGCCTGCTGTCGCAGATGCTTAGTCTCCCGGAAAAGTGGGACTACACCCTGCAAGGGCTGGCCTACATCAACCGGGAGCAAATCGACGCCATCCGTCAGGCCATCCACGAGTTGGAGCGAGCCGGGCATATCGTGCGGACGAGGGAACGGGACAGCCGGGGACGTCTGCGGGGAGCGGAGTACACCATCTACGAACAGCCGCAATCGGTGTCTGCTTTACCGGCGTTGGATTAACCTGCATTGGGAAATCCAATATCGGAAAATCCTATGTAGGTAAATCCGACGCAATAAAATAAAGATATAAGTAAATAAAGAAAAATCAAATAAAGAGTTATCAATTACCCATTCCTTTCCTATCCTTTCTCCTGCCCTCTCCTTTGGGGATGGGCGGCAAAGCCGCCGGAAGGGAATGGAACGGAAGCGGAAAGTAGGGAGACCAAATAGCAGCAGGGCTTATCGAGGCCCTTATCTGACCCGCAGAAACCGTACAGACGCGAAGCGGGTGTACGGTTTCTGCGGGTGCCACAAGAGGGGCTGCAGGCCCTCTTGTGTGACAGCACAGTTTCACAGTTCAGCATGAGCCAGGACAGGAGAGCCGGAGTGTCGGCCTTCTGTCTTGGCTTTTTCATGCCTATTTCTACGCATTTAGAACCTCGTTTTTGGGGGTACAAGTCAAATCGTATTACCCCTATACGACCGCCGCTTGGAGACCTTGAAAATAGGCCGATGGATAGGCCCTAAATGCGTAGGCTGATGGGGGACTATCCATCAATATGTTGGGTAGCGGGTCTATGTAGAGAAAGTTGCCTCTATTATGGAGAAAGCAGGTATAAACACCTTATTCCGCTTCGACATTCACGAAAAGCCTTGTATCCAATATTACTGATATAATCCTCGAATATCCCATGGATTTAATATCCATTTTCCATCATTTCTCCATGGAAGTCCAATGCGGCCATCATTGCCTTGGTATACACATCCAATTGTTAGGACAGCTTCTTTCTTTTCTTCAGCGACTGTCCAAAATATTTTAACAACTACTTTGGATAAGGCACAGGCACGTTCTTCAACTTCAACGAGTTCAAAAGTATTGAACAGCTTGCTTTCAAAAAATTTCCTGCACTCTCCTGCCCGTTTCTTTTCAGAGAGAGTTCCAGAAAACATTTTTTGCAGGTAGCTGGACAGCTTCCCATAGTTTTTATTTTTCCAGGCAGATAACATTTCGATAACAGCTACAATGTATGGATATTCTACATAGTTTTCTTGTGTACCGTTGACGGGAATATCTTTTCCAACCGTAACCACTTTCTTTTCCCATGATGCAATTTCTTTCTGTATCTGCTTGTTTTCTTCCGATTTTGCTAGATAGTGTCTACACAAGGTAGAGGAATTGTGATAGAATGGAAGCATCAAAAA
>CAJTXF010000125.1 GCA_910580045.1 uncultured Eubacteriales bacterium
GCGGTTGGGACACTCCCGCATCTCCTTTCTCGTTGACAAAATTCTACAAAATGGTATAATGGAATTGCTTGCCGCCCCTCCAATCTGGCAACGGAAAGGAGGTGAGGACTTTGGAATTCCTTACTACGTTCGTGCTGTCTGTCGCAGCAAGTGTAGTTTCATACTACATATGCAAATGGCTTGACAGTCAGTTAGGAGGCAAGTAAGCCGAAAAAAGGCCCCTCGGAGAAGGCACTCTCCGAGGGGCCTTACTTTATGGACTTTGGACTTTCCTTACTACTACAGTGTCATTATAGCACCCTCCGCCCGAAAAGTCAACCCTTACACATCCACCTTCCGCAGCTCTTTCTTGGCCATAATATCATACATGGCAGGCACCACGAACAGGGTCATCAGGGTGGCGTAGAGCAGGCCCCCAATACACACAACAGCAATGGGCTGCATCATCTCCGCGCCCATGCCTGTGGCCAGGGCCATGAACACCAGCCCCAGCACAGTGGTCAGCACAGTCATAAGGATGGGGCGCATCCGGGTGCGCCCGGCCAGCAGAATGGCTTCCCGGCGTTCCATGCCCTCCAGGCGAAGCTGGTTGATGTAGTCAATGAGCACAATGCCGTTGTTGACGATAATGCCCGCCAGCATGATAAAGCCAATCATGCTCACCACGCTTACCTCCATGCCGCACAGGTACAGGGCCAAGAACCCGCCGGTGAAAGCCAGAGGAATGGTGAACATCACAATAAAGGGCAGCAGCAGGGACTGGAACTGAATCACCATAATCAGGTAGATAATCAGGATGGCCAGCGCCGCCATCTGGACCAGCTGCTCCATGGCCTCCATGATGGTCTCGTTCTCCCCGGCCATCTCCCAGGTGACGCCCGCGGGCGGGGTGTAGTCCCCCAAAGCCCGCTCCACGTCCTGAGTCACCAGGCTGATGTTGTACCCCTCCTCCAGCTCTCCGCTGAGGGTGAGCACCCGCCGCTGGTTCTCCCGGTTCACGGCGTTCAGGCTCTGGCGCTCCTCAAACTTGGCAACCCGGATTAAGGGCACTTCCTCTGTCTCCCCGGTCATCCGGTCCGTGGAGGTGACAGTCAGGCTCTTCAGGTAGTTTTCGTCCATGTCCTCTGCCTTGGGGTGGAAGACCAGCACGTCCTCGCTGTAGCCGTCTATGGTGAGGCTGGTGGCAGTGCTGTCCTCTGTAATGGCCCCGCTGACGCTCTGGTAGATTTGGGCCGTGGTCAGGCCGTTCTCCATGGCCTTGTTTTTGTCCACCACAATGCGCAGCTCGGGGGTAGAGTCCTCCAAATCGCTCTGGGCTTTGGCAATGCCCTCCACTTCTGAGACTGCCTCGCCCATCTCCTCCGCGGCCTGTATCAGGGCGTCCATGTTGTCCCCATAGAGCTTGATGGTCACCCCAGAGCCGCTCATGGCGGACATATAGGCGCTCATATCCATGGCCCCCTGGGCGCTGACCGTGCAGTCCAAATCCTCACAGGCAGCTACCATCTCCTTGGCGGCTCCGCTGTCGCTGAGCCCAGCGCTCTCGTCCAAAATCACGTACATGGACACCTCTCCGGCGCCGCCCATCATGCCCATCATCCCGGCCCCGCTGCCGCCGCTGGTCATGGCCCCCACTGTCTCCACACAGGGCAGGGGCAGAATCCGCTCCATAATGGCGTCCGCCATGTCCGTGCGCTCCTGGAAGCTGGGCTCTTCCTCCTCTTCCCCAGGCAGGGTGAAGCTGACAGTGACCTGGTTGCCGCTCATGGAGGGCATGAACAGGAAACCTTTGGACAGGGCCAGCCCCACGCTGGACACCAGCAGCACCAGGGACAGAATCAGGCAGACCCACTTGTGCCGCAGGGAGGCCCCAGCCGCCTTCTCATAGCCGTTGAGAACCTTGTCAAAGAGCCGGTGGTTCTTGGGCTTGCTGGCCCGCAGGGTGGTGGAGGTCATGGCAGGCACCAAAGTGATGGCCACGAACAGGCTGGCCAGCAGGGAGTATCCAATGGTCAGGGCCATGTCAGCAAACAGCTGGCGGGTGACCCCCTCTACAAATACAATGGGCAAAAACACGCACACAGTGGTCAGGGTGGAGGCAATAATGGCCCCCGTGACCTGCACCGCCCCCTGAACAGAGGCCTTGGCAGCAGAACCCCCCTCATTGCGCAGGCGGTAGATGTTCTCAATCACCACCACCGAGTTGTCCACCAGCATACCCACCCCCACAGCCAGGCCGGACAGGGAAATCACGTTCAGGGTGACCCCGGAGAAGTACATGAGCACAATGGCCACCAGCAGGGAGATGGGGATGGAAAAGGCAATCACAACCGTGGGCCGGATGTCCTTCAAAAACAGCAGGAGAATCAGCACTGCCAGGGCCGCGCCCAGAACCAGGTTCTGCAGCACAGTGTCCACCACAATATAGATGTAATCCCCCTGGTCGGACAGGGTGGTGAAGCGCAGGCCCTCATATTCGCCGGAGAGCTTCTCAAACCGCTTCAATATGTTCTTGGACACCTGGGCTGTGGAGTAGGTGGACTGTTTGGTAAAGGAGAGCACCAGGCCGTCTTCCCCGTTGATTTTGGCGTAGAGCTCATGGCTGTTGTCCTCCAAAGCCACATCCGCCACGTCTTTTAAGTAGATTTTGCCGATGCCCTCCTCCCCGGTGTCAAAGAGAAGGAGGTTTTGCAGGGCGTCCACATCTTCCAGCTTGTCGCCCACCCGCACCATGCAGGAGATTCCCTCCTGCTGGATATAGCCCACAGGCATGGAGAAATTTTGGGCGGCAAGGATTTGGGACACCATCTCCATGGTAATGGGCAGCTCCGCGCTGGCGTAGGCTGCCTCCTTCTGCTTGTCAAAGTCCTCCTGGGCAGTGTCCAGCTGTTCCTTGGCAGCTTCCAGCTGCTGCTGGGCCGCGGTGATGGCAGACTGCCCGGCGATAATCTGGGACATGCCCGCGCTCATTTGCAGAATGCCGCTGGTCTGCTGGGCGGAGAGTTGCTGCAAAGCCTGGTTCACAGTGACAGCGCCGCTGTCCAGCTGGGTGAGGGTGGATTCCAGCTGCTTTTTCCCGGCGATAAGCTGCTCCAGGTTCTTCTGGGCCTCGGCAATGGAGCTGTCCAGTTTTTCCGGCTCCACCCCTGCGGCGGAGGCCATGGCCTTGGCCTCCGCAATGGCTGCCACCAAAGCCTCCCGCCCGGCCTGGAGCTCTGAGAGCTTTCCGGGAGCCTCCTCCTGGGTGGTGCCCAGGGCAGTGAAGGCCTCCCCGGCCGCGGCGATTTGGGCGTTCAGCTGCTCCAGCTGGGCCGCGAGGGCCGCGTACTCCGGGCTCTCCGAATCCATCTGCTCCAGCTGCCCCTGGAGAATAGCCTGCTGGGCAGTCAGGGCCTGATAGCCGGCAATCAGCTCCTGCAGCCCGGCAATGGCCTGGTCAGCGGCAGCCAGCTGGCTGTTCAGCTGGTCCAGGGTGGCTTTCAGCTCTTTCAGCTGCTTCAGGGCTCCCTCCAGCTGGCTCTGGTTCTGGGCGAGGGTGGTGAGCTGGGCGTTGATTTGGGCCTTGGCGGACTCAATCTCCACCTTTTTGGCCAGCAGCTGGCCCTGGGCCTGGCCTGTCTGCTGGGCCAGCTGGCTTTGGCCGCTTTCCAGCTGGGACTTCTGCCCGGCCAGCTCGTCAGACTGGCGCTGGGTCTCATCCAGGCCCTCTTCAATCTCCTTGGCGCCATCGTCCAGCTCCTTCTGAGCATCATTGAAGGTGGTATCCAGCTTGGACTTCATCTTCGCGTTCAGGGTGTCGATTTTGTCCTGGCGCAGGCGTACCGTGACGCTTTCCTCCACATTGCCGCTGACAGACACGCTGGCCACGCCCTCAATGCCCTCCAGCTTGGTGAGCAGCTCTCCGTCCAGCAGGTTGGTCAGCTGGATGTTGTCCATGCCCTCCATCTCCATGGCCGCCACAGTGACTGGGAGCATACTGGGGTTCATCTTCATAATGTAAGGGGTGCCCACCATGTCGTCCCAGCCGCCGGAGACAGAGTTCAGCTTTTCCCGGATATCCGCGGTGAGGGTGTCCATGTTGGCGTCATCTGTAAGCTGCAGCATCACCTGGGAGCTGTTCTCCCGGGACACGGAGGTAATCTCCTCCACATGGTCCAGGGTGGCCATGGCCTGCTCAATGGGCCGGGTGACCTGGTCCTCCACCTCCTCGGGGGTCGCGCCCGGGCAGGCGGTGATAATGACCGCATAGGGCAGGTTGATGTTGGGAAGCAGGTCAGGGGTCATGCGGGTAAAGGCCACAGCGCCCAGAACAATGGCGATAATGACCCCCACCAGCACAGTCAGGGGTTTTTTGACGCTGAACTTTGAAAACATGGGTTGGGTTCCTCTTTTCGGCGTTGGATTGGTGTGGAATTCACACAGAACTACATACAAAATTAAGTATATACTTCCGCAAAGGAAGTTTGATGAATTTTTTGTAAAACTTGGGGGAGGAAAGAGAGTGTCCGTTCCGAGGAGTTTTTCGTGTTCCCCCGCC
>CAJTXF010000126.1 GCA_910580045.1 uncultured Eubacteriales bacterium
CGCTTTGCGAAATCGGGCAAAAAGACGGTGTTTTCGATTTTTCAAACAAGCCCTAATCAGTACTTCCTTAACTATCCAGAATCAGCCGGATATGAGGGAACTCCTCCCGCAGGCGGAGGACAGTCTGGGCGGCAAGGGTGTCAAAGCCAGAGCGCCGCCTGCCCCGAAATAGCGGCAGCCCTCCCCTATCAGCTGGCGGAGGGCGGTTTCCAGGCGCTGGGCCAGAACAGGCATGACGGCTTTCCCTATTTTTCAATTGCCCGTGAAACAGCAGGTTTGGTTTCTAATATTCAAATCCCTTCCATTCCTATCTATTGCTCTTATATAAGTGCAATTCCACCATACTTGTTCCCTATAATCAAGAGAAATGCACCAATATAGGAACAAGGAGTTAGATATGAACGTAGAATACGAATATGCCCTGGGCCAAAACATCCGCAGGCTGCGAATACAGCTGGGACTGACCCAAGAACAGGTGGCCGCCCAGCTGCAAGTGCGCGGCTGTGATGTGACCCGAAGTGCCCTGGCGAAAATCGAAGTGGGTCAGCGGCATATTTACCCGGATGAAATCCGGCTTTTGCGGGAAATCTTGAAGGTTTCCTACGACGAGCTTTTTATTTGATAACCCGCAGGACTCACTATCGGCAGGGCCAGAGGGGAGCCGCCTTTGACCCGATTTTCCCTCCCAAATGGAAAAAAGCAAAATTTTTTCAATTTTCTTGCCCTTCCCTATGGAATTTTTCGGAAATCTTTGGTATAATCAGAATTGGTAATCGGAGAGAGAGTTTTTTTGGCTCCGGTTGAACATTCTTTAGGAGGTTGTTACCAATGAGCCACAAGTATGTGTACCTGTTCAGCGAAGGCGACGGCTCTATGCGCGAGCTGCTGGGCGGGAAGGGCGCAAACCTGGCCGAGATGACAAAACTGGGCCTGCCTGTGCCCCAGGGCTTCACCATCAGCACCGAGGCCTGCACCCAGTATTATGAGGACGGCCGGAAAATCAATGACAGTATCCAGGCCGAAATTATGGAGTATGTGGGCAAGATGGAGGAAATCACCGGCAAAAAGTTCGGGGATAAGACCAACCCGCTGCTGGTGTCCGTGCG
This sequence comes from uncultured Eubacteriales bacterium, assembly GCA_910580045.1. Taxonomy (GTDB): domain Bacteria; phylum Bacillota; class Clostridia; order Oscillospirales; family Acutalibacteraceae; genus Acutalibacter. Next base: position 1,107 of record CAJTXF010000126.1, read on the forward strand.
CTCCGGTGCCCGGGCCTCTATGCCCGGCATGATGGATACCATCCTGAACCTGGGCCTGAACGAGGAAGTCGTTGAGGTCATGGCTCAGCAGTCCGGAAACCCCCGCTGGGCTTACGACTGCTACCGCCGTTTTATCCAGATGTACTCCGACGTGGTCATGGAGGTGGGCAAGAAGTACTTTGAGGAGCTCATCGACCAGATGAAGGAGAAGAAGGGCGTTACCCAGGATACCGAGCTGGACGCCAACGACTTGAAGAACCTGGCCGAGCAGTTTAAGGCTGAGTACAAGGCCAAAATCGGCGATGACTTCCCCACTGACCCCAAAGAGCAGCTCATGGGCGCCGTCAAGGCGGTGTTCCGCTCTTGGGACAACCCCCGCGCCAATGTCTACCGCCGCATGAACGAGATTCCCTACTCCTGGGGCACTGCTGTCAACGTGCAGATGATGGCCTTCGGCAACATGGGTGATGACTGCGGCACTGGCGTTGCCTTTACCCGCGACCCTGCCACTGGCGAGAAGAAGCTCATGGGCGAGTTCCTGACCAACGCCCAGGGCGAGGACGTGGTGGCCGGCGTGCGCACTCCCATGCCTATTGCCCAGATGGCTGAGAAGTTCCCCAAGGCCTTCGAGCAGTTCCAGGGCATCTGCAAGACCCTGGAGGACCATTATAAGGATATGCAGGACATGGAGTTCACTGTGGAGCACGAGAAGCTCTACATGCTTCAGACCCGCAACGGCAAGCGCACCGCTGCCGCTGCCATCAAGATTGCCTGCGATTTGATTGACGAGGGTATGAAGACTGAGGAAGAGGCCCTGCTGATGATTGACCCCAAGCAGCTGGACGCTCTGCTCCATCCCCAGTTCGACAGCAAGGCTTTGAAGGCCGCCACCCCGGTTGCCTCCGCTCTGGCCGCCTCTCCTGGGGCTGCCTGCGGCAAGATAGTCTTCACCGCTGAGGACGCTGTTGAGCAGGGCGAGAAGGGCGAAAAGGTTGTTCTGGTCCGTCTGGAGACCTCTCCTGAGGACATTGAGGGTATGCACTACTCCCAGGGCATCCTCACCGTGCGCGGCGGCATGACCAGCCACGCGGCGGTTGTGGCCCGGGGCATGGGCACCTGCTGTGTCTCCGGCTGCGGCGCTATCAAGATGGACGAGGCCAACAAGCAGTTTGAGCTGAACGGCCGCACCTATCATGAGGGCGACTTTATCTCCCTGGACGGCACCACCGGCAACATCTACGGTGAGGCCATCCCCACTGTACCTGCCTCCACTGAGGGCGGCTACTTTGGCCGGATTATGGAGCTCTCTGACAAATACCGCACCCTGCAGGTGCGCACCAATGCGGACACCCCCAAGGACGCTGCCCAGGCTGTGGCTTTCGGCGCCCAGGGCATTGGCCTGTGCCGTACTGAGCACATGTTCTTTGAGCCTGACCGCATTGCCGCCATCCGCGAGATGATTTGCTCTGACACTGTGGAGCAGCGCAAGGCCGCTCTGGCTAAGCTGGAGCCCATGCAGCAGGGCGACTTCGAGAAGCTGTACGAGGCTCTTGAGGGCAAGCATGTGAACATCCGCTTCCTGGATCCCCCGCTGCACGAGTTCGTTCCCACTGAGGAGAAGGACATCGAGCTGCTGGCCCAGACCCAGGGAAAGACGGTTGAGGATATTAAGGCCATCATTTCTGGCCTGCACGAGTTCAACCCCATGATGGGACATCGCGGCTGCCGTCTGGCCGTGACCTATCCCGAGATTGCCGAGATGCAGACTGAGGCTGTCATCAAGGCTGCCATCAACGTGAACAAGGCCCATCCTGACTGGAATGTGGTGCCTGAGATTATGATTCCGCTGGTTGGCGAAATCAAAGAGCTGAAATTCGTGAAGAAGACCGTGGTGGAGACCGCTGACAGGATCATTGCCGAGGCTGGCGCTGATTTGAAGTACAAGGTGGGCACCATGATTGAGATTCCCCGCGCTGCCCTGACCGCGGACAAGATTGCCGAGGAGGCCGAGTTCTTCAGCTTCGGCACCAACGACTTGACCCAGATGACCTTCGGCTTCTCCCGCGACGACGCCGGGAAGTTCCTGAACAGCTATTATGAGCAGAAGATTTACGAGAACGACCCCTTTGCCCGCCTGGACCAGGAGGGTGTTGGCCAGCTGGTGAAACTGGCTGCCGAGAAGGGCAAGTCCGTGCGTCCTGACATTGTGCTGGGCATCTGCGGCGAGCATGGCGGCGACCCGACCACCATCGAGTTCTGCCACAACGTGGGCCTAACCTATGTGTCCTGCTCTCCCTTCCGGGTGCCGATTGCCCGTTTGGCTGCTGCGCAGGCGGCTATCAAAAGTAGGTAGGAGTTCGCTTCCTTTGAATTACCGCTATCTTTCGAGCAGGCGGCAGCTTACCGAAAGGCTAACGGACAGTATGTAAGGAAAAATCAATGGAGAGAAACTACCGTAACGGTATATATCGACCTTGATTAAGAACTGAATTAAGATAAGCGTATCATTAGAAATAGTGGTACGCTTATTTTTTCACTCATTTACACCTTTGAATATCAAGCCGCCTTTGATTATAATGAAGCGAAAGGACGGTGGCTGCATGAGAGAAAAGAAAACTCACATATATGTGGATAGCCAAGAAAAAAGCATTTTATTACATAGCCTTGTGGAGCTGAAAAACCAACTCATACGGCAAGGCAGATACGGGGACTGCGTTGACGAGCTTATCTTCAAGGTAGCCAACGCCCCGATAAAGAAAATAAAAATTGAATATGTCTAAGGCACATTACCATGAACATGAAGCCGCTTATTCTTAACCCCCATTAAGAGTAAGCGGCTTTTTTGCGTTCTGCGTCCTCTGGTACAGTTACATAGCCGCCTTTGACAAAGCGGCTAAATCTATGAGAAAGGAGGACGCACCCATGTCAATATTGCTAAGACATTCTTCAGAATGTCTCGTAATCGCTTTAACCAATCAGAAAGGCGGTGTCGGCAAGACCACTACGGCGGTCAATCTGGGCGTAAGTCTGGCATGGCAGGGCAAGAAAGTTTTGCTCATTGATGCCGACGTCTTGACGCCGTATGCACGCGAGTTTTTCAAACTCGCAGGCAAATCTAACGATGTCCCTCGGCTATAACAGACCAGACGATTTACCCGTCACGCTCTCTACCATCATGCAGGACATCATTGAGGACAATCCCATAGATGTTCAGAAAAGTATCCTGCACCACGGCGAGGGCGTTGACCTGTTACCGTCCAACATCGAGCTGTCGGGCTTGGAAGTAAGGCTGATTAACGCCATAAGCCGTGAAATGTGTGCAATAGTTGGCTACCGCCAACTATTAAAACCATGCGTAAATGAGGTCAAAAAGAGCTATGACTATTGTTT
>CAJTXF010000127.1 GCA_910580045.1 uncultured Eubacteriales bacterium
TCCTTTTTCAGCACCGTATTGGCAAGGATAACCTGCATACGCTCCGGCCCGAATTGTTCCAGCACTTCTTTGACAGCGGCCTCGGTATTCAAGCGGTTATCCCCATAGTGGGCGCTGATGGCCTGCTCAATGGCTTCTTTGCAGGCAAGACTGGCTTGCAGGGAGGCGCGGTACTGCGCCATCTCCCCATGCTCGGACGCATAGGCGGCGGAGTGGGGATAGACCGGGGCGACTCTCTGTTCCTCTTTTTCCTTGCACATCTCATTCGCCCGTTCCTCAATGCTTTCCCGGATCACATCCATATAGCCGGTTTCCAGTTTTTCAAAATGCCGGTACACATCAGCCAGCGGCGAGGGGGAATCCAGAAGCGCCTGCTTTACCGTTTCAAAGACATTCCCGCCCATGCTTATTGACCGGAGGAGGATTTCAACGGCGGCTTATAGCCTGCGGCCCTGGCGCGTTCACTGGCGGCTTTGCGCCGCTTTTCGCTGTACGGCTCCCGGACCGATACGCAGCGTTTGGGGACAATGAAGTTGTGGGCGTCCTTCTTGATGATCTGCTCCGGGTATTTTTCCGCCAGCTGCTCCAGCTTCTTCATCAGCTTGGGGTCATGGGTATAGACCTCTGCCGCAGACTCGGCCTGGTTATAAAGGAGAACCGTTTCCTGTTCCAGCAGCGACAGCTTCATCACGAGCCTCCTTTCCGCTGGCCAAAGTCCAGCTTGAAGTTCACATACTCGCCGGTATCCTCCAAAAGCACATCCGCGTCATAGGTTTTGCCGGTTTTTTCCGAGTAGCAGCCGGTGAGTCTTGCGCGCCCGTCTTTTAAGAGGGCCGCGACAATGGCCTTGGTGGGCTGTTTCTTCTTGGCGCTCCACCACTTGCCGTCTTTCCAGATGGCAAATCTGCAAGTTCCGCTTTGGCAGAAAAACCCCTTTTGCGATTCCGTAACCTCACCGCCGCACCGGGGGCATTTGCCTACCGCTTCGCGGGGCGGGGAGAACAGGTACTCGGTCCCCTTGACCACCTGATAGGTTGCCGCCAGTTCCCGCAGCATGGCGTAAATCCCGGACAGAAACTCCTCCGGGGAAAGCTCGCCGCGCTCAATCTCGCCCAGCCGGTACTCCCACTCGGCGGTGAGCAGCGGGGATTGCAGCTGCTCCGGCAGAACCGTAATGAGGGAACGCGCGTCGCGGGAGGGCATCAGCTGAACCGTTTTTTTGCTTTTTTTCCGTTCCAGAAACCCGGTGGAGGCCAGCTTTTCCAGAATCCCGGCGCGGGTGGCGGGCGTACCCAATCCCTTGCGCTCGGCAGTATCCGGCATATCTTCTTTACCGGCGTTCTCCATAGCCGACAGCAGAGTATCTTCAGATAAACTTTGTCAAGGGTGTTTTAGAAAAAATAGAATTATCACCAAAGGGCGAATGGTTCTAAAGCTGTTGTCAAGGGGGAATGGAGATTTTGGCCTTGTCCTCTTGTTTCAAATTTCAGTTGTGCATGAGAGGCCCCCCTCGAACTTGAATTCGACTTCAACCATAAAAATCTTGACGGTTTTTCCGGGATGGATTATACTTATCTTTAAGGAGTCCCTGAATTGGACGATTCCGAAATGAATGGATTTTGTACACATCAGAAACTGTGTAGAGGAGGTTTGCCTATGTCTCAGATCACAAAACGAGCCTTGGCCTCGTCGCTAAAGCTTCTGTTGCTTCAGAAGCCGCTAAATAAGATTACTATCAACGACATTGCCGAGAAATGCGGCGTCAGCCGCATGACCTTCTACTACCATTTCAAAGACGTCTATGACTTGGTGGAATGGACCTGTGAGGAGGATGTCGCCCGAGCACTGGATGGAAAAAAGACCTACGATACCTGGCAGGCAGGTTTCCTCAATATTTTCCGTGCGGTAGAGGACAACAAGCCCTTCGTCCTGAGTGTCTATCGTTCTGTGGGCCGGGAGCGGGTTGAGCAATACCTGAATCCGCTGGTTCACAATCTGATTTTGGACGTGGTGGAGGAAAAGTCATCTGGGATGGCAATCAGTGAGTCGGACAAGAAATTTATAGCAAAATTTTATGAGTACGCCTTTATCGGGATTATGCTGGAATGGATTGACAACGGCATGAAAGAGGATGCTGCGGCCATCGTGGAACGAACCAGTCAACTGGTTCACGGAAATGTGATTCGTGCGCTGAATACGTTCCGTGTTGACAAGCCCTTACATTCTGGGGGAAATGTCTAAAATATTATCGATTGAGCCACCATGATAAAAATTTTATCATGGTGGTTTTTTTGTGCATTGTGAAATGGCGCGATGTGCCTTATCATAAGCTCATCAAACAAATGAGCCGTAGAAAACGGCTCGGGAAAGGATGTTATATATGTATTATTCCAGTGGTAACTATGAGGCTTTCGCTCGGCCTCGCAAGCCCGAGGGTGTCGATCACAAGTCGGCCTACATCATTGGTACCGGCTTAGCGGCTCTAACCGCCGCTTGCTATCTGGTGCGGGATGGTCAGATGAAGGGCGAGCACATCCACATCTTCGAGAAGGACCCCATCCCTGGCGGTGCCTGCGACGGCTGGAAGTTCGAGAACGTGGGCTACGTCATGCGGGGCGGTCGGGAGATGGACAACCATTTCGAGGTCATGTGGGACCTGTACCGCTCTATCCCCTCTATTGAAACCGAGGGTGTCAGCGTTCTGGATGAGTATTACTGGCTGAACAAGGAAGACCCCAACTACTCCCTCTGTCGGGCCACCGTGAACCGGGGCCAGGATGCCCACACGGACGGCAAGTTTGATGTTTCTGATAAAGCGGCCATGCAGATTATGCGCCTGTTCTTTACCTCGGATGAGGAACTGTACGACAAACGCATCACCGACTACTTCGATGACGAAGTGCTGAACTCCAACTTCTGGCTCTACTGGCGCACCATGTTTGCCTTCGAGAATTGGCACAGTGCTCTGGAGATGAAGCGGTACATCAAGCGCTTCATCCACCATGTGGGCGGTCTGCCTGATTTCAAAGCGTTGCGCTTCACCCGCTATAACCAGTACGAGTCCATGATCCTGCCCATGGTAAGGTATCTGGAGGTCCACGGCGTTCAGTTCCATTACAACACCAAGGTTGTCAACGTAGAATTCGACATTCAGCCAAATAAAAAGCTGGCCAAACGTATTGAGTTGCTGCGAGAGGGCATCCAGGAGTTTGTAGACTTTACCGAGGACGATCTGGTGTTCATCACCAATGGCGGCTGTGTGGAGAACTCCACTATGGGTTCCCAGAACGAGCCTGCGGCCTACAACACCGAGATTAAACCCGGCGGCGGCTGGGATATGTGGCGGAGGATTGCTGCCCAGGACCCCGCTTTCGGTAACCCGGACAAGTTCTGCTATGACCCGGAGCAGACCAATTGGATGAGCGCCACAGTGGAGACGCTGGATCAGAGGATCATCCCTTATATCAAGAATATCTGTAAGCGGGACCCCTTCACCGGCAAGGTGGTCACCGGCGGCATCGTCACTGTAAAGGACTCCTCCTGGCTGCTCAGTTGGACCATCAACCGCCAGCCACAGTTCCGGGAGCAGCCCAAGGATCACTGCTTGGTGTGGGTATACTCCCTGTTCTCCAACGTGCCCGGCGACTATGTAAAGAAGCCCATGCGAGACTGTACCGGCAAGGAGATCTGTATGGAGTGGCTCTATCATCTGGGCGTGCCCGAGGATCAGATCGAGGAGCTGGCCGAGCACAGTGCCAACACAGTCCCCGTGATGATGCCTTACATTGACGCTTTCTTCATGCCCCGCAACGATACCGACCGGCCCAAGGTAGTGCCTGATGGCGCAGTAAATTTCGCCTTCCTGGGCCAGTTCGCTGAGACAGCCCGCGACACCATTTTTACCACCGAGTATTCTATGCGTACTGGCATGGAGGCGGTTTACACGCTGCTCAACGTGGACCGAGGTGTCCCCGAAGTGTGGGGCAGCACCTATGACATCCGTGACTTGCTGGACGCATCCGTCAAGCTCCGGGATGGAAAACCCCTGACAGATATGAGCCTGAACCTCATTGAAAAATTTGCCCTGCGCAAGGTCCTCGACAAGGCACAAGGTACGGACATCGAAAAGCTGCTGAAGGCTTACAATGTCATTTGATTTGCGAACCGGCGTCAGCAATGACTGGCGCCGGTTCCCATCCCAGCGTTCAGAAACAGAAAAATATTGACGATTCGTTCATGTAAAAAGCCTGCAAATAAAAAGTCAAGCCCCTTAAGCCAAAAATATGAAAGGAAG
>CAJTXF010000128.1 GCA_910580045.1 uncultured Eubacteriales bacterium
GGCTCGGTCGGTTCGCAGCTTGTCTGCCACTGGCAGACGCTCACCCCCGCACCCCTGCCACCTTTGAAAAGGTGGACGAAACTTTTCGTCCGGCTTTGGGTACTGCTTGGAGCAAGGCCCTGCCTCGGGCCGTCAGGCATTGGCACATTCGCCCAAAATCTTCCTGCCCCCATTGCAACTTTCCCCCATCTATGCTATACTGTTCCCAAATCCCTGCCCCCGAAAGGAGCCTGATATCATGCGCGCTGTCCTTCAGCGGGTTCTCTCTGCCTCTGTGGAAATTGAGCGTCAGGAAACCCGCCCCATTGGCCCTGGCCTTGTGGTTTTCCTGGGTGTGCTGAAAGGCGACACCCCTTCTCTGGCCAAGCTGCTGGCTGAGAAAATCACTGGCCTGCGTGTTTTTTCAGACCAGGACGACAAGCTGAACCTCTCCCTCTCTGACACCGGCGCTGAGGTGCTGGCTATCTCCAACTTCACCCTGGGCACAGACTGCCGGAAGGGCCGCCGCCCTTCCTTTGATATGGCCGCCCCGCCTGAGGAAGCCCGCGCCCTCTACCAGCTGTTTGTCCAGGAGCTGCAGGCCCTGGGCGTGCGGGTCACCACCGGGGAGTTTGGGGCATACATGCGGGTGACAGCGGAGAACGACGGGCCTGTCACCCTGATTTTGGATACGGAAAAGCTGGGCAAACGCCCAATGAATACATAATAAAAGGAGAAACCGCAATGAATATGGAATTTTTGGACTTGCTGATGGAGAAGACCGGCTTCCCCCAAGAGGCCCGGGCAGCCTATCGGGAGGCCGCGGCCAAGCTGGATTCCGCCAAAATGGAGGAGGCCATCCGGCACTACTATGAGGTGGGGTTCAGGCTGGAGGAGGCCCTGCCCCTGGTGGAGGAAATGGCCCAGGCCAGCGGCGTAAGCGTGTACACAGTGTGGGGGCTGTTCCTGGCCCTTGCGGCAGAGCGGGCCCGGGAGGACTACATTAAGGCTGGCATCAGCGAGGATGTGTTCTTTGCCACGTTCAGCGATTTGCGCTATAAGACCATTGAGTGCAAGCACGTGAAGGGGGTGTGGGGCACCTTTGTGGCGTTCTGGTATAACATCTTCTATCAGGTAAAAATCGTGAAGCTGGGCCGCCTGGAGTACGAGTTCATTCAGTACAAGGGGGAGGAGCAGACCGTAGCCGGGGTGACCGTGAAGCCCGGGGACAGGGTGCTGAATATCCACATTCCCTCCAGCGGGGAGCCCTTTGACGAAGCAGCCCGGCTGGCCTCTTATCAGATGGCCTATGAGTTTGAGAAAGCCAGGGGACATGAGGGGCCGCTGGTGTGCGTGTGCCATTCCTGGCTGCTGTACCCCGGATACAGAGAGGTGCTGGGGGAGAAGTCGAACATTGTGGGCTTTATGAATGATTTCACCCTGACGGGTACAGAGGAAAGCGGGTTTGAGGATGCCTGGCGGGTGTTTGGGCCGGCGGCGGAAGGGCCGGTGGAAGCGCTGCCTGAGGAGACATCCATGCAGAGGAAGTTCAAGAAGTATATGCAGGCAGGAGGACGCCACGGCTGCGGGCGCGGGGTGTTGGTGTATGATGGGGAGAAGCTGCTGAAGGGCTGAAAAGCGAGCGCCTGACGGCAAGCCCATCCCGGGGTCCAGGGGGGCCTGCCCCCTGGCGGGTCCAGGGCAGAGCCCTGGTGGGGTATGGGGCAACGCCCCATGCCCTTGACCTAAAAGGGCGGCGCCAGAAATCCCAAAGAGACGCAGCACCTGAATCCTATATCCTGAGTGCGTCAGAGGCAGAAACCCGCGCCGCCCCTCTAAGGGCAAGGTCAAGGGCAAGACCTTGGGGACTCCTGACGTTGGCTTCGCCAAGTCGCCCCGAACCCTGCCAGGGGGCATGCCCCCTGGACCCGTTTCCGCCTGTACTTGTCTTCTATCCGCTAACCTCTACCTCGGAGCCGTTAGGCCCATTACCTGTCCCCCCTTTCCTTATATAAAACTACGAAAGCGAGGCTCTCACCATGCTATACCAAATCAGCAATTCCCATTTCACCGCCCAAATTGACTCCCTGGGCGCTCAGCTCGTCTCCCTCAAATCCCCCGCCGGCTTTGAGCACATCTGGCTGGGCGACCCCAATTACTGGCGGGAACACGCCCCGGTTCTGTTCCCCATTGTGGGCGCCCTTCGGGACGGCAAAACCAAAATCAACGGCCAATGGTACCACATGGGCCGCCACGGCTTTGCCAAGAGCTCTGAATTTTCCCTGAAAGAGCAGGGCCCGGCTTCCATTGCCCTGGCCCTCACCGCCACCCCGGAGACCAAGGCGGTCTACCCCTTTGACTTTGCCCTCACCGTGACCTACACCCTGACAGAGGATGGCATCACCACCCGGTTCACTGTGGAGAACCCAGGCTCAGTGGATTTGCCCTACTCCGTGGGCGGGCATCCGGGCTTCAATCTGCCGGTGGACGAGGACGCTGTTTTTGAGGATTATACCATCCAGTTTCAGGCAGAGGAGGAGCAGACCTGCCCAACCATTGATTTGGAGGCGGGCCTGATTGACTGGAACACCCCTAGCTTCCGGCTGAAAGGCCAGGAGATTCCCCTGCGGCATTCCCTGTTCTATCAGGATGCCCTGGTGTTCGAGAGCCTGCGCTCCCGGCAGGTGCGGCTGGTGAACAAGCGCAGCGGCCGGGGCGTGGAGATGGATTTTACCGGCTTCCCCATGCTGGGCATCTGGTCCGCTGTGAACGACGGCCCCTATGTGTGTCTGGAGCCCTGGACCGGCTGCGCCACCCTGACCACTGAGGGGGACGAGCTTGTGGAGAAAAAGGGCATGGCCCTTCTTGCCCCCGGCGGGAAGGCAGGGCACAGCTTCTCTGTGAAGGTGCTGTGAGGCAAGCGGGGAAGACTATCTCTGAACCAAGGAAGGGGCACAGAAAATGGCGGACTGGAAGCAGCTGCAAAAGCAGGTCTATCAGAACAAGCTGGACCACGGCTTTAACGTGACGGACATCAACCTGGAGTTTTGCCACCTCTATGGCGAGGTGGGCGAGGCGTTTACCGCCTGGCGCAGGAAGCAGCCTGATTTGGGCGGCGAGCTGGCGGACGTGGCCATCTACCTGCTGGGGCTCAGTGAGATTCTGGGCTATGATTTGGAGGACCAGGTACTCAAGAAAATGGAAATCAACCGCCGCAGGAAATATGAGATAGTGGACGGCGCGCTGAGAAAGGTGGAGGATGGCAATGGGGATTAAGCTGCTGGCCTTTGACTTGGACGGCACCACCATTGTGGAGCACTGGCGCCTGCCTGAGGAGAACCGCCGGGCCCTGCTGGCCGCGGCTGAGCAGGGCGTGCTGCTGGTGCCTGCCACAGGGCGGATGCGGAGCTTTTTGCCAAAGGAAATCCTGGCCCTGCCGGTGCGGTACGCCATCACCTCCAACGGGGGCGCGGTGTACGATTTGAGCACTGGCCAGGTGCTCTTTGAGGAGCTGATTCCCAACGCCCTGGCCCAGCAGGTCCACCGGGTGCTCTCTGACTATGACATCTATATGGAGTATTACACCAGGGGACGGGCCGTCACCCAAAAGCCTTTGCGGGACAGGGCCCTCTCAGGAATGCTGCCGGAGAGCAAGCACTGGCTGGTGGAGCAGAAGGACTATATCTATACTGAGGATATCGGAGAGCTGCTGGCCGCTTCCGGGCTCTGTCCGGAGAAGATAAACCTGCCCTGTTTGGATGCGGAGCAGCAGAGGGAAATCCGCCTGCGGCTGGAAGCCCTGGGCGGGCTGGGGCTGACCTCGTCCATTCCGGACAATATGGAGATAAACGCCCGGAAGGCCCATAAGGGCGGGGCGCTGCTGGCCCTGGCTGATAGGCTGGGCTTGGAGCGGGAGGAGCTGTTCGCTGTTGGGGACAACGGCAATGATGTGACCATGCTGGAAGCGGCGGGAGGCTCGGCAGCTGTGGCGAACGGCACGGCGGAAGCCCGGGCAGCGGCCCGGTATCAGACAGGGGCCCATAATGAGGGCGGCTTGGCCCAGGCAGTGGAGAGATATGTTCTGCGGTAGTGTCCCGGGGCAGATGCTGACGGCTCGTGGCAGGGGCTATCGCAAAGCAGTGCCTAAAGCCGGACGAAAAGTTTCGTCCACCTTTTCAAAGGTGGCAGGGGTGCGGGGGCAGAGCCCCTGCGGCCGAAGCCCAACAGCAATAGCAACCAAAAGAAAGGAGCACC
>CAJTXF010000129.1 GCA_910580045.1 uncultured Eubacteriales bacterium
GTTTTCTTCCAATTCTCGACATTGTCGCGCACCCCCTTCTTTACCAAATGAACGCCAGCACTTCGCCGCCGACGTTTTGCTGTCTTGCGGCCCGGTCGGTCATCACACCCTTTGAGGTGGAGACGATGGCCACGCCCAGGCCCTTCATCACCTTCGGCAGCTCTTGGGCTCCGGAGTAGATGCGCAGGCCGGGCTTGGAGACCCGCTTGAGGCCCTTAATAACCGGGGTTCTGCCCGCGGCATACTTCAGGCTGATGGTGATAACGCCCTGCTTGCCGTCCTCTTTCACGGAGTAGTGCCGCACATAACCCTCATCCACCAGAATCTGGCAGATGGCCTTTTTCATATTGCTGGCGGGCACCTCAACGGTATCATGCTTCGCGGCCTGCGCGTTGCGGATACGCGTCAGCAGGTCTGCGATGGTATCAGTCACTTGCATGAGATTATACCTCCTTCACTTATTACCAGCTTGCCTTTTTCACGCCGGGTATCTCGCCCTTATAGGCCAGCTCGCGGAAGCAAATACGGCAGATGCCGAACTTGCGAAGGTAAGCGTGGGGCCTGCCGCAGATCTTGCAGCGGTTATACTGGCGGGTGGAATACTTCGCGGGCCTTTTCTGCTTGATCTTCATTGATGTCTTTGCCACAGTATTTCCCTCCCTTTATCTCGTAAACGGAGCGCCCATCAGGGTCAAGAACTCCCGGGCCTCTTCGTCGGTCTTGGCGGTGGTAACAAAGCAGATGTCCATGCCGCGGACCTTGTCAACCTTATCGTAGTCAATCTCAGGGAAAATCAGCTGCTCGCGGATACCCATGGAATAGTTGCCCCGTCCGTCAAAGGAATTGGGGTTGATGCCCCGGAAGTCACGGACACGGGGCAGGGCCGCGTTGAACAGGCGGTCCAAAAACTCATACATCCGATCGCCCCGCAGGGTGACCTTTACGCCAATGGGCATACCCTCGCGCAGCTTAAAGTTTGCAACGGACTTCTTCGCCCTGCACACCACCGGCTTCTGGCCGGTGATTTTCATCAAATCGCCGGAGATGGCGTCAATGGCCTTGGCGTTCTCCTTGGCCTCGCCCGCGCCCACGTTGATTACGATTTTGTCCAGCTTGGGAATCTCCATGACAGATTTATAGCTGAACTTCTTCATCAGCGCGGGGGCGACCTCCGCCTTATACATCTCTTTCAGTCTTGCTGCCATATTTGTCCTTCCTCCTTACAGCGACTCGCCGCATTTTCTGCAGGTGCGCTCTTTGGTGCCGTCCTGCAGAACCTTGTGGCCGATTCGGGTGGGCTTGCCGCAGTGGGGGCAGACAATCTGCACCTTGCAGGCGTAGATGGCGCTCTCGGCCTTAATGATGCCGCCGGGCTCGCCCATTCTGCGGGGCTTCACATGCTTTTGGACAAAGTTGGCGTTCTCAACAATGACCTTGCCCTCCTTGGGGCTGACCTGCATGACCTTGCCCTTCTTCCCCCGGTCCCTGCCGCTGATGATCATCACGGTGTCGCCGGTTTTCACGTGTACTTTGCTGCTCATATTCGCTCAACCTCCATCAAAGCACTTCCGGGGCCAGCGACAGGATTTTCAGATACTCCTTATCGCGCAGCTCACGGGCTACAGGCCCAAAGATGCGGGTTCCTCTGGGGTTTTTGTCGTCGCGGATAATGACGGCCGCGTTCTCGTCAAAGCGGATATAGGTGCCGTCGTCCCGGCGCACGCCGGAGGCGGAACGGACCACCACCGCCTTGACGACCTCCCCCTTCTTCACCACGCCGCCGGGCGCGGCCTTCTTCACGGAAGCCACCACCACGTCGCCGATATTGGCATACCTCCTGCCGGTGCCGCCCAGAACGCGAATGCACATCAGCTCTTTCGCGCCGGTGTTGTCGGCAACCTTGAGGTAAGACTGCTGTTGAATCACAGTGTGTTCCTCCTTTACATTAGCCGAAGCCTAGCGGGTCTTACTTCGCCTTCTCAATGATTTCAACCAGACGCCATCTCTTGTCCTTGGAGATGGGGCGGGTCTCCATAATGCGCACCCGGTCTCCCACGCTGCACTGGTTCTCCTGGTCATGGGCCTTGCGCTTCACGGTGCGCTTGATGATTTTGCCGTACATGGGGTGCTTCACGCTGTCCTGAATGGCCACCACCACGGTCTTATCCATTTTGTTGCTGACCACGCGGCCAACCGCGGTCTTTCTCATGCTTCTCTCACTCGCCATTTGTCATAATCCTCCCTTCCCTTAGGCGTTGCCGGCGTGCAGCTCGTTCTCGCGGATAACCGTTTTGACACGGGCGATGTCTTTCTTCACTGCCGGGATACGCATGGGGTTGTCGAGCTGATTGATAGCGAGCTGGAAACGCAGGTTAAAGAGCTCCGCTTTCAAATCCTGGAGCTTGGTGTTCAGCTCGTCGGCGGTCAATTCTCTGATTTCTGAAGCCTTCATGACTGCGCCTCCGTTTCTTTCATGACGAATTTGCATTTGATGGGCAGCTTGGCGGCGGCAAGCCGAAGGGCCTCCCTTGCGGTGGCCTCAGGCACCTCGCCCAGCTCAAACATCACCCGGCCGGGTTTCACCACGGCTACCCAGTACTCAGGCGAGCCTTTACCAGAGCCCATGCGGGTCTCGGCGGGCTTCTGGGTCACGGGCTTGTCGGGGAAAATCTTAATCCAGACCTTGCCGAAACGCTTGCAGTAACGGGTCATGGCCACACGGGCGGCCTCAATCTGGTTGCTGGTAATCCAGGCGGGTTCCAGGGCCTGCAGGCCAAACTGGCCGTAGGTCACCTTATTGCCGCGCAGGGCTTTGCCCTTCATGCGGCCTCTCTGCACTCTGCGGTATTTCACGCGCTTGGGCATCAGCATTTACCTGCGCCCCCCTTCCCTGTTATTTCCTCTGCGGTCGCCCCGGTCCCTGCGGGGGCCCCGGTCGTCCCGGTCCCGGCGGGGACGGTCCTCCCGGCGGGGCCGCTCGGGGCGGTCGCCCCGGTTGTCGTTGAGGACCTCGCCCTTATACAGCCACACCTTCACGCCAATGCGGCCATAGGTGGTGGCGGCCTCAGCGAAGCCATAGTCGATATCCGCCCGCAGGGTCTGCAGGGGGATGGTGCCGTCGTGGTACTCCTCGCTGCGGGCAATCTCAGCCCCGCCCAAACGGCCGGAGACCTTGGTCTTGATGCCCTTGGCGCCCAGGCGCATGCTGCGGCCAATGCAGCCCTTCATGGCCCGGCGGAAGGAGATGCGCCGCTCCAGCTGAGAGGCGATGTTCTCGGCCACCAGCTGGGCGTTCATGTCCGGCTGGCGGACCTCAACAATATTGATGACCACAGGCTTGCCCAGAATCTTTTCGCACTGCTGGCGCAGCTTCTCGATTTCAGAGCCGCCCTTGCCAATGACCATGCCGGGCTTGGCGCAGTGGATGTGAATGCGCACCTTAGAGGCGTCGCGCTCAATTTCGATTTTCGGGACACCTGCGGAATACAGCTGCTTTTTCAGCGTTCTGCGGAGGTTATAGTCCTCCACCAGGGTGTCGCCGAAGACATCGTCTCTGGCGAACCAGCGGGAATCCCAGTCTTTGATTACGCCCACGCGAAGGCCGTGGGGATTGACTTTCTGACCCATAATATTCCTCCTATCCGCTTACTCTTTTTCCGCCACGCAAATGGTGATGTGGCTGGTCCGCTTCAAAATCCTGTGGGCCCGGCCATGGTCCTTGGCGCGGATGCGCTTGAGGATAGGCCCAGGGGTGACATAGCACTTTGACACATACAGGCTGCTCTTGTCCATCTGGTGGTTCTGCTCCGCATTGGAAACGGCGGACTTCAAGAGCTTTTGAAGGTCCTCGCAGGCGGCCTTGGGGGTGTTCTCCAAAATAGCCGCGGCCAAATCGACCGGCTTGTTGCGGATAAGGTCCAGCACCAGGCCCACCTTGCGGGGAGAGATACGGGTATAGTTCAGCGTTGCTTTCGCTTCCATTTCTTGCTCTCTCCTTTCTCTTACTTGCCGGTCTTCGAGCCGGTGTGGCCCTTAAAGGTCCTGGTGGGGGCAAACTCGCCCAGCTTATGGCCCACCATGTCCTCGGTGATATACACCGGCACATGCTTGCGGCCGTCGTGTACCGCGATGGTGTGGCCCACGAAATCCGGGAAAATCATAGAGGCCCTGCTCCAGGTCTTCACAATCTTCTTCTCCCCGGCCTCGTTCATAGCCTGGATCCTTTTC
>CAJTXF010000130.1 GCA_910580045.1 uncultured Eubacteriales bacterium
CTTTCCTGACTTTCGGAATCTTGCTGCTGGCTGCGGCTTGGGGGCGTTCCTGGGGGCGGCGCGAAATACTTCCTCTGACGAACTTGGGAGCTGGGAGTTAGGTTCTGCGCCACTTTGGGATTTCTGGCGCCGCCCTAAGGTCAAGGGCAAGACCTTGGGGGCTCCTGACGTTGGCTTCGCCAAGTCGCCCCAAACCCCTGCAAGGGGCCATGCGCCCCTTGACCCCGGTCGGGGCCCGCCGCCAGGCACCTACTACGTTCTCGTCGCCAACAACATATTCTTTACTATCATCGCTCTCACTTCATCCCGCACCTCCTTCGGCACTGCCCCCAACGCTTTCTCCGACGTCCCCGCCTGTATCAGCGCTCCGCTCCTCAAATCCAGCACCCCGCTCTCTACCATATTCTTCAGCATCACCCTCGCCGTCGCTTCATCCAGCGCTTCTCCCACCCCATTCACCATGTGCATTATCATATCCGCCCGGGACAGCTTCAGCCTGGTGATTCGGATGTACCCGCCCCCGCCCCTTCTGCTCTCCACCAGATACCCCTGCTCCGGCGTGAACCGGGACGTGAGCACATAGTTTATCTGGCTGGGCACGCACCCCAGAAATCCCGCCAGCTCGTTGCGCTGGATTTCCGCAATGCCCCCTGCCTGGTTCAGCAGCTCTAATATATAGTTCGCCACGCTGTCACTGATGCGCATTTCTCTCACTCCACTTTGTCTTTGACTTTCTTTGACTTTAGTTTACTCCTTTTCCCGCGCCCTGTCAAGGTCAAATAAAGTCAAACGCAGCCACCCAGTCAGGCAGAGCTGGCTTTTCCTCTCTTTTTCTCTTATTATCTCTGCAAAGCTCTGTTTTATAAAAAAATTCTCTTTGCCGGAACCATTTTCTGCCCAGGGAATAGTATGGAATGTAAACGAAAGGAGGCGTTACCAAATGTGTAACAACGGTTGTTCTTGGATTTTCATCATCATCCTGCTCCTGCTCTGCTGCGGTGGCTGCGGCACTGGGTTCGGCGGCTGCAACAACGGCTGCGGCAACAACGGCTGCGGCAATGACTGCGGCTGCGGCAACGGCTGCTGCTAAGCCCAACCCCCGCGCCTGACTGAGGGCGCAAAAAGAGAGGGTGTCGTCCCCTGGGACGGCACCCTCTTCTTTGTTTTTTTTCGCGGATTACACCGTGGCCGCGCTGAGGGCTTCTTCCAAAGCCTCAGCCAGCTGGGCAGGGCAAGAGGTTTTCTTAAAGCCGCACTTGATGTCTTTACAGCGCTTGATGTACTCCTGCACGGTCATACCCTGGGCAAGGGCGGCAACGCCCTGGGTGTTGCCGCTGCAGCCGCCGGTAAACTTGACAGAGCGGATGATGTCGCCGTCCACAACGATGTCAATCATTTTGCTGCAAACGCCGCTGGGCTTGTAATGGATTTCCATGGTAAAGACCTCCTTAGATAAACGCTGGTATAAATGGTAGCAGATTTTTGGCTGGCTGTCAAGGGGGGGGCGAAGCGCCGGGATTGTCCAAACCACAGAGATAATTATCTGTGTTCCCCCCGCCCTACGGGCGGGGGGAACACGAAAAACTCCTCGGAACGGACACTCCCCGAAGCGCCTGGCGGCTGACCCCGGGAGTGGCCCGCCGTTAGGTACCGCTCTATGCCGGGAACAGCCGCTCCGGCTGGAAGGCCCGGGCTGCCGCGTTATACAGCACCACATCCGCCACGGCCAGCGCCACGGCCCCGCCCAGCAGCATCCACCCGTTCAGCCGCAGAATCCCGGTCAGCTGGGCCAAATACAGCGCTGCCAGCGGTACAATCAAATATCCCATGGTCTCCAGCGACTCTCCGGTGCTGTGGACCCGGGTCATAATCAGCGCCACAAACACCACCGAGAACAACGACAGCACCGGCATCACAAGCACCACCAGGATAAGCCATTCCACGTCAAAAAACACCGGCACCTGGGCAAAGGCCTCTGCCACAATGGCCCCCGCCCCCAACACCCCAAACGCCGCCCCGGAAATGACCACCGACAGGATGGTACAGCTGCCCACCTTCGCCGTGAACACGGCTTTCATGTCCATGGAGGTGAGCAGCAGGGTCTCCAAGGTGCCGCTCTCCCGCTCGGCCACAAAGGCATAGCTGGCCGAGGCCGCCGCTGTCAGCACCGGCACGCAGAGGAACAGCAGGGGGCAAATCAGCTTGGTGAACGCCACCATCCACCCCTGGCGGCAGTCCAGGCCCTGCACGTACCCGGGCAGCAGCTCCATAATCGCCTCCGGCAGCCGGGCCCCTGCCTCCACCGGCAGGAGAAGCATCCCCACAAAGTACACGGCCGGGATGCCCAGCACCAGCGTCAGGGGCAGCAGGACCAGCAGGGCCCGCCTGCTGCCCCTGGACCAGATGGCCCCCAAATCCTTTTTGACCAGCAGCAGCTCTTTCTCCCCGCGGCCGGTTTCCCGGGGCTGCCCGGCCTGCTGCTCAGCCTTCCGCCGGGCCTGGAACTCCCCCAGGTTCACGCCCCTGCCCTGCCGGGATTTCTGTCCGTGTCTGGGCTGTCTGCTCATAAGGCGCCGCCTCCCTTCTTCTGCCGCCTGCCAGATAGGCGGCGTAAATTTCCTCCAGCCCGGGCCGGATTACCTTTGCCTCGTACAAGTCCAGGCCCTGGCCCACTGTGCGGGCGATGATGCCGGGCATCTCGTCCTCCCCCTGAATCAGCCTCTGCCACAGGCCCCGCTCCTGAAAAAAGCCCTCTGGGCCGGGCTGGCCCTCTCTCAGCCGCAGGGCGGCCCGCAGGCTGACCCCGCCCCCAACCCGCAGGCCTTCCAGGGTGCCCCGGGCCAGCAGGACGCCCTTGTCCAGCAGGGCGAACCGCTGGCAGAACCCCTGGGCATAGTTCATGTTCTGGGTGCAGAACAGCAGGCTGATGCCCTCCTCCGCCAGCACGTACTCCAGCAAATCCTGAACCAGCCCGGCGGTCTCCCTGTCCATGCCCGCGCCCTCCTCGTCCACCAGCAGGACCCGGGGCCTGTGCACCAAAGCCCGGCACAGGCCCGCCCGGACCAAGTCCCCGGTGGAGAGCCTGTCCGGGCGCTTGTCCCGCTGCTCCCACAGGTTCAGCCGCCGCAGGAGGAAGGAGATTCGCTCCACCGCCTGCCCGGGGCTGACCTGATGGGCCCCGGCGAAAAAGCGCAGGTTATCCCAAAGGCTCATGCTGTCATAGAGCCGGGCGCTGTCCAGGGCCACGCCCATCATGCTGTGGAGCCGGGCCCCCTCATGCACAGGGGAAAGGCCCAGCACGCTGCACTCGCCGGAGGAAGCCCGGCTGAGGCCAGCCAGCAGGCGGACAAGGGTAGTTTTGCCGGAACCGGCCCGGCCCACGCAGGCAGCGGCAGAGCCCTCAGGCACAGCCAGGTTGATGCCCTGAAGGGCGGGGGGCTGGGCGGGGTCAAAGGACTTGGTCAGATCGAATGCGGCGATAGCGTCCATAGGGACCTCCTTTCGGGGATGGGATGGGAATGGGGATTGGGATGGGGATGGGAAAAGGAAAGCAGAAAGGCAGAGGGGGGCCAGCGGAAAGTTTCGTCCACCTTTTCAAAGGTGGCAGGGTTCGGGACAGAGTCCCGAGGTCTTGGTCTTGACCTAAAAGGGCGGCGCGCAAAAGAAAAGGGCGAGGCAGAGCATCATTCATCCTCAGGCGTCTGAACGTGGCACCAACTCGCGCCGCCCATACGCCGCAGCACCCAGCAAGATTCCGAAAGTTAGGAAAGCGGCGCTTTCCTGACTTTCGGAGAGAGGCGGACGCACTGCACAGACGTTGGGAGGCTAAGCGTTCCCCCACACTGCCGCTGACCTCAGAAAACGGGAGCTGGCGGTAAGGTCAAGGGCCTGACAGTTCACAGCATCGCCCCCGCAAGCGGCAGCTCGCGGGAACGCTTAGCGGCCCAACGCTCTTACAGACGGCCTGCGGCTCTCTGTGAGTTGGGAAATCTTTGATTTCCCAACTCGACAGAATCGCGCGACCGGCATCTTTGGCGGCGCTCCGGTTGCTTCTATCGGGCTTGGGCGGGCCGTTTGAGGCTCTGCCGCGTTCCATTTCTTTCGGAGCGCCGCCATTCTTGGTGCCGCTCTTGGGAAATGCGCTCTTTGAGCGGCGCTTAGACCGCAGGGGCTCTGCCCCCGCACCCCTGCCACCTTTTGAAAAAGGTGGAC
>CAJTXF010000131.1:0-449 GCA_910580045.1 uncultured Eubacteriales bacterium
CTGGCCTCTGAGCTGGCCAAACGCTACGGCAAAAACCCCCATGTCACCTGCTGGCACATCAACAACGAGTACAACACCGGCTGCTACTGCGAAAACTGCGAAAAGGCCTTTCGGGTCTGGCTGCGGAAGAAATACGGCTCCCTTGAGGCCCTTAACGCGGCCTGGAACACAGAGTTCTGGGGTCACACCTTCTACGACTGGGACGAGATTGTAGCCCCCAACAGCCTTGCGGACGGCATGGGCTTTGGCTGGACCCGCAAGACCGCCTTTGCGGGCATCTCCCTTGACTATGACCGCTTCCTCTCCGACAGTCTGCTGGAAAACTACAAAATGGAGCGGGACGCCATCCGGGAGCACGACCCGGACACCCCCATCACCACCAACCTGATGGGTACCTACAAGGGCCTGGACTACTTCAAATGGGCCAAGGAGATGGATATTGTCAGCTG
>CAJTXF010000131.1:459-1869 GCA_910580045.1 uncultured Eubacteriales bacterium
ATTACCCGGCCTACAACACCCCATGGAGCGAAACCGCCATGCGCCACGACCTGATGCGGGGCCTGAAAAACCAGCCCTTCATGCTCATGGAGCAGACCCCCAGCCAACAGAACTGGCAGGCCTACAACTCCCTGAAACGCCCCGGCCAGATGCGGGCCCAGTCCTACCAGACCATTGCCCACGGGGCGGACACCATCCAGTTCTTCCAGCTGCGCCGGTCCAAAGGCGCCTGTGAGAAGTTCCACGGGGCCGTGATCAGCCACTCCGGCAGCGAAGAGACCCGGGTGTTCCAGGAGTGCTCTCAGCTGGGGGCGGAGCTGGCGGCTTTGGGCAGCCAGCTTCTGGGGGCGGACAACCCGGCCCAGGTGGGCATTCTGTTCGACTGGGACAACTATTGGGCCTTGGAGTACACCAGCGGCCCCAGTGTAGACCTGAAATACTGCAACCAGATCCACCAGTATTACCGTTATTTCTACGATCGCCACATTCCGGTGGACATGGTCCCCATGGACGGCGATTTCAGCCGCTACAAGGCCATTGTGGCCCCGGTGCTGTATATGGTCAAGGAAGGGGTTGCAGAGGCCCTGACAGCCTTTGTAGAGGCCGGAGGCACCCTGATCACCGGCTTTATGAGCGGCATTGTGGACCAGAGCGACAATGTGCACCTGGGCGGCTACCCCGGCCCCCTGCGCAAGCTCTGCGGCGTCTGGGCCGAGGAGATCGACGCTCTGGCCCCGGAGCAGTCCAACACCCTGAAATTCATGGATGGCAGCCAGAGCAAATGCGGCCTGCTGTGCGATATTCTCCACCTGGAGGGAGCCCAGGCCCTGGCGGTCTACGGCGAAGACTTCTATGCCGGCGCCCCGGCCGTGACCAAGAACGCCTATGGCAAGGGCACGGTGTACTATGTGGGCACCCAGCCCGAGGCCCAGGGCCTGGACAAAATTCTGGACAGCCTCACCGGCCAGGGGGAAATCCACCCCCTGATCCCGGACAGAACCCAGCTGGAGGTCACCCGCCGGGTAAAGGACGGGACCGAGTTCTGGTTTATCCTGAACCTGACCGGCAAGCCCCAGCCTCTGCCGGAGAGCTTTGCAGGAGAGACCGACATGCTCACCGGCGAAAAGGCCGGAGACCTGAAGTCCTTTGACGCCATTCTGGTCAAACGCAGCGCGTTATAACACAGGGAATGCCAGAACGTAGCCAAGCATAAAGGGCCGGATTCCCAGCTCTGCAAAACGCCGCGCCCGCGCAAAAGCAGGTAAAGCATAGTCATAAGTCGAAACAAATGACTACGCCCCTTCCCCACCGTTTTCCGGGGGACTGGGCGTAGTCATAATTTGTAGTCAAAACAGGAGGCGGAAAAAGCATGATCCGAGGATATGTGAGAGTAAGCACAAAAAAGCAGGC
>CAJTXF010000131.1:1879-4202 GCA_910580045.1 uncultured Eubacteriales bacterium
GACCAGCGGGCCGCGCTGCGGGCCGAGGGCTGCGAAGCGCTGTATGAGGACGTGTCTACCGGCGGCAGCATGGACCGGCCGGAGCTTGACCGGCTCTGCCGGGAGGTGAGGCCGGGCGACACCATTGCCGTCACCAAAATGGACCGGTTCGCCCGCACAGAGACCGAGGCCTATGAGCGGGTGGTGGGCTGGGTCCGCTCAGGGGTCCGGGTGCGGGTGCTGAATATGGGCGTCATAGAGGACACGGAGCTGGGAAGGCTGATTTTGCACATCATGCTCAGCTTTGCGGAGTTTGAGCGGGATATGATCATCAGCCGCACCCAAAACGGGCGGGCCCTGCGGCGGGCCGCTGACCCCAACTACCGGGAGGGGCGCAGGCCGAAATACACCCGGGCCCAGCTGGACCACGCGATGGAGCTGCTGCGCAGCCACTCCTTTACTCAGGTGGCGGAGCTGACCGGCATCAGCCGCTCTACCGTGACCCGGGAGGCCCGGCGGCGGGGGCTGCGTAAGTCTGATTTGGGATAGAGGCAGCGCAAAAACCGGCCCCCAAATGGAATTTTTTGGGCCTTTTTCTGCGAAATTTGGGCCAAAACCGGCCCAAAATCCCCCAAAAACCGGCCTGAAATTGCCCCTAAACGACCCCAAAAACGCTCCATGGACATGTTTTAATAAACTAATCGGGGTATTTTCAAGCCGCTTCCGTCCCGCCAATTCGTAGAAAAACCAGCTTTAAAGAGCTTACATTTTCTGCGCATTTCAGGAGTTTTTGGCCCAGAATTTGCCCAAAACTGGCCAGAAATCGCCCCAAAACGTCGATAAAACCGCACCCTGAGGCGTGTTTTCATAAGCTAGCCTAGCCGTTGATATTCTGAGCCGCTTCCGTCCCGCCAATTCGTAGAGAAACCAGCTTTACAGAGTTTACATTTTCTGCGCATTTCAGAAGCTTTTTGACTCAGAATTTGCCGGAAACCGGCCAGAAAGGCCCATAAAAGCGCCCTAAAACCCGCTGTTCTTTACCGCTTCTTCCAGCGCCCGGTGGCAGTACGCATTCAGCGAGAGCCCTGCCATGCTGCTGGCATCCCTTACCCGGCGGTAGAGGCTGGGCTGCATCACCAGCTGTACCCGGCGGCTCTTTACCTCCCTCCGTTCCGGAGAGAACGCCTCCTCTGTTCCCGGCATTGTGCCGATCTCCACGGTAATGGCATCGTCGTCTGTCTCCTCTATCCGCACCATGCTTTCTTGAGAGATAAAGGACAGAGCCGGGTCATTCTGCAGCCGTGCGCTCTCTACAAAGGTCTTCTTCTTTGCCATAATCATTCCCCTTATCCTGTGTTTTTAGAAAATTGTGTATCTCTTATTTTGTGTTGTGTATGTGTATTGTGTATCTGTATGTGTAATACACAATTTTTGAATGATCACTGATCAAATCCTGCATTTCAACAATAGCGGTTGCCTCGAAAACAATGCAGGTTATTTTCTAAATAGAAATTAAAAATAATAAAATCAACCTCGGTCAGACCTCCGGAAATGCCTCCTGCAACAGGGCGCGGTAGTCCTCTGTCACCTTAGCGTGGGGGGCATACTCCAACAGGCTCTGCCGGCTGATCTGGGCCTCCTTCACCGCAATGGCCTCCCGTATGGCAGTCTGATACAGCCGGGTGTCCAGCTTCCCGGCCAGCTGCTCCATCAGCCCCTGCACCTCCCGGCTCAGAATGGAGCGGGGGCTGTAGCGGGTTAGCAAAATGCCGTCTATAGACAGTCCTGGGTTGCAGTACCGCTTTACCGTGCGGATGGTCCCGGCCAGCTGTTCAATTCCCTGCAGGCTGTAGATGTCCGCCTGAGCGGGAATAATGGCCGTGTGGGCGGCGGTGAGGGCGTTGACAGTGGCAATGCCCAGGGCCGGAGGGCTATCGATGATCACATAATCATACTCGCCCTGTACCAGCTCCAACGCCTCTCTCAGCCGGTACTCCTTGCCCGTGTCCACCAGAATGGCGTCCACCCCGGAAAGGGACCTTGAAGCGGGGAGCAGTCCGCCCCAGGGCGTGCTCTGAACCGCTTCCTGAATGGTGGCCTCCTGCAAAAGCACGCTCAGAACGCTTTTCCCTTTTCCGGGGCCTGCCCGCATCGTGTGGGAGAGATTGCCCTGGGCGTCTAGGTCTATGGACAGCACCCGGAGGCCCTTCAGAAAGAGCCCACCGGCCAGCGCCGCCGCTGTTGTCGATTTACCCACGCCGCCCTTTTGATTTACGATCGCGACGACTTTCACAAGACCACCTCATGTTATGTAAAATATGACTGTTTTCAGCAGTCGGGTTGT
>CAJTXF010000132.1 GCA_910580045.1 uncultured Eubacteriales bacterium
CGCCAGGGGGCAAGCCCCCCTGGACCCCGGGATGGGCCCGCCGCCAGGTCTCTGCTGCGCTTACTGCCCATACTTCCGCACATTATATCACACCGGAGAGGAAGTTGCAATATGGAATGCCCCTTCGCCCTCACCCGCATCCAATGGATTCTTCCCTTCTATAATGGTACCACACCCCGTACACATCCGCCAGCGCCCATCCAATGGGAATCGCTGCCCACACCCCCACCGGCCCTATCACCGGCGCCAGCACATTGGCCAGCAGCACCCGGGTGCCCAGGGACAGCACGGTCAGCACCACTGACATCATTGGCTTATCCACTGCCCGGTAGTACCCGTACAGCATGAACAGCAGGCCAATCCCAATATAGCACATCCCCTCTATCCGCAGGTATTCTACCCCTGCCCGGATGGTTTCCTGGTTGGCGGCATCTACAAAAACACCCATCAGCCCCGGCGCGAACAGGCACACCAGCGTACTCACCGCCCCGCAGAACACTGCCACGCTCACTGCCCCCTGGCGGATGCCCGCCCGGATGCGCTCCCCTTTTCCGGCCCCATAGTTCTGGGCCACAAACACGGAGAAGGCATTGCCAAAGTCCTGCACAGGCATATAGGCAATGGTGTCGATTTTCACCGCCACCGCGAAAGCGGCCATCACCACTGGGCCGAAGCTGTTCACCACACCCTGCACCAGCAGGATGCCGAAGTTCATCATGGACTGCTGCAGGCAGGTCAGCCCGGACAGGGACAGGATGTGCCGCAGCCGCTCCCTGTCCCAGCCCATATCCCCCCTGCCCACCCGGTACTCCGGGCAGGCCAGCAGGGCATAGAGCAGCAGGCCCACCCCGGACACATACTGGGCAATCACTGTGGCCACCGCCGCCCCCCGGATGCCCATATCCAGGGTGATGACAAAATACAAATCCAGCCCCACATTGAGCACCACCGCCACAGCCAAAAACACCAGCGGCGCTGAGGAATTCCCCATGCCCCGCAGCACGTTGGACACGTAATTATACAAAAAGGTGGCGAAAAAACCCGGAAACACCCACACCAGATAGCAGTGCATGTCCCCCCACAGCTCCTCCGGCACCTGGAGCAGCCGGATAACAGGCCCCACCAGGGCATAGAAGGCGGCCATTATCACCAGGCTCAGCCCGCCGATGAACAGGAAGGACATGAAGATTCCGCTGCGGATGGCCTTGCTGTCCCGGCGGCCAAAGGCAAAGGAGATATAGGCCCCTGTGCCCAGGGACAACCCTATCACCACAGAGGTGAGAAAGGTCAGCAGGGTATAGGAGGAGCCCACCGCGGCCAGGGCGTTGTCCCCAATATACCGCCCCACCACCCAGGTGTCCACCAGGTTGTACAGCTGCTGCAGCACGTTCCCCAGCATCAGGGGCACCGCGAACAGCCACAGCCCTCCTGGGATGCTGCCTGTGGTCAAATCTCTTGTTTTCGCTCTCATGGATGCACGCCTCCTGAAAAAAGTCTGTTTGAAGCCAGAGGAAACGCCGGGCTTTGGGCAAAAAGACGGTGTTTTCGATTTTTCAAACAAGCCCTAAGCATATTATTCCATAAATCTGGTTGGAGAAGGCCGGTGCTGTGACCTGGCATCGCCAAGTCATGGGAAGCGAAAGAACTGCGCCGCGCGCTTCAGGGCTTCTCCTTGTGTTCGTCAGAACACATTATACCATGAAATTGAGGGAGTTTGGCACGCTCTTTGCCAAACTCCAGTACACAGCCATGAGACCTTAATGCTTGCAGACGTGCTGTGCTGTGTACATTATACCAGAGATTCCGCCCCAGCACAAGGGGCAGCCTGAGCAGGGGCGTGTCCGTTCCGAGGGCGGGGAACACGGATAATTATCTCTGTGGTTTGGACAATCCCCCTGAGCAGGGCCTGGCCCGGGGAAAAAGCCTGGCCGGAGAAATCCGGGCCAGGCTTTTTCTATGTGGGGAGTGTCCCTTTCCGGGAGTTTTCCGTGTTCCCCCGCTCGTAGGTGGGGAACACGGATGATTATCTCTGTGGTTGGGATAGTCCCTGTCTGATTGGAGACTTGCGGAAACGGAAAAAAAATGGTAAAATGCAGGTAAGCTCACATTTTCTATATCTGCCCCAGGAGGCGAAAACCATGTTGAAAAAAGTCCTGTTCCGCCTGCTTACTGTTCTGCTTCTGGCGGTTTTCCTTGTCAGCGGGGGAATGGTCCTGTACCGCCAGTTTGAGTACGTCCAAAGCGCCGGAGACTATGACGACGCCCTGCGGGTCGCGGGCCTGACGGAGGGCAAGCCCCAGCAGGCCCCCAAGTTTACGGCCAAGGCCAAAACCAAGCCTGCCCCCACCCCTCAGGCCGGGGACAATGAGGACACCCAGGAGAGCCAGCCTGAGCCGGCCAGCACCCCTGCCCCCGAAGAGGAGCCTGTGCTGCTGCCGGAAGAGGCCCAGCCCCTTACTGCCGTGGATTTGCCCGCCCTCCAGTCCGTGAACCCAGAGGTGGTGGGCTGGCTGGAGATTCCGGACGTGCTCTCCTTCCCCCTGCTGCACACCCAGGATAACCAGCACTACCTGACCCACTCCTGGAACAACAGCTACAACAGCTGCGGCTCCATTTTCCTGGAGTGCCAGAACCAGCCGGATTTCAGCGGCTTCCACACCATTATCTATGGCCACCGCATGGACAATGACGCCATGTTCGGGGTGCTGCGCTTCTATCAGGAGCCGGGCTATTGGCAGGAGCACCCTCTTTTTTACGTCTACGATGGGGACACCATCCGGGAGTATGAGATTTTCTCTGTGTTCGAGGCAGACGTGCAGGGCATTGTCTACCGGCTGGATTTGGAGGAGCGGAAGGAGGAGTTCATCAGCCAGTGCGTGGAGAGCTCTGAAATTGACACAGGCATTGTGCCCAGCCCAGAGGAGCAGTTCGTCACCCTCTCCACCTGCCCCCGCAGCGGCTATGCCACCCGGCTGGTGGTCATGGCCCATCTTATCAACGAGTACAGCGAATAAGGCCCTGTCCTCACAGCAGGAAAGCCCTGCCCATACAGGGCTGTAAACCCAGAGCCTACCGGCCCTGCCGGAAGGCCTCTGCCTCAGCCAAGGTGGGGATAGAGGTCTGGGCGCCCTTGCGGGTGACCACAATGCCAGACACCAGGACAGCGAACTCCACTGCCTCGCCCAAGGGCCTGCCCTGGGCCAGGGCAGCGGCCATCGCGCCGGTAAAGCTGTCCCCCGCCGCGGTGGAGTCCACCACCCGCAGGCCCTTCCGGGCAGGATACTGGCGGGCCTGGCCCTGGCTGTCCAGCACAAAGGCCCCCTTGCCCCCCAGGGTGACGGTCACGTTCCCCACGCCCCGGGCCTGCAGGGCCTCTGCCGCCTGGGCCAGGTGTTCCTCAGCCTGCCCATCGCCGGTGAGGGTGGCCAGCTCCACCTCATTGGGCTTGAGATAATCCACATAGGCAAACAGCTCCGGCGGAAGGTCCGCCCTGGCCGGCGCCGGGTCCAGAACCACAGTCTTGCCCATGGCCTTGGCGGTCTTGGCGGCAAACACCACGGTCTCCAGGGGGATTTCCAGCTGGAGAAGCACAATGCCGCTGTCCTCCAGCACACCGGCGTTTTCCTTTATATAGGGAATATCCACCTGGCCGTTGGCCCCGGCATACACCATAATGCTGTTGCCGCCCTCACTATCCACGCTGATAAACGCCGCGCCGGTGCGCACGCCCTGGCAGCGCTTGATTCGGGACACGTCCACCCCGGCAGAGGCCAGGCTGTCCAGCAGGACGCCGCCTGGTTCATCGGCACCCACAGCGCCCAGCATAACCACCTGTCCGCCCAGACGCCCGGCAGCGCAGGCCTGGTTGGCCCCTTTGCCGCCGGGGATAAGGTCAAAGCCAGTGGAGAGGACGGTCTCGCCCAAGCGGGGCATGGCAGGGACCTGGATAACATGGTCCATGTTCAGGCTTCCGATGACGGTAATTTTTTTCATAGGAGCAACTCCCTTCTGGGTATAGTGTAGCATGAGAAGGGGCGGGAAGTCAAGGAGAAGCGGGCGGGCCTGGCGGCGCGAACGAGCCTAACGGCGGGCCCCGACCGGGGTCCAGGGGCGCAGAGCTGGCTTTGGCCAACTCTTGGCCCCTGGCAGGGTTCGGGGCGACTTGGCGAAGCCAACGTCAGGAGTCCCCGAG
>CAJTXF010000133.1 GCA_910580045.1 uncultured Eubacteriales bacterium
GGCACGCAAGCTGCGAACCGACCGAGCCGGCAGGCGAGACCAGAGCCCCCGCGGTCTTGCCCTTGACCTTAGGGCGGCGCTCCAAGAGAAAGGAGCGAGGCAGAATCCAAGTCGGCCCACCCGAGTTGGAACGTAGCACTCTGAGCGCCGCCCATAAGCCGCAGCCAGCAGCAAGATTCCGAAAGTCAGGAAAGCGGTGCTTTCCTGACTTTCGGAGAGAGGCGGACGCAATGCACCCACGCTGGGAGGCTAAGCCTCTCTGATAGATGGTGCTGACACTGGGGCAAGGGCCTAACCGTTCACAACATCGCTCCTGATAGCGGCATCTTCCTGTTAAGTCTAGGGCACAACGCTTCGGAAGACGGCCTGCGGCTCTCTGTGACTTGGGAAATCTTTGATTTCCCAAGTCACCAGATTCGCGCGGCTGGCATCTTTGGCGGCGCGGACTGGTGCCACGTTGGGACGTTGGATTGCCACTTGGAGTTCTGCCTCGCCCTGTCTCTTGATGGCGCCGCCCTAAGGGCAAGACCTCGGGGACTCCTGACGTTGGCTTCGCCAAGTCGCCCCGAACCCTGCCAGGGGCCTAACGCCCCTGGACCGCGCAATTGGCCCGCCCTCAGGCACTGCTCACCCCCTGGACTCCGGTCTGTGCTTGGCTCTACAGCCCCAGCAGTCCTCTCAGCAAGTACGTAAACGCCCCCCGGAACGTGATTTCCTCCACTTCCCCTGCCGCGGTAATATCCACCTGGGCTACGGCCTCTCCCCCTGCCAGGTACGTGATTTTTCCAATCACTTCCCCTTCTTCCACCGGCGCGCAGAGGCCCTCCCGCCAGGTAATCTTTTCCTCCACCTGGCCCTGCTCTCCCGCGGGCAGCAGAATCTCCGGCATGGAGCCAGCTTTCGCCCCCACGCTCTCCGTCATGCCCCCCTTTACCGGCACTGGCCCCAGCTCCGGCGTCTCAGGCACTGTCACCGACCACCCTGCAAACCCGTAGTCCAGCAGCGCTGCCGCGTCCCGGAACCTATCGTCTGTACTGGGCGCGCCCAGCACCACGGCAATCAGCTTCATGCCGTTCCGTTCCGCTGTGGCGGTAATGCAGCTTCCCGCCTGAGAGGTGGTGCCGGTTTTCAGCCCCGTGATGCCCTGATAGCTGCGGATGAGCTTATTGGTATTCACCAGCTGGGTGCCCCCGTCCCGCACATAGTCAATCCAGGTCAGGGTATAGTCGGTGATTTTCGGGTGGGTGAGCAGCTCCCGGCTCATCAGGGCCACATCATAGGCGCTGGTCACGTGGCCCTCCTCGTCCAGGCCGTTGCAGTTTTTGAAGCTGGTGTCCCCCATGCCCAGCTCCTGGGCCCGCTGGTTCATTTTGGCCACAAAGGCCTCCTCGCTTCCGGCCACGTTCTCCGCCAGCACCACGGCGGCGTCATTGGCGCTCATAATCACCGTGGCCTTAATCAGGTCATCCACGCACATCTGCTCCCCCTCCTTGAGCCAGATGTCCGAGCCGCCCATAGAGGCCGCGTGGGCTGAGGCAGAGAGCATATCCCCCAAAGAGAGCTGGCCTGCCTCAATGGCGTCAAAGGTCAGGCAGAGGGTCATCACCTTTGTGATAGAGGCGCAGGGGCGCACCTCGTGGGCGTTCTTCTCAAAGAGCACCCGGCCCGTCCCGGCCTCCATCAGCACAGCGGAAGGGGCGGAGAGCTCCACATCCTCGCCCCGGGCGGGCGCGGCGGGGAAAATGGGCAGGCACAGCAGCACAGCCAGCAGCAAAGTTGGCACCAGCAGCGACTTTTTCATACATTTCATCCTCTCGGTAATGGATTTGCAGAAAAATGTATAGTTAACACAGCTCAAAAGAGGTATGCCTCTTTTGAGGTGCGTTTACTTATATGCGCCGGACAGCCAATCCATGCCCCGCGGGTTTTCCTTGCCTTTTGCCCCTGGATACGTTATAATAGCCTTAACCTTGTGAAAAGGAGGTGGTGCACATGTACCAAATCAATTACCGGGCGTTCAGTTTCCGGGAAATCTTCAAGGGGCTCCGCGCAAGTCTGACGGATGAAACGAAGTGATTCCTTGTGCGGAGCGATGCAGGGCTCTTAGGGGCCTTTAGAATCGCTTATGTTTCGCCTCAGGCTTGTCTTTTGAGAACTTAGGAAGCACTGATTTATTCGTATTTCTCCCGCCTTCGGCAGGGGAAATACCCGGAAATTCATGGCTCCGGACAGTGAATCTGGATTAAATCAATGGTTCCCTTACCATCAAAAGAAAAGGAGCCTAAGGCTATGATTGAGATTGGATTAAACCAGGTTGTAAAAAATTACGGATACCGCCCTGTGCTCAGCGGGGCCAGCTTTGAGATTATGACCGGCCAGCGGGCCGCCATTGTGGGCCGCAACGGCACGGGAAAGAGCACGCTGCTCAAGCTGATTGCGGGCATGGAGAGCCCGGACGCGGGGAACATCAGCCTGCGCCGGGGCGCTGCCCTGGGCTTTTTGGAGCAGATACCCCATCTGCGCCAGCCGGGCTGGACTGTCCGCCAGGTGCTGCTGGAGCCCTATGCCGGGCTGCTGGCTTTAGAGCAGTCCCTGCGGGACATGGAGGGGGAGATGGCCTCTCCCCCTGGGGATTTGGACAGCCTGATGGCCCGCTACGCCGCGGCCCAGGAGGAGTACGCCCTCAAGGGCGGCTATGACATGGAGGAGCGCACCTCTAAGGTAGTGCAGGGCTTCCGGCTGGGAGACCTGCTGGACAGGGAGTACAACATCCTCAGCGGGGGCCAGAAGACTGTGGTGGACTTGGCCGCGGCAGTGCTCCGCCAGCCGGACATTCTCCTGCTGGACGAACCCACCAACCACCTGGACGTGGAGACCCTGGAGTGGTTCGAGGGGTTTCTGGCCAAGTACCGGGGCACAGTGGTGATGGTCTCTCACGACCGCTGGTTTCTGGACAGGGTGGCAACCCACACCATTCTCCTGGAGGAGGGGAAGTGCATCCCCTTTGAGGGGAACTACTCCCACAGCATGGAGGAGCGGGAGAGGCAGCTGCTGGCAGAATTCGAGCAGTATAAGAACCAGCAGAAAAAGATAGAGGCCATGCGGGCGGCCATCAAGCGGTTCCGCCAGTGGGGCGCGTTGAACAAACAGAACAGCTCCTTTTACCGCAAGGCCAAGGAGCTGGAAAAGCGCCTGGAAAAAATGGAGCAGCTGGAGCGGCCCCAGCTGGAAAAGCCCAAGCTGGACATCCATTTCAGCGGGGCCAGAACCGGCAGCGAAGTGCTGCGCCTGAGGGACTTTACCCTGGCCTTTGGGGAGCTGATTCTGCTGGAAAGGGTTGAGCTGCTGGTGCGGGAGAAGGACAGGCTCTGCCTGCTGGGGGGCAACGGCACAGGGAAAACCTCCCTGGTCCGGGCCCTGCTGGGAGAGGGGCCCTATCAGGGGGAGCTGACCCTGAACCCAGGGGCCCGGCTGGGGTATATTCCCCAGGAAATCCGGTTCTTCCCAGAGACAGACACCCTGCTGGGTGCCTTCCGCCGGGAGGTGCCCAGCACAGAGGGCCAGGCCAGGAACCTGCTGGCCAAATATGGCTTTCTGGGCGGGGACGTGTTCAAAGGGGTGGGCAGCCTCTCCGGCGGGGAGAAGGTCCTGCTGAAGCTGGCCATTTTGATGCAGGGCCAGGTAAACCTGCTGATTCTGGACGAGCCCACCAACCATATTGATATTGAGACCCGGGAGATGTTGGAGGAGGCCCTGCTGGACTATAAGGGCACCCTGATTTTCGTCTCCCACGACAGGTATTTTATCTCCAAGACCGCCACCCGCATTGCCCGGCTGCAGGAGAAGAAGCTGCGGGTGTTTGAAGGGAGCTATCAGGCCCTGCTGGATTGGGAGGCGAAGGGAGCGCTATAAATAGTCAAAGAGGAACGTCCGGGCATGGGCGTTCCTCTTTTCTGTAGATTTTGAGGTACCTGACGGCACGAGGCAGCAGCGTTTGCCAAGCACAGGCGCACAGACGGGATAAAAGTTTCGTCCACCTTTTCAAAGGTGGCAGGGTTCGGGACAGAGTCCCGAGGTCTTGACCTTGACCGTAAAGGCGGCGCCACCAAGTA
>CAJTXF010000134.1 GCA_910580045.1 uncultured Eubacteriales bacterium
TGCCACTGCTTTTCATAGAGGGCCTTGAGCTGGCTCATGTCCTGCAAAATGATGGAGGCGGATATACCATATTTACGAAAAGTCGCAAGCCTCAGCTCGAAATCTTTAGGCAAAGTGACGTTCGCAAACTCATCCATGAGGATGTGCATGGGAACTTTGAGCTTTCCATGTTTATTGCCGTAGTCGTAGAGTATCTCAAAGAGCTGCCCATAGAGCAGGCTCACAAAGAAATTAAACGAAGAATCCGCTACCGGAGTTACCGCAAAAATCACCGTCCTTTCCTCTGGCGCGGTCAACAGGCCCAAATCGTCCGAGTTGGTAGTGGACAGCCGCTCTATGGATTCCAGATTGAACTTCCCCAGCCTGGACAGCAGCGTGATTTGGATGCTCTGCAAGGTCTTGGTCGCGCCGGAGTGGTAGGCCCGGTAATGCTTGAGGGCGATATGCTCCGGGTCCCGTTGTTCCAGCTCTGAGAACATCTGCTCCACGGGGCTTGAATCCTTTTCACCCTCCACCAGCGCCATGTTGCGCAGGAGGAATTGAATGGTGGGGAAGTTTTGCTCCTCTGGCGGGGCTTCATAGAACAAAAAATAAGCGAGAGCTGAAAGCAGCTCTTTCGCCATATCGTCCCAAATCTGCTCCCCTTTTTGTGCGCCCTGGTCAGAGGTCGCTTTCCAAAAGTTACTTACCATGCGCTCTACATCATCGTCGTTCCGTAAATACAAAAACGGATTGAATCTGTCTGAGCGTTCCGGTTCCACCAAGTTCAGAACATGGATTGTGTAGCCATGCTCCTTGAGGTAATTTCCGGTAGCCCGTAGCATTTCGCCGCTGGGGTCTAAACAGACATATGAATGGCTGGCCTGCAAAAGATTGATAAGCACATGGGTGGTAGACTTGCCGGAACCGCTGCCGCCGATCACAACGGTGTTGAGGTTGCGCCGGTGCCGGTACATACTCTCCTGGGAGCTGCCGATGGCAACGTGCCGGGTCATAATCAGGTTGGCGTTAGGATTCCTGCGGTCCCGGTACTTGCGGTCGATGGTGCGGGGACTGCCCCACTTGGCGCTGCCGTATTCCTCGCCCCGCCGGAAGTTCATGCCAGAGGACACGAACAGCAGCACAGCCAGCCCGTAGAGAAACAGGCACACTAGCACACAGCGCGGGGTATCTGGCACAATGTGAAAACGGAGCGGGTTATTCAAGGCACTGGTAAGCTCCGAGAGCATCCCACCAAGCCCGCTGTCCGCTCCCGGCGCGACCTCCATACCCAGCCAGACAGCCGCAAGGCTCCCGGCTATGCCCATCACGATTGCGGGGATTTTTCTCTGCCCAGGCTTCATACGGCCAGAGCTTCAGCTTGTGCTTCCTCCGGCCTGTACCTGGGGCTGCTGACGTACTGCCCGAAGTCCCGCTCCAGACCGGCAATGCCCCGCTGAACCTCCTGCCCGGCCATGCCGCTGGCCCGGATCACGGAGGAAAGCAGGTCCCGGACCGCGCCGCATTTCTCCTGCACATTCCCGCTGGGAATATCCGGGAACACTTCCCTCTGGAACAGAATATTCTCCGTGCCTATGCCAAAGCGCCGGGCCAGCACATAGCCGCCGCAGAGAGCCACAAAATGGGTAAAGGGGCTGCGCTCATAGGTTCTGCCCAGGAGCTTGTGCTGCTCATAGTGGCAGAACTCCGTCAGCAGCGAAAGGCACATCCGCTCCGCGTCCTGGCCGTCCCGGACCCGCGCCTCGTTGAGCGCGGGGATGTAGGCGGCGTCCACGCCATCCGGTATCTGGCTGTCATACCGGATTCCAAACTTGGAGGCTGCTGCAATGGCTTTGATTATGTCGATGGGGTCATTCCACGCCGGTTCCTCTTGCTGGGGGCGGGCATTGGTCTGGCTGATATCAAACCGGTGCTCCACATTGTAGAAGTATTTCACCCTGTGGGTCTGGGGGTCCTCCTTGCCGGGGCTCCGGACGTAAATGCGGATGCCCTTCTCGCCCTTGCGGATGTACGCCTGCTCCTTCTTCCAGTCCTCAAAGGAGCCGAGCCGGGTAGCGTCCGGGCACTGGGTATAAATCAGCAGGGCGTTGGCGCTGCCGCCGCCCAAAGTGCCGCTTGCAAGGTTGGACCGCTCCACCACGTCCAGCAGGCGGGGGAACTGCTCCATATCTCCCCAAATCCGCTCCACGGTTTCGGCGGTCAGCCTGCCGGTTTCCTCCCGGAGTTGCTTCTGATTGCTGATAAACTGGCTGAACTCGATTTTTCCGTTCAAAAAAATTCCTCCTTATTCGCGTGTAGAAACACTGAGATTTTTCAAATTGGCCTCATAAAAATTCCGGGCAGCTTCTTCCCGGCTGGCCTGGGGCGCGGACTGCTCACGCCGTATCTCCATGACCCTCTCCCGGACCGACTGCCGCCCGCTGGCGGTAGATGCTGACGATACTCCGGACGGAGCAGCGCTCCCGCGCTCCGCCGGGGTAGTAGGGTTTGGGGCGGCGTGGGGCTGCACCTCGTCGATGAACTGCGTGATGAAGTCCGCGTTCATGGCCCGGTTGCGCTGACACAGCTCATCCTCCGTCATGGCCTCCACCTCCTGGGGCGCGGCCTCCCGGTCCGATTTCTGCTCATAGTCGGCGGACTTCACGCCGTTCAGCTCATTGATTTCAATAATGCGGTTTACAATATCCGCCTGATCGGGCGAACAGAAGATAGTAAACAGCCGCTCACCCTCCGGATGTATCTTGTCAAGGGACACGCAGGAAAACCGTACCCCAGCCGCCATAGCCGCATCATAGAAGGTCTTGTAGTCCTTCTCCATGAGATCGAACTGACAGAAGCCCTTATTCTGCTGAATCATCCGTTCCATCTCCATAGCGCTGCGGGTGCTGTAATCCTGCTGGTTCATTCCGGCAATGACCCTGGACAACTGGTCGTTGTTCCGGGCCGCGGCCTGGGACACGTCCCCGATCAGCCGGAACACATAGGCGATACCCTTGTACGTCACCCGGAACACCGTATCTATTGCCTCTGATGTGTTGTCGATAAATCCTCACCTCTTTCCCTTTCTAACTGGTATCGTGCAGCCTCCTTTACTGCACGCTCGTCATTCACCGCCATATCCGCAAAACGGTTGATGTCGGCAAGCACGGCGTTAAATAAATCCCTCGCTTCAATGGCATGTGCGGTACACATGACGTTGCCATACCTGCCATAATTATTACAGGTGTATTGTACGCGGTCGATGATGTCGGGGCGTTTCCTCCTGTTTGCGCTCATAGCCCGCAAAGCGTAGCCGCAGTCCGCACACTTGATAATGCCTGCAAAGATATTCTCAAAGCCGCCCTTGTTTTCGGGTAATCTGCGGCTTGTGATAAGCTGCTGTACGGTATCAAATTCCTCCTGTGTGACTATCCCCTCATGGGTGTCGGGTATCACTTCCCATTCTTCGGGCAGCTTAGAGGGACGTTTCTTACTTTTCATGTTGGCGGCAATCCGCTTGTAGCCTGCAAGGTTTCCCGCATATATCGGGCTTCTTAAAATGCCCCTCACGCTGTTCTCACTCCAGATATAACGGTTTTCTTCGTTGTCCTCAAAGTACCGTTCATAACCTGTCGCCCCCTGCTCCGCCGCATAAGCGGCAGGGCGTAAAATATGCTGTTTATTGATGTGCTTGCGGATTTTGGAGATTCCGTTTCCTGCAAGTGCAAGGTCGAATATCTTCCTTACCACATGGGCAACCTTATCATCTATCAGCAGGTGGTTATGGTCGGCGGGGTCTTTGACATATCCGTAGGGTGCATATGTCCCCATGAATTTCCCCTGCTGAAACCTCGCACGGTACGCCGATTTTATCTTGACCGACACATCGGCGGAATACATTTCATTGAACACAGGTTATTGGGGAAAGGGAAAGCAAACAGGCAAAAACCCAGTATTCATGCGGGTTTGCGGCGAGATGGCTCTCAAAAGCTAACCTCACAAAAGACAGATTATTGCACAATCACATATCGTTTCTAAGGGAGAATGTTGATTCCGGTCACATTCTCCCTTTTTTCATACCAAGAAACGAGGTGATTATCT
>CAJTXF010000135.1:0-323 GCA_910580045.1 uncultured Eubacteriales bacterium
GACAAGCAAGATTAGTGCAAGATGACGGAAAAAGATCTAGCAAATCGTGTGCAAAGGCCGCAGGCCGGTCTTTGTGCGGTGTTGCCTTAACTATTATTCAAATAAATTCTCCAAAGGAGGAGTCCCTATGCCCGCCCGCCATCGCGCCCCAGAGCCCTCCCGTTCCCCTCTGCTTATTGTTTTTATCCTGATTATCCTTGCCGGTCTAATCTGCGGCGGAATCCTCCTGTGGCAAAAGCTCTCCCCTGCCGGGCCGGACGCCGCTTCATCCCCGCCCGCGTCCTCTGGGGCAGGCAATTCTCAGCCGCCCCAGCAGGCTCAGC
>CAJTXF010000135.1:333-4051 GCA_910580045.1 uncultured Eubacteriales bacterium
CGCCTGCCCCCACCCCCACGCCTGAACCCACCCCCGCCCCTACGCCCACCCCGGCCCCTATCCCGGACAACGGGGAGGACGGCTACCTCTCAGAGGGGCTGTACATCTGGAACAACATGGCTTTTGAGCTGTTCTACGGCTACGATGAATCCGCCGAGCCCTACGCCCAGGCCATCTCTGACTTCGCCGCCCAGCTGCCGGGCATCCAGGTCTATAATATGGTGGTGCCCAACCACTGCGAGTTCGGCCTGCCCCAGCGGCTGAAAGACCAGCAGGGCTGCACCTCTCAGCGGGAGAACACCCAGTACATTTATGACAATCTCACCGGTGCTGTGCCGGTGGACATCTACGATGCCCTGAACCAGCACAAGGAGGAGTATCTCTACTTCAACACAGACACCCACTGGGCCGCCCTGGGGGCCTATTACGCCTATGAAAAGTTCTGCGAAACCGCGGACGTAAAGGCCGCCCCCTTGGAAGACTTCACCCTGGCCTCTTATGACGGGTTCCTGGGGTACCTGTACCAGCTGACCGCTGAGGACTGCCTGGCCATGAACCCGGACCGGCTGGATGTGTACGAGCCTGGCTATCCCTACACCGCGGCGCTTTCCTATGACAGCGGCGAGACCTTCAGCGAGCAGGAGGGCATCAACAGCTCAGACAGCTCCATGGGCTACAGCATGTTCCTTCGGGGCGACAACCCCTGCCTGCGGGTGGTGAACAAGACCAAGCTCATTGGCCGCAAGCTGGCGGTGGTGAAGGAATCCTACGGCAACGTGATTGGCCCCTTCCTGGCGGCCAGCTTTGACGAGACCTATATTATCGACTTCCGCAGCTTTGAGGGGAGCCTGCCGGAGTTCTGCCAGGCCCACGGGGTGACGGATGTGCTGTTTTTGAACAGCACCATCGCGGCCAACACCTACGCCCGGGTGGAGGATTTGTATACCCTGTTCCCGTAAAGCCCGCCCCTTTTCCGCAAACAAAAGCAGGAGCGCCGCCAAATTAGCGGTGCTCCTGTTTTCAGCTGAGGGAATTTTTCAAAGAGGCGCTTCTTTCAAACGGGATTGCTTTACATCCGCTCCGGCGCGGTCACTTTGAACAGGCCCAGCCCGTTTTCCAGCACAGTCTTTGCCGCTGTACACAGCTCCAGCCGGGCCGCGCTCAGCCCTTCCTCAACGCCCTTCACCCGGCAGGTGTTGTAGAACTTGTGGAACTGGGTGGACACATTCAGCACATACCGGGTAATCCGCGCCGGCTCCATGGCCTTGGCTGCCCCTGCCACCTCGTCTGTGTAGGCGGACAGCAGCCGAATCAGCTCCAGCTCCTCTGGGGCCGTGAGCAAGGCCAGCTCCTCTGGGGCGCAGGCCCGGGGCTCAACGCCCTCAGCCGCCAGGTTCCGCAGAATACTGCAGATTCGGGCATGGGCGTACTGCACATAGTACACCGGGTTCTGGGCGTCCTCCTTCACAGCCAAATCCAAATCAAAGTCGATTTTTGTGTTGGGCTCATAGGAGTTGAACAGGAAACGGGCCGCGTCAATGGGCACCTCGTCCAGCAGGTTGGCCATGGTGATGGCCTTGCCGCTGCGCTTTGAGAGCTTCACGGCCTGGCCGTCCCGCACCAGGCTGACCATCTGCATAAGCACCACCTTGAGCCTCCCTGAATCAATGCCCAGGGCCGCGATGGCCCCTTTCAGCCGGGGCACATAGCCGTGGTGGTCTGCCCCCAGCACGTTGACGGCTGTATCAAAGCCCCTGGTCACCAGCTTATTATAATGATAGGCAATGTCCGGCACAATATAGGTGGGCACCCCGTTGGAGCGCACCAGCACAAAGTCCTCTGAGCCGTAGGGCTCCCCCGCGAACCAGAGGGCCCCGTCCTTCTCATAGGTGCAGCCCTTCTCCCGGAACAGCTCCACCACCCTGTCCACCGCGCCGTTCTGGTGGAGGGTGGACTCATGGAACCAGTTGTCGTACTCCACCCGGTAGCGGGCCAGGTCGTCGTGGAGCACCTGGATATTTTTGGGGATGGCATAGCCAATCAGAGCGGCCCGCCGCTCCTCCGGGGCGCAGGACACGTACTTGTCCCCGTGAATTTCCGCGAAGGCCCTGGCGTTGGCGCTCACATCCTCGCCCAGGTACCCGTCCTCAGGGAAGGGGAAGCTCTCGTCAAACAGCTGCATATACCGGGCCTCAATGGACAGGCCGTAGCGGTTCACCTGGTTGCCCGCGTCGTTCACATAGAACTCCCGCTCCACCTGGTAACCGGCGGTTTCCAGCACAGCGGAGAGGGCGTCCCCCAGCACCCCGCCCCGGGCGTTGCCAATGTGCATGGGCCCGGTGGGGTTGGCGGAGACATACTCCACCAGCACCCGTTTGCCCTGGCCCACATCGCTGCGGCCATAGCCCCTGCCCAGGCGGCGGATATCCTCCAGCACAGCCCCATAAAAGCCCGGCTCATAGGTAAAATTCAAAAACCCCGGCCCGGCAATCTCACACCGGGCAAAGCCGGTGCCCTCCAAGTCCAGCTGGGTCAGAATGGTTTCCGCGATTTTTCTGGGGGCCATATGGAAGGCCCGGGCCCCGGCCATGGCCGCGTTGCAGGCCCAGTCCCCGTGAGAGCGGTCCCCGGGCACCTCCAGCACAAAGGCAGGGGCCTCTGCCTTTGGAAGCTGCCCCTCCGCCATAGCCCGGGCCATGGCGGCAGACACGGCCTGACGCAGGGCGCTTCGGGCCTTTTCGACTAAAATTGACATGGGTTTCAACATCCTCTCAAGATATAGTGGTTCCCCGGCCAGAGGCCGTCCAAGTCCAGGATTATTTCTCTGGTTTCACGTCCAGCCCGGAATACCGGTGGACAGGCAGGGGCGCGACCTCGACCCGCAGCTCGTTTTTGCTGGAAAGATTGGAGTCGATGTCCAGGGTATACTTAATTTCCAAAGAGCCGCCGCTGCTGTCCAGGGCAGCGTTCAGCTCGCTGGTAAACACGCCGACAGTCAGGGTGGCAAAGCCGGTGTCATAATAGCAGAAATGGCGGCGGCCCAGCTCCAGGATAAGACGGGTAGAGGACCCGGCGCGAATCATCGTGACCTTGCCGGGCTCGACCTTTAACACAGAGGTATGGGAGAGACGGGGGTCATCCTCGTCATACTCCTTATAGGCGATAAAGCGCACGCCGTTCCGCTCGGAATAGGTGCCTGTGGTAGAGAGCGCGACCTCTCCGCAATCCTCGTCATAGACCTGTTTCCCGATGATGTTGATGGTATAATCTTCTTTTAACATAACCCCGCCTCCTTTATGGTGTGGTAAACAGTAAAAGCTGTGATGGAAGAAAGAGCAGAAGGTTGATGGAAGGGCCGGGCGGTTGGGCGCTGGGCTTAGCCGGAGGGCGGCGCCTGCTGTGGCGCTGGCGCTGTAAGGGCAAGGGCCTGAGGGGTAACGGCTTCCTCGGGGAAAGCGGCATTTTGGGGGAACGCTCAGGGCCGCCACGCTTCGGAAGACGGTCTGCGGCTCTCTGTGAGTTGGGAAATCTGTGATTTCCCAACTCAACAGAATCGCGCGGCTGGCATCTTTGGCGGCGCTGGTCACTGCCACTGACTAGCTCGGGCTTGCCGCCGGATGTTCTGCCCCGCAGATTGCTTGGTGAGCGCCGCCCCTAAGGTCAAGGGCAAGGCCGTGGGGCGCTGCCCCACACCCTGCCAGGGGGCATGCCCCCTGGC
>CAJTXF010000136.1 GCA_910580045.1 uncultured Eubacteriales bacterium
CTGCTTATTTAAGCAGCAACAGCAACAAAGTCGTTGTCGTTTAATTTTAAGGTTTATGGGTTTTATAGCGGTCCCATACCGCTGCCCGCTTACCAGGGGTCGCCTCCCCCGTCGAAACCTTTACATCCCCGGATGTTGATTTTACTTCGTAAAATCAAATCCCGGAGTTTCCCTCTTGTCCCCACTGCTTTGCGGGGGGAACGGAAAACTCCTGGGCTGTGCTGACCTTTAGTGCGCTGCGGGGCAAAGTCAAATCCCGGAGTTTCCCTCTCGCGCGCGGCGCTCGCTTCCCGCAGAGCGGGAAGAACGGAAAACTCCTGGGCTGTGCTGTCATTTCTGCTTTGCTGCGCAATTCTAGTATACACCATTTCCCGCCATTGCGCAAGGGGGATTTTGTGGATTTTTCTGCTGTTGGGAAAACAGCGGCTTTTGCCGGCCGGTTGATTCGGCGTTTTCAAACAGACTCTAGGGCTGGCTCGGCTTTACCCTCCCGTTTTCATCCCGATTGATGGGCGCGGCTTTCAGGCGAAACCGGACGCACCCGCAGGGGCACAGCCTGTCCATCTCATACTTTTCCGCCTCGCCCCTGTACGTAAAGTCGCCGCCGCACCGAATCACCTCGCACCAGGTATACATTTCCGCCATAACCCGGGGGCAGATTCCCCCTGGGCACTC
Organism: uncultured Eubacteriales bacterium; assembly: GCA_910580045.1. GTDB lineage: Bacteria > Bacillota > Clostridia > Oscillospirales > Acutalibacteraceae > Acutalibacter. Next base: position 676 of record CAJTXF010000136.1, read on the forward strand.
ATAGGAAAAGACAAACCTGTCCCCTGTCTCAAGCCCAAGCCTGCACTGGGCCGCTTTCCCCTCTGTTACGGTCAGCGAAAACTCCCAATCTTCTACACACCATTTCCTCATCGTCTGTGAGCTCCTCCCTCGAAAACCTCTCCTTGCAGCTGGCCAGCCCCAGGATAAGCCCATCCTTTTCTCCGATTTTGCTGATTTCCATTTTATACACTTTATCCACTCTATGCACCGCCCTTCCGAAAATGCGCCCCTGCCAAAATCCCGATTGGCACAAAGTAAGCGCACCAAAGCTCCAGGGCAATTACCCCGCCCAGGCTGTCCTCCCCGCCCGACATAGAGCCAAACACCCCTGTCATGGGCATAAGAAAGCAGGGAAAGAAGAAGACGCCATGGGCCAGCATCAGGCGTTTCAGCCATTTATCCACCCTTCTTCCCCTTGGCTCGATTGTCAGGCCCACAAAAAAGGTGGAGAGGGCCATCATGCCGTATCCCAGCAAATCATAGTTAAAAAGCAGGCCGCCCCTGGAAAAGTCCAGAACCCTTACTGCCTGCCCTTCCAGTGCGTCCAGCCGGACAGTGGTCAGCTGGGCAAAGTACACCAGGAAAATCAGAGCAGCATATATTGCGGCAAACACCATGCCAACCATCGCCGCTGCCCGGCGCTGTTCATGGCTTTCACTGTAAAACCCGCCGCACATCATGATGTACCCAATGGGCAAGACCATGCACACAAAATAGCTGCCGAAGTCAAAGGGAATCAGCATACAGGCGGCGAATAGTATGACTGAAACTGTGGCTATCCAAGCGCCCGCGCCGGCAATCCTTCCATTCATTCTTACCTCCCAAAAAACAAAGAGCGGCCAGGGGCATCACTCACCCCTGCCCCTCCAGAAAGCGGAAAACCCGGGGATAAAAGTCCCCGGCCTCCTCATATGCCCCGTGGCCCAGGCCCGGGTACACATACAGCTGGCTGTCCCCAATCCGCTCTTTCATTTCATAGGACGCCTGTATGCCCACTGTCCTGTCCGCCTCTCCCCCCAGAATCAGGGTGGGGCAGGCGATTCGCTCCAGCTCGTCCCAGGCGTCAAAGCCCAGAATGGCGTTCCCGTTGATTATAAACCGCTCATAGCTTTTCGGTTTTCCCACCCAGCCCAACAGGGGATAGAGCCTCCTGTACTTTTTCAGATACTGCTCTGAATAGCTCTTTTCCGCTGTGTCCATCATCAGTTCCTTGTGCCTGCCCTGCTGGGCAAGGCCCAGCCATTGGCTCACGCACTCCCGTATCATGGGGTTGACCCGGGGCGCGGTCACGGCCAGAACCAGCTTCTCCACCCGCTGGGGGCAGTCGATGGCAAGATACTGGGCAATCATTCCCCCCTGGGACACGCCCAGGACGCAGGCCCTCTTGATTTCCAGCCTGTCCATTGCCTCTGCCTGGTCCCTGGCCATGTCCCGGATGGAATAGCCCTGGGGCATGTCATCCTTTCTGCTGAACATGAACACCCTGTACTTCTCAAAAAAAGAGGTGAAGGGCTTTGCCAGCAGCAGGGCCTTCCCTTTCACTGTGGCCAGCCCGTCAGAGAGGCCGGGAAGGAGAACAAGGGCCCGGCTCCCATACCCAAAGGACACATAGCTCATCTTGGTACCGCCCAAGGGGAGCTGTCCGTTCCTCGCATTCCAAAGCATGATTTTCCTCTCCCCCTGTGGATTTTACTCCCACCGCCGAATCCTGTCCTTCAAGGCCCGCTCCATGTCCCGCTGGGCGTCCCGCTTGGCCATGTCCGCCCGCTTGTCATAGAGCTTTTTGCCCTTGCACAGGCCCAGCTGCACCTTCACCCGGCTGCCCTTGAAATACAAAGACAGGGGAATCAGGGAATAGCCCTGCTGCTTCACCAGGCCATACAGCCGCCAGATTTCCCGCTTGTGCAGCAGCAGGCGGCGCACCCGCATGGGGTCCGTGTTAAAGCGGTTGCCAAAGTCATAGGGGCTGATGTGGCAGCCGTTGAGCAGCATCTCCCCCTCCACCACCGAGCACCAGGAGTCCTTCAGGTTTGCCCGGCCCTGGCGCAGGGATTTCACCTCTGTGCCCACCAGCTCAATGCCGGCCTCCAGAGACTCCTCCACAAAGTAGTCGTGATGGGCTTTCTTGTTCTGGGCGATGGTTTTCGTGCCTGGCTTTTGGGCCATAGGGCTCTCCCTCCTTTTTCTTTGTTTACAGCTGTATGCGGCCCTCCAGGGCCATTTTTAAGGTGTACTCGTCCGCGTATTCCAGCTCGCCCCCAGAGGGGATGCCCACCCCCAGCCGGGTGACCAGCACCCCAAAGGGCTTTAAGAGCTTTGCAATATACAGGGCCGTGGCCTCGCTCTCGGTGGTGGCGTTGGTGGCCATAATCACCTCCCGCACCTGGGGGGTGATTCGGGCAATCAGCTCCTTAATGCGCAAATCGTCCGGCCCCACCCCGTTCAAGGGGGAGAGCCGCCCGTGCAGCACATGATACAGGCCGGAGAACTCGCCGCTGCGCTCTACCACGTTCACGTCCTTGGGCTCCTCCACCACGCAAATCAGGGAGCTGTCCCGGCCCTCATCCGCGCAGAGATGGCAGACCTCCCGGTCCGTCAGGTTGCGGCAGACAGAGCACTCCCGCAGGTTTTTGTGGGCGTCCCCAATGGTTTTCAGCAGGGCTTCCAGCTGGCTGTCCGGCATGCGCAGAATGTGATAAGCCAGCCGCTGGGCCGTGCGGGGGCCAATGCCGGGCAGGCTGTTGAGCTTATCCACCAGCGCACCCAGCAGGCCCACATGATACTCCGCCATCAGAACAGCCCGGGCACGCCCATGCCCCCGGACACAGCGGACATGCGCTCTTCCTTCTCCTTGGCGGCGGCGCGGAGGGCCTCGTTCACAGCGGCGGCGCAGAGGTCGCCCAGCATTTCCGCGTCATCCGGGTCAATGACCTCAGGCTTAAACTCCACGGACTTGACCTCCATTTTGCCGGTGACAGTGGCCTTGACAGCGTCACCGCCCGCGGCGGCAGTGTACTCTTTTTCATCCAGCTCGGCGGTAATGGCCTCCATCTGCTCCTGCATTTTCTGGGCCTGCCGGGCGAGCTGCTGTAGGTTGGCAGCACCGGGGGTGTTGTAACCCTGGGGCATTCTGGCTTTCATGGGAATCATCCTTTCTGGTATTATATATAGTATAGGTGTGTTTTAGAAGCGGCAAACGGGGTGTGCAAAAAACGGGATGGCGGGCCCATCCCGGGGTCCAGGGGGGCTTGCCCCCTGGCGGGG
>CAJTXF010000137.1 GCA_910580045.1 uncultured Eubacteriales bacterium
CTCCGAAAGTTAGGAAAGCAACGCTTTCCTAACTTTCGGAATCTTGCTGCGGGCTGCGGCTTATGGGGCGTTCCTGGGGGCGGCGCGAAAGAGTTCGCTTCGCGAACTCTGGTGCCTCTGTCGGACTTGGGATATGAGAGTTAGGTGCTGCCTCTCATTGGAACTTAGTGGCGCCGCCCTTACGGTCAAGGGCAAGACCTTGGGGGCGCTGCCCCCAAACCCCTGCCAGGGGGCAGGCCCCCCTGGACCCCGGTCGGGGCTCCCCGTCAGGCCCTGCATATCCCGCCCACATTTCCTTTGCGCGGTCTGCCGGTCCCGTTTTCGAGAAACGTAGCGAGGGTACCGAGCGCTACGCGTGCGGCCCGCGGGGGCACCCCGCTAATAAAAGCGAGAGCCAACTGCTTGGCTCTCCCCTCCCCTCTCCCGCCGTTCCATTTTTATTCTTCCCTTCCTATCCTTATGCCCCTCTCAGCTCAGCCATGAGCTTATCTCTCTCCATATTTTATCCAGCCAGCTGCCCCCCTCTATCTCCTGCACTACCCTGCCTTTATCCTGCTGGGCTACGTGCATATACACCACCTGCGAGCCTGCCAGCTTGCCCATCCCCAGCTGCTGCACCGCGTAGTTTTCCACCTGCGCGTCTGTCATCAGCTGGGCCGCCTGCATATTCAGCTGCACCTCCAGGCTTTGGGCCTCCTCCAGCTGGGTCTGCACCTTGCTTATCTCCTCGCTCAGCTCTGTCAGCTGCACCTCGCTGTACACTGCCGTGATGCCTGTGCCGAACAGCACCGCAAAGCACAGCGAGCCTGCCAGCACCTTCAAAAGGCTGGGCCTGCTCCGCTTCCCTGGCTCCGGTTGGTGCCCCGGCTGTTCGGGAAGCTCTACCACCGCGCCCTGTTGGGGCTGTTCCTCTATCCGGGGCTCCAGCTCCGGCGCGGTATTGGTGTTCCTCTCCTCGAACAGCGAAAAGTCATATGCCAGATTTGCCATGCGTCTCCTCCCACCGGCCCGATTGGCCGTTTGTACGGATTTTATGTTGACTTATTATGTCAACCCGTGTAAAATAAAACTGTCTGTCCCCTGCCTCTCCTCCGCCCTTCTACCGGTACAGCTCCCGCTCCGGCTGAAAAGGGATGGGCTCCGGCTGGGCCAGGGAGAACCGGGCGGCCATGTCCCGCAGGAAGCTGTAGGCGCCTTCCTCCAGCCAGGCCATTTTCTCCGGCTCCCAGCTCTCCTCCGGGACGCCCCCCTCATACCATGCCTGGGCATACCTGCCGCAGGCCTCTATTTTCTCCAGCACCTGGGCAATGGCCTGCCGCTCCTCCTGCTGAAAGCATCCCGCGCCCAGCAGGGTGTCCCGCAGGTTCCCGCAGAACCAGGCAAAGTCCCCGTCCCAGTTGATATTTCCGTTTCCCCAGGCCTCGTGGTACAGCTTCTCTATCTCCCGCAGCAGCTCTCCCTGGACAGTGGCCGCCTGCCCTGCCGGGGGCACCAGCCGCCGCCAAATCCGCCTGCACTCCTGGCCATACCTCTGCCGGTACCCGCTCCAATCCTCAGGCCCGGCGGGCCTGTCCTTTTTGCGAAACCACGCCACTGGCCAGCCCCCCTCAAAATTTCTCGAACACCCGCAGCCGGGCGCTTCTGGCCCGGGGGTTTTCCCTTTGCTCCTGCTCTGTGGGGGCCAGGCCCCTTTTATAGAGCAGCCTGCCCTTGGGCTTGTTCCCGCACACGCACACCGGGAAGTCCTTGGGGCAGGTGCAGCCCTGGCACCACTGGGCCATCTGCCGCTTGACGATTCTGTCCTCCAGGGAGTGGAAGCTGATAACCGCCAGCCGCCCCCCAGGGTTCAGCAGGCCGAAAGCAGCCGCCAGGCCCTCGGTGAGCCTGTCCAGCTCCCCGTTCACCGCAATGCGCAGGGCCTGGAAGGTCCTGCGGGCCGGGTGGCCCTCTGCCCGGCGCACCGCCGCGGGCACGGATTGGCGCACGATTTCCGCCAGCTGGCCGGTGGTGGTGATGGGGGCCTGCTCCCTGGCCCGGCAGATGCCCTGGGCAATCCGCCGGGCGGACTTTTCCTCCCCATACCGGAGCAGGATGCCCGCCAGCTCTGCCGGGGCCAGGTGGTTCACCAGCTCAGCGGCAGTGGGGCCCTGCTGGCTCATGCGCATGTCCAGGGGCGCGTCCTGGTGATAGGAGAACCCCCGGGCCCCGTCGTCCAGCTGGTGGGAAGAGACCCCAATGTCCAGCAGGATGCCGTCCGCCGCCCCAATGCCCCGGGCTTGGGCCAGCTCTGCCATTTGGCTGAAATTGCCCCGCGCCAGACTCAGGTTGGAAAAATCTTTCAGCCGCTCCCCGGCCGCCGCGATGGCGTCCGGGTCCTGGTCAATGGCCAGCAGGCGGCCCTGGCCCCCCAGGCCCTGAAGAATGGCCAGGGCGTGGCCCCCGCCCCCCACGGTGCCGTCAATATACGTTCTCCCGGGCCTGACGTCCAGAGCCGCGATGGTCTCCGCGAACAGCACCGGTTTATGTACAAACTCCATATGGGCCCCCTATATCTCCAGGAGCTCCATGGACTCCTCAATCTCCGCCTCGTCCTGGCCGCAGGTGTAGGCCTTCCAGCGGGCCGTGTCCCAGACCTCAGCCCGAGAGCCCATGCCCACCAGGGTCACATCCTTGTCCAGCTTGGCGTGCTCCCGCAGGTTGGCGGGGATAAGCACCCGCCCCTGCTTGTCCGGCTCCACCTCGGCCGCGCCAGCGAAAAAGTACCGCTGCACGCTTCTGCCCTTGGCCAGGGGGATGGCGGAAATTTTTTTCACCAACCCCTGCCACTGCTCTGGGGAGAGCAGGAACAGGCAGCCATCCAGGCCCTTGCACACGCAGAACCGCTCTCCCAAGTCCTCCCGGAACTTGGCGGGAACAGTCACCCGGCCCTTTTGGTCCATATTATGCTGGAACTCTCCCATCAGCATAAGCGAAGCCCTTTTCCTCTCGTTTCAGGGACAGGCTGGAAGAATCCCCCACCCGGCCCGCACAAATCACCCCAAAGCCCCACAATTTACCACTGTGAAGTTTTAAGATATATTTATTATACAGGAAACCGGTCACAAAAGCAACCACTAAATCTGGAAAGGTTTTCCCGCCTGTGGAGGCAAAGGGACGTTCGACAATATATAGTGGGAACAAAAAATCCCTTCGCTATATACAGCGAAGGGAAAATGAAACCGCAAAACTATTTGTAAGCAATGCACAAAATCTCGGGTTTAGATTTGTGAGTTTCTCTGAGATGCCTTAATATTCTGCCTGGTCTTGCGCAATTCGGTCAGGCTTTCGGAGAGAGACTCGTCCGTGCGGCGCATCAAATCATCCACATAGTCATTGCTGGCCTTGCGCATCTCCTTGAACTTGGCCTGGGCCTGGGCCAGAATCTCATTGGCCTTGGCCTGGGCCTGGCGGACCACCTCTTCCTGAGCCACAAGGGCCTGGGCGCGCTCCTCGGCGTTATGGATAATAGACTCAGCCTCCCGGTTGGCCTCAGCGATAATCTGGCCATGGTCAGCCACAATGGCCTTGGCCTGGCCGATTTCCTTGGGGAAGACATCACGGATGTCGTCCAGGATAGCGCGGATTTCCTCGCAGTCCACCAGGACTTTGCCGGAGGAGAGGGGCATTTTCCAGCCCTTGTCCAGGGTATCGTACATTTCGTCGATGAGGTCTTCGATGGTAGCTTGATTATTGCTCATGGTAACCCGATTCCTTTCCAGTGCTCACAAATTTGATAATTCTGATAATGGTACCGCCTGGCGGCGAGCCCCGACCGGGGTCCAGGGGGTGAGCGTGTGCCAGTGGCACACAAGCTGCGAACCGACC
>CAJTXF010000138.1 GCA_910580045.1 uncultured Eubacteriales bacterium
TAAGGAAGTACTGATTAAATCTGGTGCGCATATCGTGCAGTCAATTTTTTCGTCATAGTGCAAGCGAGATGCGTGCCAAGTCGCCAGGCGTGATTTAATCAGTGGTTCCTTAATGTTCAGCATGTTCAGCGCCCAGGTTCACCTGGCCTCCGCCGGTAAAAAACAGACAGCACACCTGAGGCCCAGTCCCGCACATCTATAACTATATAGAAAGCATACCACGGCACGGACAAAAAGGCAAGTAGGGAAACCAAAGCAAGACAGGGGCAAACTGGCCCAAAGGCAGAGCGGCAAAATTTTGTGGAATGGTAATATTTTCAAAAACTTGTATACCTGTTTACGTTTTACGGGCTGGCTCCCGCTTCCTGGGCAGGGCTTCATTCTCCCAGCGCTTCCTGCTCATGTCAACTTGGCCAAAAAAATTTCTTGAGCCTGTTTCAAACAAAGATATTGACAAAAGAAGAACCTGTGGTATAACGCAATAAAGAGAATATGTCCGCGGAATTCTCACGAAAATTTAGTATACATGTTTACTATCGGCTGGCTTAAAAAGGCAGACCAGTATGGAATGCAGCAAAAAGCAGCCGAAAAGCCGGAAGGAGAGTGGATAATATGAAAACGAAAAAAGCCCGCGAGAGCTCCGCGAAAACCCTGCGCAGGATTGGAAACGCCAAATACCTGTATCTTATGCTTCTTATTCCTGTGCTCTATGTTGTCATATTCAACTATATACCCATTGGCGGAATCGCGATGGCTTTTCAGCGGTATACCCCGCGCAGCGGCATGTTTGGCAGCGAGTGGGTGGGCTTATACAATTTTGCCCGTTTTTTCGAGTCCCCGGTTTTCCTGGATGTTATCCGCAATACATTGAGCGTCAGCCTGTATTCCCTGATTGCCAGCTTTCCCTTCCCCATTCTGCTGGCAGTGATGGTGAACCACTGCCTGCTGCCCAGGTTCAAAAAGGGGGTACAGGTTATCACCTTTGCGCCCTACTTTTTGTCAGCGGTTCTGCTGGTGGGCCTGCTGAATCAGGTGCTCAGCGTGCGCAGCGGCATTTTCAACATGGCGCGGGAGGCTATGGGCTTTGCCCGGATTGACTTTATGGGCGTGCCCTCATGGTTCAATGATATTTACGTGTGGACAGGCATCTGGCAGACCACAGGCTATTCGGCCATCATCTACATTTCAGCAGGTCCTGCGCAGCATTCTGTTTGTGGCCTCTATGCCGGCGGAAATCGTATCCACCATTGGCGACAGCAATATCCAAAGCCTGCAGAACCTGCTGGAACAACTTCGCTATGCAATCTTAATTGTTGGTATGCTTCCTATGATGCTCGTGTATCCGTTTGTCCAGAAATTCTTTATACCCTGACCTTATCCGGGACATCAACATGAAGAAGAACGATGTGCAGTATTACGCAGACCAGGGCATATTCATCTCCCTGGACGAGTACGGCGTGCGGGATTGCCCCAATATCAAGGCAGCCCTGGAGGAGTTCCCCACTATGGCAGAGGCTTTGGAGTGCAGCGACGGGAAATTCTATGTGCTGCCTGAGGTCAATAACGCCATCCACAATACCTACCGGGGCGGACGCCTGCACTACTACATGCCCTGGTTCCGGGACAACGATATTGCGGTGCCCCAGACCCTGGACGAGTTCACGGAGTATCTGCGCTGGGTAAAGACCAGCGATGCCAACGGCAACGGCAAGCCGAATGAAATCCCTCTGGCTTTCTGGAAGGATGAGTCCATTGTCCGCAACACCATCTCTGCCCTGGCCAAGCCCTTTATGCCCTGGGTCATGACAGACACCTATTGGGGCCTTGCGGTAGAGGACGGGGTTGTGACAGAGCAGTACCGTGACGAACGGTTCCGGGATGCCCTGCGGTACATGAACATGCTGTATAAAGAGGGCCTGATTATGGAGAACTCCTTCTCCATCTCTCAGGACGAGCTGCGGGCCATTGGTGAGAGCGAGGAGGGCCCCGCGATTGCTGTGATTGGCGCCTTTGGCGCGGACGGCCATGTACAGCGGGGCGGCCCCAGATGGGCAGAGTCCTTCTTCATCATGCCTCCTTTGGAGGGGGCCAATGGCGACAAGTGGGCGCCCAATAAAGACCCCTGGAATATGTTCATCCCTGGGCTGATGGTCACTGACAATTGCGCTGACCCTGCCCTGGCTGTGGCCCTGTACAACTATATGGTGGGTTTTGAAGTCTCTATGGACGGCTATATTGCCCCCAAAGGCATTGGCTGGGATGACCTTGATTCAGACGGCATCTCTCTGCGGGGCGATGGGGCAAAGTATAAGCTGCTGGTAAACTGGGGCACTCAGCCTGAGAACTCCGGCTGGAACCAGAACAACCCCATGATGCGCAACTCTGACTTCCGCCTGGGTGAGCAGGCCCAGGACTTTGAAACCGCGGAGGAGTGGCTGGAAACCGGCAACCCGGATTTGCTGGAGCAGGTTTACTCCAACCCCTCCTTCAATGAGATTGCCAACTATAAGACCGCCTCAGGCCTGATGGAGTGGGCCATCCCGGATGAATATTTCATCCCGCCCATGGCCCTGAGCCCGGAGGACAATGCCCGTGTGGCTGATATCAACGCGGTTCTTGACCCCTTCAAGCTCCAGGCATTTTCCGAGTTCATCACCGGCGCGCGGGACATTGAAAGCGGCTGGGACGCCTATCTGGCAGAGCTGGATGGGATGGGCTCCACGGAAATGGTGGAAATCATGCAGAAGTATTATGACGGCAGATAAATCCTTGCTGCCTATATCCAAACTGCAAGTCCTATAACAGAAAAACCAGCTGCCGCTGGCAAACCTGCGGCAGCTGGTTTTTCTGTTTTTGGAGAGGTGGTATATCGTTTGCAGAGGCAAGGGGCGTCCCATTCCGGGACGCCCCTTGTCTTTTGTTCTTCTATGTTTTCCAGCCCTTTCCAGCGGCTATAGATGGCCAGCGCGCCCCGGGCGGCCAGAGGCATATTGGCATCTGGCTCCCGGGCCAGCAGGTTCCGGAAGCTCCCCTCTGCCCTCAGGATGTCATAGAAGCCCTGGCGGAAAATTTCCTTGCCGCTGAGAATAACCTGGGTGCGCTCTGTTATCCCCAGCATTGCCCCGGCGCTTTTCAGGGCCCGAAGGTCCTGCTCCAGCACAGCGCCCAGCAGATAGCTGGCAGCTTCCTCTGGGGTTTTGCCTGCCTGTGTGCCCAGTATCCTGACAGCGAACGCGGCCCGGGCAGGTCATCAGCTCCAGGAAGCCCTCTTTATACTGGTAGATAGAGGCGTCTTTCAGGTAGTCCAGCAGGTCGCCGTCCTGGTTATAGTGGATGCCCAGGCTCTGCTCCTGGATGAACACATTGGGCGTGCAGGTGTCCAGCTGAATGCAGGCCCCCAGGGCGATGGGCCCCAGCGGGCAGTGGGGGGCCACAGCCACATCATAGGCCTCAGCCATAGCGGCGATTTTTTTGCACTCGCTGATGCCCCCGGCATGGGACAGGTCAGGCTGGATAATATCCACATAGCCGTCCTTCAGCAGGTTCTTGAATTCCCAGCGGCTGAACATCCGCTCGCCAGTGGCAATGGGCGTGGAGGTGTAACGGGCAATCTCCCGCAGGGCCTGGTCAATGCCCGAGATGGCGCTCATTACCTCCGGCCCGCCCCAACCGGTCAGGCCCTCGTCTGTGTCTATCTTGAGGAACAGCCACCGGGGCGGCACCTTGTACAAAGTCAGATTGGTAATTTTCACAGTGAAATCTGGTGCGCATATCGTGCAGTCAATTATTTCGTCAGAGTGCAAAGATTGAG
>CAJTXF010000139.1 GCA_910580045.1 uncultured Eubacteriales bacterium
GGGGCTCTGCCCCCAAACCCCTGCCACCTTTTGAAAAAGGTGGACGAAAACTTCCTCTGGCTCAACCTTAGGCATTCGCTATCCCTGCCCCACCATTCTTTTCTCGGAGTTGACCTCATGTTTCTCAAATCCCTTGACCTGCAAGGCTTCAAAACCTTCCCCGACAAAACTACCCTCTCCTTCCAGCGGGGCATCACCTCTGTGGTGGGCCCCAATGGCAGCGGCAAAAGCAATATCAGCGACGCCATGCGCTGGGTCCTGGGCGAACAGTCCCTGCGTACCCTGCGCTGCTCTAAAATGGAGGACGTTATCTTCGGCGGCACCCCCCAGCGCCGGGCCCTGGGCTTTGCCCAGGTCACCCTGACCATTGACAACACGGACAGGGCCCTGCCTTTTGATAACGATTCTGTGGCTGTCTCCCGCCGGTACTACCGCTCTGGGGAGAGCGAATACCTGCTCAACGGCAATACTGTCCGCCTGCGGGATATTAACGAGCTGTTTATGGACACTGGCCTGGGCCGGGACGGGTATTCCATTATCGGCCAGGGCAAAATAGACAGCATTGTGGCCGCCCGCAGCGAGGACCGCCGGGAAATCTTTGAGGAAGCGGCGGGCATCTCCCGCTACCGCTACCGCAAGGAGGAGGCCAGCCGCCGTCTCACAAAGGCGGAGGAGAACCTGGTCCGCCTGCGGGATATTCTCTCTGAGCTGGAGGGCCGGGTGGGCCCCTTGAAGGAGCAGGCCGAAAAGGCCCAGCTGTTCATCCAGTATGACGGGGAGAAGCGGGGCCTGGAAATCGGCATCTGGCTCTGCGGGCTGGACAAGGCCGCCCAGGCCCTGCGGGAGCATCAGGAGAAAATCGTGCTGGCCCGGGCCGCCCACCAGCAGGTGGAGGAGGAGCTGGAAGAGCTCACCCGCCAGGTGGAGGAAAACCTGCGGGAGACCAACCGCTGCACAGGCCAGATGGACAGGCTCCGCACAGAGGCCGGGGCCCTGGACGAGCAGGCCCTGCGCACAGAGGGCCAGATTGGGGTTTTGCAGAGCGAGGCTGCCCACAGCCGCCAGGACGCCCAGCGGCTTCAGGAGCAGGTGCAGGCTGCCGAGCAGTCCACCCGGGACGCCCGGGCGGAGATGGAGCAGAAGCGCCAGGCCATTGCCGGGCAGGAGGCCCGCATCCGCAAAAGCCAGGAGGAGCTCAGCGGCTACACCGCCCGGCTGGAGGAGCTGCGCCGGGGCGCGGACAAGGCCACCCAAGAGCTGGAGTCTGCTGCCCAGGAGCTGGCCGGGGTGAACGCCTCCCTCTCTGAGGAGCGGGTGAGGCTCAGCGCGGCCCAGTCCTCTGGCCTGGAGGTGACCCGCCGCGTCCAGCAGGTGGAGGAGAGCGCCCGCCAGGCAGGCTCCCGCCGGGCCGCGGCAGAGCAGGAAATCGCCGAGCTTTCCCAGCTGCTGGAGGCTGTGCAGAAGGACATCGCTGCCCGGGAGAACGGGGTCAAGGGCTGGCAGATGCGCCTGGACAGCCGGAAGAACCGGCTCCAGTCCGCCCGGGAGGCCATGGACAGGCTGAACCTGGACGCCAACGAGCAGCTTCGCCGGGCAAAGCTCCTGGAGGATTTGGAAAGGAACCTGGAGGGCTTTGGCCAGAGCGTGAAGGCCGTGATGCGGGAGGCCCAGCGGGGCAGCCTGCGGGGCGTCTGCGGGCCGGTGAGCAGGCTGCTCTCTGTGCCCGGGGAGTACGCCGTGGCCCTGGAAACAGCCCTGGGTGCCGCCATGCAGAACATTGCCGTTGAGACCGAGGGGGACGCCAAGGCTGCCATCCGGTTTTTGCAGAGCCGGGAGCAGGGCCGGGCCACTTTCCTGCCCCTGACCGTGGTAAAGGGCAAGGTGATGGACAGCCGGGAGCTGGAGGCCATGCCCGGGTTCGTGGGCGTGGCCGCGGAGCTCTGCGGGTGTGAGGAGAAGTTCCGGGGCGTGCGGGACTCCCTTTTGGGCCGGGTGGCTGTGGCGGAGGATTTGGACAGCGCGGCAGCCATTGCCAAGCGCACTGGGTACCGGTTCCGGGTGGTGAGCCTGGACGGCCAGGTCATCAACGCGGGGGGCTCTCTCACCGGCGGCTCTAGGGTGAAGAACTCGGGCCTGCTCAGCCGGGCAGGGGAAATCCAGCGCATCCGGGAAAAGGCCGCTGGCCTGCAGGCCCAGGCGGACAAGGCCAAGGAGGCCTATCAGGAGGCGGGCCGGGAGCTGGCCCAGTGCGAGGGGGAACTGGGCGCGGCCCAGGGCGAGCTGCTCTCCGCCCAGGAGGAGCGGAGCCGAATCACCGCGGAGCTGGCCCAGGTCCGCCGGGAGCAGCAGGGCATTGCCCAGAGCGCCCAGGAGCTGGAGCAGGAGCTGGCCCAGACCAAGCAGCGGCTGGAGGCCCTTGCCCAGTCCCAGGGGGAGAGCCGGGCCCGCATCACCCAGCTGGAGCGGGAGGCCGCTGCCTGGCAGGAAAAGAGCCTGGCCCTCAGCGGCAGCCGCCAGGAGCAGATGAGCCGCTGTGATGAAATCGGGGAGACCATCCAGGCCCTGCGCATGGAGGAGTTCTCCGCCCAAAAGGACAGGGACAGCCTGGAGGAGAGCCTGGCAGAGCTGGAGGCACGCCAGCGGGACTTCCACGGGGAGCAAAAGCGGCTGGCTGAGGAAATCGCCCGGCTGGAAGCAGCCAGCGCCCGGATGGAAGAGGAGATTGCCGGGCAGAAGGAGAACGCGGCCCGGCTTCGGGCCCAGGCAGAGGAGAAGCGCCGGGAGGTGGAGGCCGAAGCCCAGCGCCGCACCCAGCTGGAGCAGCAGGCCGCGGGCCTGCGTACCGGGGAGCGGGAGGCGGTCTCCCGCCGGGAAGGGGCAGGCCGGGAGCTCTCCCGATTGCAGGAGCGCTCAGAGGGCCTGCAGAAGGAGTATGACAGCCTGATTAACCGGCTGTGGGAGGAGTACGAGCTCACCCGCCGGGAGGCGGAGGAGGCTGCCGCCGAAATCGAGGATTTGCCCGCGGCCCAGCGCCGCCTCAGCGAGCTGAAAGGGAAAATCAAGGCCCTGGGCGCGGTGAACGTGGGGGCCGTGGTGGAGTACCAGGAGGTCTCAGAGCGGTACCAGTTCCTGAACACCCAGGTGGGGGACGCGGAGAAGGCCAAAAAGGAGCTGCTGGAGCTGATTGAGCAGCTCACGGGCCAGATGAAGGAGCTGTTCACAGAGCGCTTTGCCCAGATAAACGAAAACTTTGGCCGCATCTTCCGGGAGCTGTTCGGGGGCGGGGCAGCAGAGCTGAGCTTCTCGGACCCGGACGAGGTGCTCACCTCGGGCATTGAAATCAAGGTGCACCCGCCGGGGAAGATTGTCACCCATATTGAGAGCCTGTCCGGCGGGGAAAAGGCCCTGGTGGCCATCTCCATCTATTTTGCCATTATGCGGGTGAACCCGCCGCCCTTCTGCGTGCTGGACGAGATTGAGGCAGCGCTGGACGATGTAAATGTGGCAAGATTTGCCCAATACCTGCGGCGGATGACCAGGAAGAGCCAGTTCATCACCATCACCCATAGAAGGGGGACCATGGAGGGGAGCGATATGCTGTATGGGGTGACCATGCAGGACCAGGGAATCAGTAAGCTGCTGGCGCTGAAGACAGAGGAGGCGGCGGAGTTTTCCGGGGCGAGCTAGGGCGTGTTCACATAAGCGTTCGTACGCGTCTTTTGGGCAAATTTTTGCCAT
>CAJTXF010000140.1 GCA_910580045.1 uncultured Eubacteriales bacterium
GCCAGCTCAAGGCCCTCTATGAAAAGCAGTGGCAGGCCATGATGAACAACGCCGACCTACTGCTGTATTTGGGCGGGAACGAGAGCGGCACCCATGAGTATCTCTCCAAGCTGCTGGGCAAACAGACCATCCGCACCAACACCTTTGGACAGTCCAAGGGCCGCTCCGGGAGCTTTTCCAAGAACGAGCAGCAGCTGGGCCGGGAGCTGTTGACCCCAGATGAAATCCGTATGCTGGACAACAAGCTGGCCCTGCTGTTTGTTCGCGGCGAGCGGCCTGTCCTGGATGAGAAGTACGACTTCAAGCGGCATCCCCATATAGGGAATACCACCTACGGCGGGGCCGCGCCCTACGTCCACAATGAGCTGACACACATTGCCGCCAGCTTTGCTCCGGTGACGGACTTGAACCAGGAGCAGGCTATGGCTTTGCCCGAGGCCAAGCCCGTGTGGTTTACATTTATTGACTAATTCTAAAGCGAAAGGAAGTTTGCAATGAAGTCAAAAACACTTTTTATGAAATTAAGAAAGCTGCTGGCGGTGTTCGCCGCCGTTATGGTACTTATGAGCTGTGCTGTTATCCCGGCCCAGGCCGCAGGCGCGGAAGCGCTTACTATCCGTCCCCTCACCACCGGGGTGACAGAGGTGGACACCATGCTCACCAATCTGAATGAGCTGATTACCGGACTGGTTAAGGTGATCGGCGGCATCCTGTGCATCTACGGCATTTTGCAGGTGGGGATGTCCTTCTCCGGCCACGACCCCAGCCAGCGCATCCAGGGGCTGATGTGCATTGCCGGGGCCATCATCATCTTTTTCTCGCCGGAAATCCTGACAGCCATTCAGAAATAGCCTATGTTTATACAATCTATTCTCGACCTCTTTGGCTTTGCCACAGAGACGAGCTACAACTTTCTCACTCAGGACCTGACCACCTTTGCCCCCAGCGTGGCCCTGGCTATGGAGAACATCAACGGCGGGTTGCAGGCGTTCTCCTATGCCCTGCTGGTGATCCTCACCCTCTGGAACGTGGTACGCACCGCCGGTTCCTATGTGGAACTGAAACGCCCGGAGCATGTCTTTAAGCTGTTTGTCCGGTTCATCCTTTCCAAGTACGCCATAGGCGTGGCCTGGAAACTGGTAAATGGGATATTTGCCATCACCGGAGCGCTCATTACCAAGGTGTTCACCACCAGCGGCTTGACGGACGGAAATATGTGGGCGGGCATCACGGCCCCTGATTTTGACGATACCGGTATACTGAAAATCATCTCAAACCTCATGGCGGTTATCAACCCTCTGTCGCAGATACCCTCGCTCCTGCTGGGGCTGATAGGCTTTATCGTGGCGGTGGTGCTGTCCGTGACTTTGCTGCTGACGGTCATAGGCCGCTTTTTCAAAATCTACCTCTTTGCAGCCTTGTCCCCCATCCCGCTGGCAACCTTTGGCTCGGAATCCACCCATTCCATTGGGCAGAACTTTCTCAAGTCCTTTGCCGGGGTGAGCCTGGAAGGGCTGACGGTCGGGCTGGCGCTTATTGTGTTTTCGGCCTACTGCCAGTCCCCGGTGATTGACCTCTCAGGGCTGGGCGTTTTCCAGTGGATCGGCGACGCGGCGGAGGAAATGGCTTATATGTACAGCCTTATCTTCAATATGCTCCTGCTGCTGGGTATTATCAAGGGGGCCGACCAAGTGACTCACAGAATTTTCGGAATGTAGGGAGGAATGACATGGCAAAAAGTATGCAGATCAAATCCAATCAGGATGTGCGGGAGTACAAAGAGGTTGTCTACTTCGGCATGACCCTCCGGCAGCTCATTTTTTCCGGCCTCGCCGGGGCTGCTGCCCTGGGGGTGTACCTGCTCTGTAACCGCAGGATGAGCATGGAGGCTGTGAGCTGGCTTTGCGTGGCGGCGGCTGTGCCCTTTGGGGCTTTTGGTTTTGTGCGCTGGCACGGGATGCCCTTTGAGCAGATCATCGGGGTGTTCATCCGCTCCCGGCTGGTGCTGGGCAGGCCGCTATTTTTCAGGCCGGAGAATCCGCTGAAAGCCCTCGCGCATACGAAAGTTGACAAGAATTAGGCTTGCAAACCTGCCGGGAAAAACGTATAATATAAGTAAAGGGGGCGGTTCCCATGGCAATCAAGCCGTTTAAAGATTTGAGCATCGTGGACGACTTCATGTTTTCAGAGGTTATGCGCCAGCCCGAAAACGTCAAACCGTTTTTGGAGGCACTGCTGGGCAAGTCTATTGCAGAGGTCGTCTACATCGACAAGCAGAAGGACCTCAAGGACGAGTATGACGCCCACGGAATCCGTCTGGATGTGTACCTTAAGGATGAGCACAACACCAAATATGACGTGGAGATTCAAGCGTCCCTGCACAGCGCTTTGGAGAAGCGGGTACGATACTATCAGAGCGGCATAGACCGGCACTCTTTGGAAATCAGCGCGGACTATGAGGACCTGAGCGAGAGCTACGTCATCTTTATCTGCGCCCAGGATTACTATAAGGCTGGGCTGGCGGTATATGAGCGGGAGAGCCACATAAAGGGCGCCCCCCAGGTTCTGTATGAGGACGGCTCCCATGTGTTCATTCTCAACGCGGACTTTACGGTAGAGAACGCCAACCATGAGATTTTGAGCTTTCTGCGCTACGTTCGGGCAGGCTACAAGGGGGAGTCCTTTGACGTGTCCCATTCCTCCTACCTGGCGCAGATCGAGACGGCTATCAGCAACATCAAGAAAAACAGCGGAAGGGAAGTGGAGTATATGACCATGGCGATGAAGATGCTGGATGAGCGGAAAGCGGGACGGGAGGAAGGCCGTAAGGAAGGTCGTAAGGAAGGCCGTAAGGAAGGTGTTCAGGAAGTGGCGCGGCGTATGCTTTCCCGCGGCCTTTCGCCGGAGGAAATCAGCGGTTTGACTGGGCTTGACCTATCCGAGGTAGAGAAGCTCACTCGCCAATAAGTCTATCAGTTTATCAACGAAACGGAAAAGGCGCTCCCAGACGGAGCGCCTTTTGTTGTACACATTTTGAGTAAGAAAAGGAGAGTGATACACAAGAATGTTGCAAAGCGAAAAGAAGCTGAAAGCCCGCCACCGGGAGAAGAATTACTTCAAGCGCCCCCGCTCCACCCAGGACCTGATCCCCGTGGACACCGTGTACCCGGATGGGATGTTCCTCAGTAATGGAAATATCTACTCCAAAAGCTACCGGTTCTCGGATATCAACTACCAGATCGCCGGTCAAGCGGAAAAGGAGGGCATTATCCGGGAAATGCGGGCGCTGGCGAAGGGCTGTACTCCCGGCGAGATGTCCCAGATCACCATCGTCAACCGGCACATCAACCGGGAACTGCTGGAACGGCTGCAATACACGTCCGCTGGGGACGGCCTGGACGGGCTGCGCGGGGAGATGAACAGGATATTGGAGAATCAGGCGGGCCGGGGAACCGGCATTATCCAGGAGCGGTACTTTACTACGTCCGTCAGCAAGTCCACTCCGCGTGAAGCCACGATTCACTTTGATAGGGTTGGGACAGAGCTGGAGCGGCTGGATTCCGACACGGAGCTGATCCGTAACGTGACCAGGGGGAAGAACTGCGAGTTCAATATCTGCACCGAGCAGCAGCTGGACGCGGTCAACACCGTTCTTCCCTACGGACTGGACCGTATCTCCATGGAC
>CAJTXF010000141.1 GCA_910580045.1 uncultured Eubacteriales bacterium
ACCCTGCCAGGGGGCAAGCCCCCCTGGACCCCGGGATTGGCTTGCCGCTAGGCTCTTACTCTTTTTCCAGGAGGTCCTCATGCTTCAATTCATCCTCGGCCGCGCAGGAAGCGGCAAAACCGAATATCTCCGCCGCTCCCTCTCTGACCGCAGCCTTGCGGGCGACAGCCGCTGTATCATGCTTGTCCCCGAACAGTACAGCTTTGAGACCGAAAAGGCCATGCTCCGCCTGGCGGGGCCCCGGCGGGCCAACGCTATCGGCATCTACAGCTTCACCCGTCTGGCTGAGACCGTCTTCCGCCGGGAGGGCGGCGTGGCAGGCCACAGGCTCAGCGACGGGGGCCGGAGGATTTTGATGTCCTCTGCCATTGCCGCCTGTGAGGACAGCCTGGAGGTATACAAAAACGCTGCCCGCTCCGGCCATGTGACGGATTTGATGCTCACTGCCGTGAACGAGATGAAGATGTGCGGCATCTCCCCTGCCCAGCTTACAGAGACCGCCTCCCTGCTCAAAAGCCAGGGCCTGGCCGGGAAGCTCCGGGAGTTGGGCCGGGTGTACGCTGCCTATGACGCTTTGGTGAGCGCCTCTTACCTGGACTCCCGGGACGATTTGACTCGTCTGGCTGAGGCTCTGCGGGGGACAAAGCTGTTCGCCGGGTGTACCATTGCCGTGGATTCCTTTGAGGGCTTTACGGTTCAGGAGCTGCGGGTGCTGGGGGAGCTGATTCGCCAGGCGGACAATGTGCTTGTGTCCCTGTGCACAGACGGCCTGCCGGATGACGGCTCGGGCCTGTTCGCCCTGGTGGAGCGCACCCGCCGCAGGCTCACCCTGGCGGCAGAGGAACAGGGGGTGAAGGTGCTGCCCCCGGTGGTGCTGACCAAGGCCCCCCGCTTCCGCAATGAGAGCCTGAAGCTGATGGAGGCCCAGCTTTTCTGCCCGGAGGAGGCTTTGGTGGACCTGCGGCCAGAGGGAATCACCCTCTATGAGGCCCAGGACGTGTACCAGGAGGCAGAGTTCGTGGCAGCTGCCATCCGGCATTTGGCGGCCCAGGGGATACGCTACCGTGAGGTTTCCGTTATCTGCCGCCAGCCGGAGCGGTACTTCGGCGTGCTGGACGTGGCCATGAAAAAGCGGGAGGTGCCCTGCTTCCTCTCCCAGCCTGTGCGGGTGGACGGGGAGCCGGTGTGCCGGTTCGCCCTGGGGGCTTTTGGGGCTGTGCAGGGGGGCTTCGGCACGGACAGCCTGCTGGAGCTGCTGAAAACCGGGGTGTCCGGGTTCACGGCAGAGGAGATTTCTGATTTGGAAAACTACGCCTTCCTCTGGCGGCTGACCGGCCAGGGCTGGCGGGAGGCGTTCACCCGGCACCCCCGGGGCTTTGGCCAGAAGCTGGAGCCAGAGGACGAGGAACAGCTCCGGCGGCTGAACAGCCTGCGGGAGCAGCTGATTCTCCCGCTTGAGCGGTTCGCCGCCGCCACCAAGGACGCCTCCGGCGCGCAAATCAGCCAGGCCCTGTACCAGCTGCTGCTGGACTTTGGCTTGGAGGAGAGCCTGCCCGAGTACTGCCGCCAGCTGGAGCAGGCCGGGGAGGAGGACGTTGCTGCCCGGCAGCTGCGGGTCTGGGATTTGCTTATGGAGACCCTGCACCAGATGCACAGCATCCTGGGGGACAGGAAGATTCCCCGAGAGCGGTTCTACCGGCTGCTGCGGGAGGTGATGGCTGGGGAGGATGTGTCCGAAATCCCCCAGACCGTGGATGAGGTCATCTTCGGCACAGCCGAGCAGGTCCGCCAGACCTCGCCCCGGGTGGTGTTCCTCGTGGGCGTCACCCAGGGGGACTTCCCCCTGAACCCCAAATCCTCCGGGGTGTTCTCAGACGCGGAGCGCCGGGAGCTGCTGGCCTTGGATTTGCCCCTGGGCGACCCCTTGGAGCAGAAGGCCATGGAGGAGCGGTACCTGGCCTATTCCGTGGCCTGCATGGCCAGCGAGCGGCTGTACATATCCTGGCCCCGCTCAGCCGGGGGAGAGGATAAGGAGCCCAGCGAGCTGGTTACCCAGGTGCGGGGCATCTTCCCCGGGCTGGAGCCTGTGAAGGATTTGCCTGAGGCCTATTTCGCCAATTCCAGCCAGGCGGCCTTTTCCCGCATGGCGGCCCGCTGGCGGGAGAACAGCCCCCAGGCCGCGGCCCTGCGGGAGTTCGCTGCCAGTCAGGAGGAGTTTGCGGGCAGGCTGGCCGCTTTAGAGCGGGCCGGGGGAGAGCGGGCCCAGCGCATAGAGGATTCTACCTCAGCCCAGGCCCTGTACGGCCAGCAGCTGCGCCTGTCGCCCAGCCAAATCGAGACCTATCACAACTGCCCCTTCCAGTACTTCTGCCGCTACGGCCTGAACGCCCGGGAGCGCCGCCCCGCCCAGGTGGACGTGCTCCAGTACGGCACTTTGATGCACTTCCTGTTTGAGAGGATTTTCCGGGAGGCCCCAGAGGCCCGGGCCAAGCGTACCCCAGAGGAGCTGGAGGCCCTAATCCGGCAGCTGATTGAGGCCTACGCCGCGGAGAACATGGGGGGCCTTGCAAGCCTCTCCGGGCGGGAGCGCTACCGCCTGGACAGGATGGCCCGCTCTGCCTGCCAGCTGATTGCCCATGTGGAGGAGGAGCTGGCCCAGAGCCGGTTTGTGCCTGCCCATATGGAGTGGCGGCTGGGAAAGGATATGCCCCCCCTGCGGGTGGAGACAGGCCGGGGAAGCACAGTCACTGTGGGGGGTACCATTGACCGGGTGGACTTGTACCGGGCCCCGGATGGCCGGGGCTATGTGCGGGTCATTGACTATAAGACCGGGAACAAGGCCTTCCATCTGGGAGACGTGCTGTACGGGCTGAACATGCAGATGCTGGTGTATCTGGCGGCCCTGGTGGAGCAGGGAGAGTACCTTCCGGCAGGCATCCTCTATATGCCTGCCGCGGAGCCCAGCGTCAGCGTGGAGCGGGACGCGGCCCCGGAAGAGGTAGAGAAAGCCCAGCGGGCCCAGATGAAAATGAGCGGCCTGCTGCTGGACGATGTGGATATCATCCAGGCCATGGAGGCCGGGGCCCGGGGAGAGTTTATCCCCGCCAAGCTGAAAAAGGACGGGACGCCGGACAGCCACAGCGCGGTGCTGGGGGCAGAGGGCCTTCGGCAGGTGCTGGAGTACTCTAAGCAGCTGATTGCCACCATGGGCCGGGAGCTGGAAGAGGGTCAGGCAGCGGCCCGGCCCAGCCTGAGGAACCAAGCGGCCTGTAAATACTGCCCCTATGGGGCGGTGTGCGGCAAAGAGTTTGGAGAGCGGGATGTGGAGCAGGACAGGCTGAGCACAAAGCAGGCCATGGAGAAGATTCAAGAGCGGATGGAGGAAGAGGCATGAGCAAAAGAAAAGGCGCCGGGCGGCGGAGAACCGGCAATGGGGGCAAGCTGGCTTTGGGGATTGTGAGCTGTATCCAGTTGGCGCTGGCCCTGGCGTTGGCGGTGCAGAGACGGCAGGCCGTAATCCGGGCCCTGCGGGAGGACGGGAAGGTGAGAGTGCTGCTGGAGCAGGAGGAGACGGAGGAGAGGGAAGCCTGACGGGGAGCTCATCCCGGGGTCCAGGGGGGCTTGCCCCCTGGCAGGGTGTGGGGCAGCGCCCCACGACC
>CAJTXF010000142.1 GCA_910580045.1 uncultured Eubacteriales bacterium
GCAACTCCAAGTGCGCGATTGAAAATGGGTGTTAGATATAGAAGATGTTGGTGGACCCGAAGGGGATCGAACCCTCGACCTCCAGATTGCGAACCTGGCGCTCTCCCAGTTGAGCTACGGGCCCATAGGCGTGAAAAATTCAACAGTGATATTTTAGCACAAAGCAGGACAAATGTAAAGAGGGAATTTTACTTTTCCTGAGATTTTTCTTCCCTATAGCCTGTTTTGGAAACCGGAGCAATACCGGTTTTTTTGCCGGGAACCGCGGTTTTCCGTCAAAACAGGCGGTATCTGAGGGTTTTCAACCAGGCTCTGCCCAGGGCCGGGAGGGGGCAAAGGGGCAAATCCCCTGCTGAAAATGGCGGTTTGCCGGGATTTTTGGGCAGGGGATACAGGTTCTTCCAATTTCCGGTTGCTTTTTTCCCTGGTTTGGGCTATAATAATGGCAGATAGCCAGGGCTTGTACCAGGGGGCGGCAAAGGCAGCGGCCAATGGGGCCGGGCCTGTCCCTGCCCCGGGCCAAGCCCTGCGCCCGGTACCGCCGGGTCAGAATTTTTAATTGGAGGGAAACCCAATGCTAGTCTCTGCAAAAGAAATGCTCACCAAGGCCAAGGCCGGGAAGTACGCTGTCGGCCAGTTCAACATCAACAACCTGGAGTGGACCAAGGCAGTCCTGCTCACCGCCCAGGAGTGCAATTCCCCTGTGATTCTCGGCGTGTCCGAGGGCGCGGGCAAGTACATGTGCGGCTTCAACACCGTGACAGGCATGGTCAAGGGCATGATTGACACCCTGGGCATCACTGTGCCTGTGGCCCTGCACCTGGACCACGGCACCTATGAGGGCGCCAAGAAGGCCATGGAGGACGGCTTCTCCTCCGTGATGTTCGACGGCTCTCACTACGGCATTGAGGAGAACATTGAGAAGACCAAGGAGATTATCCGCATTGCCGGCGAGAAGGGCATCTCTGTTGAGGCAGAGGTTGGGGCCATCGGCGGCGAGGAGGACGGCGTTGTGGGCGGCGGCGAGGTGGCCGACCCCAACGAGTGCAAGATGATTGCCGATTTGGGCGTGACCATGCTGGCCGCTGGCATTGGCAACATCCACGGCGTGTACCCGGACAACTGGACTGGCCTGAACTTTGACGTGCTGGCCCAGATTCAGGAGAAGACCGGCACCATGCCCCTGGTGCTCCACGGGGGCACAGGCATTCCGGAGGACATGGTCAAGCAGGCCATCAGCCTGGGCGTCTCCAAGGTGAACGTGAACACCGAGTGCCAGCTGAGCTTTGCCGCGGCCACCCGTGAGTATATCGAGGCGGGCAAGGACAGGCAGGGCAAGGGCTTTGACCCCCGGAAGCTGCTGGCCCCTGGCTTTGAGGCCATCAAGGCCACAGTCAAGGAGAAAATGGAGCTGTTCGGCTCTGTCGGGAAGGCGTAAGAGAGCCTGACACAAGAAGCCCTGAGGGGTTGAGCCGCTGGCCTGCGGGCTTTTGGGGCCTGGCGTGGCCCTGCCCCCCTATGCAAAAGACAACCAAAAAGCGGCACGGCGATTGTTGCGGTGCCGCTTTTTTTGGAAGAGAGGAGCCATACTATGCCTGGCGCGAACACACCCCCGCAGCTTGCCCTGCTCCCTGCCCCGCTGCTGGCCTGGTACGGGGCCAATGCCCGGGACTTGCCCTGGCGCAGGGAGCCCACCCCCTATCATGTGTTTGTGTCTGAGCTGATGCTTCAGCAGACCCGGGTGGCCGCCGTGCTGGAGCACTACCGCCGGTTTATGGAGGAGCTGCCCACTGTGCGGGCCCTGGCCGCCTGCCCGGAGGACAGGCTCATGAAGCTCTGGCAGGGGCTGGGCTACTACAGCCGGGCCAGAAACCTGCAAAAGGCCGCCCGCCAGGTAATGGAGGAATTCGGCGGGGAATTTCCCGGGGAATTTGCCGCCCTGCGCACCCTCAGCGGGGTGGGGGACTACACTGCCGGGGCCGTGGCCTCCATTGCCTTTGGCCGGGCGGTGCCCGCGGTAGACGGCAACGTGCTGCGGGTGGTCTCCCGGCTGACCGCTGATTGCCGGGACATGGCCAGCCCCCCGGTAAGGCGGCAGGTGGCAGGGGCCCTGGAAGCGGTCATGCCCCGGGACAGGCCCGGGGACTTTAACCAGGCCCTGATGGAGCTGGGGGCCCTCATCTGCCTGCCGGGTGGCGCGCCCCTGTGCGGCCAGTGCCCGGCCCGGGCCTTCTGCGCCGGGCGCCAGGCGGGCATTGCGGGGGAGCTGCCTGAAAAAGCCCCCAAAAAGCCCCGCCGGGTGGAGCGGCGCACTGTCTACCTGATTGCCTGGAAGGGGAAGCTGGCCCTGCGCCGCAGGCCGGAAAAGGGCCTGCTGGCCAATCTGTGGGAGTATCCCAGCGGCCCGGCGGGCTGGCCCTGCCCTGTGGCGGGGAATATACAGCCAGCGGGGGAGGGGCGGCACGTGTTCACCCATGTGGAGTGGCGGATGGAGGCCTTCGCTGTGGAGGCCCAGGGCGCCGCCCTGCCCCCGGGCTGGCTCTGGGCCGGGCGGGAGGAGATTGCCCGGGACTATGCCCTGCCCAGCGCTTTCCGGCCCTTTGCCCAGGCGGCAGAGGCGCTGCTGGCCTAGAGCCTGTTTGAAAACCGGAGAAATGCTGGATTTCTGGACAAAACAGGCAGTGCTCCGGGGGGTTCGAACAGACCCTATTATCTGATAATTGTAAATCTTCTTAGAACGCCTTTACAAAAATCCCCTTTTCATGTACAATAAGTGCAAACAACCCGAAAGAGAAACGGAGTGATACAGGATGTCCCTGAAATATAAGCGGATTCTGCTCAAGCTCAGCGGAGAGGCCCTGGCCGGAGAGGCTGGCCACGGCATTGACTTTGACACAGTGATGTCCATCTGCCAGCCGGTGAAGGCCCTGGCGGATATGGGCGCCCAAGTGGCAATCGTGGTGGGCGGGGGCAACTTCTGGCGGGGCCGCAGCAGCGGCAAAATGGACAGGACCCGGGCGGACCATATGGGGATGCTGGCCACAGTCATCAACGCCCTGGGCGTGGCGGACGGCCTGGAGCAGCTGGGCCTGAAGGTGCGGGTGCAGACAGCCATTGCCATGCAGGAGCTGGCAGAGCCCTATATCCGGAACCGGGCGGTGCGGCACCTGGAAAAGGGCCGGGTGCTTGTGTTCGGCTGCGGGACGGGGAACCCGTTCTTCTCCACAGACACAGGGGCAGCCCTGCGGGCGGCGGAGATTGAGGCGGATATTATCCTGAAGGCCACCATGGTGGACGGGGTGTATGACAGCGACCCGAAGAAGAACCCAGAGGCAAAGCGGTATGATAAGCTGAGCTTTATGGAGGTGCTGAACCAGAATTTAGGGGTCATGGATATGACGGCAGCATCCTTCTGTAAAGACAGAGGGATACCGTGGCTGGTGTTCAGTATAGAGGAGCCGGAGAATATCGTAAGGGCCGCCCAGGGCGAGGCAGTGGGAACGCTGGTGGAGTAAGCGCCGGGCCTGACGGGAAGCCAATTGCGCGGTCCAGGGGCGTCAGGCCCCTGGCGGGGTTTGGGGCAGAGCCCCAAGGT
>CAJTXF010000143.1 GCA_910580045.1 uncultured Eubacteriales bacterium
GGCGTCGTGCGCGCTTAGTCGCACGACTACTCACCCCGTTGACCGCCAGGGAAGAAAAGAAATTACTATATAGCAGCAGTTTCTTTTTTCCTAATACTGATAATAATTATATCTATTCCCTTCCTTGCCAGGGACAGACAGGAATCTATATATAAGGCGGAATTGTCTGTCCCTGAGCTGTTCTGGGAAAATGTCTCCTTCCGCTCAGGCCCCCATCATGGCGAAGAACCTGTCAAACAGGCCCTCCGTGTCCAGGGGCCCGCCGCAGGCCTCGGGATGGAACTGTGTGGTGAAGGCAGGCAGGCTCAGATAGCGCACCCCCTCGCAGGTGCCGTCGTTCACGTTCACATACTGCTCCCGGCCCACAGCTGGGTCAATGCTGCTGCCCACAATGGCGTAGCCGTGGTTCTGGCTGGTGATATACACCCGCCCGGTCTCCAAATCCTTTACCGGCTGGTTCTCTCCCCTGTGGCCGTATTTCAGCTTTTCAGAGCGGGCCCCGTAGGCCAGGGCCAGCAGCTGGTGCCCCAGGCAGATGCCGAACACAGGCTTTTTCAGCCCCGCGATGTCCCGCAGGTTGGCGATAAGCTCCACGTTCTCCGCCGGGTCGCCGGGGCCGTTGCTGAGCATCACCCCGTCCACATTCAGGGCGGCAATCTCCTGGGCAGTGGTGGTGCAGGGGCAGACCGTGACCTGGGCGCCCCGCTTCACCAGCTCCCGCCAGATGTTCCTTTTCAGGCCGTAGTCCATAAGGGCAACGCGCTTTTTGGGGTTCTCCGGCCCCACCACATACCTTTCTTTGGCAGAGACCGTCCGCACCACATCCCTGACCCGGTAGGCCCGCAGGGCCTCCAGGTCCACAGAGGCGGGGTCATCGGTAATGGCCCCGTTCATCACGCCCTTTTCCCGCAGGATTTTGGTAAGGCTCCGGGTGTCGATACCCTCCAGGGCCACCAGGCCCCTTTCTCTAAAAAAGGCGTCAAGACTGCCCTCTGAGCGAAAGTTCGAGGGCGCTTGGCACCAATGCTTCACAATATAGCCCCGGGGGCCGATGATGTCACTTTCAAAGTCGGCGGTAATCACGCCGTAATTGCCAATCAGCGGGAATGTCTGGAGCACAATCTGGCCCCAATAGCTGGGGTCAGACAAGGTCTCCATATACCCTGTCATGCCGGTGGTAAACACCACCTCCGCTGTCAGCTCCCCCTGTGCGCCAAAGCGCCTGCCCTGAAACACCCTGCCGTTTTCCAGCACCAGATAGGCCTTGTTTTCCCTCTGCTCCATGTGCACCACTTTCCTTTCCATATAGACGCGGAATCCTCTGTCCTTCATTGGGGCGGTACTGTGCAGCACTGCCTTAATCCTATATATTTTACTAGAAACCGGGCCCAAGTGCAAGAGGAAAATGAAATTAAGAAGAATATCCAATGAAACCCGTTCCTTTGCCCCGGAATTTGGTGTATCCTGAAAAGAGGGGGCGCTGTCTCCAGCGCCCCCCTGTATCCAAGATTCCGGTTTCTGTGTTTTCGTGCTTACGTGCTTACGTGCTTACGCGCCCTTTGCCCCTGCCAGCAAATCCATGCCCGCCTGGACCAGGGAGTGCAAATCCATGGCCGGGGTGCGGAGGTAGTGATACAGGATACTGAGCGTGCGGCTCATTTCCTCGCTGCCGGTGTCGCTTTGGCTTGCGCCCTCCAGGACCAGGAGCATGGACAGGCCGTCGTCCAGCATCAGGCCGATGTCGTCCAGCTCCCGGAAGATTTCAGGCAGGGTGCTGCCGGTAAAGCGCTTTTTTCTTTCTTCCATAATTTTCCTCCTTGATTTTCCCCAGGAGGTCTGGTAGAATGGATTTGCCAGCCTCTTTGGGGGTGGTGCAATAGGAACAGTCTGTTAGCTTTGTGGGCGGCAGGCTGTTTCTATTTTTTGTCCAATTCAGATTTCACAAGCTGTATCCCTTTATTTACAACATCGGTCCGGGAGGCTTTCAGTCTGGCTGCACATTCGTCAAGTAAGTTCAGCTCCTGCTCACTCATCCTCAGCTGCAAACTTTTATCTCGCTTGCTCTCTCCTTTTATTGGACGGCCAGTGCGTGGCGGCATTTCATCACCTCACTTTTGCCATGGCATTATTATAAGTTATGCAGTGGCAAAAGTCAAGGTTTTTTTGCAGAAACCTCCTTGATTTTCCCCAGGAGGTCTGGTAGAATGGATTTGCCAGCCTCTTTGGGGGTGGTTTGTGGCAATCGGGTGGTACTGTGGAAGGTGTGGCCCGATTGCCTACTTTTTTTCTGCCAAAAGCAAGTCTATCCCTTTTCGGATAGCTTCCGCTCGCGTCATGCCATGCGCCTCACAGAATTCTTTCAGCTTTGCTTCTGTGTCAGCATCCAGCCGTATACTAAAACGGATATCCTTCGGGTTCTCCGCTTTTGGCCTGCCCGTTCTGGGCGGCATCTTGTCACCTCGCTTTCTGTCACGCGATAAGTATACATCACGCGTGACAAAAAGTCAAGGCTTTTTCATAAATTTCATCCGTTGACAAAAACAGCCAAAATGGTATAATAAAAGCGCCTCCTGCCAGTAGGGGGGCGCGGCTTGCTTGGATGCCCGCAATTCTATTCTGTCTCTTTGCTTCCGCAAGCCAAAGGCACTGCCATAACGGTGGACGGTTGGCCCTCACCAGAGGGCCTGGACCCTCTGATTACATAGAAACCCGCAAGGGAATCGATGGGAAAGGAGGGCAGACTTATGAGTGACTTTGAGATTTTGTCCCTAGTTATCATGTTGCTGGCTCTTATCGCGGCAATGCTCAAAGACACAAAAAAGTAACCGCTCCGGGTCGGGGTAGCGGTTACTGTTCCAAAAAGTAACTTAAACTGGGCCAGCCGTCTGTCGGCAGTGCCCTCTTTATTTGTATTATAGCAGTCCCCCGCTAAGATGTCAAGCCCCAGGGCTTGCGCTTTTGCGGGGGCAGCTTGCAAAGTTTGTTGAAATGCGGTATAATAAAAGCGCCTCCTGCCAGTAGGGGGCGCACAAAGGACGCTGTCATATAAAAGGCGGTTGGCCACTTTTCCCGAAAGGGGGTGGTTCACTTTCCCGGAGATTACTCGAAGGGAGGTGGCGCGTGTATGGGTCGAAAGCTGTTATCTTTTACAGTTTGTATCTTGATTGCTTTAGCAGTAATCATTTACATAGCCCCAAGAAGCGTGCAACTTCCTTAAAAAGGAAGTTGGCCGCCCGGCTGCAACCCGAACGGCTAACTGTTAAGTTCTAAGAAGTTACTGTGAGGCTAACCGCCATATGGCAGTGCCCTCTTTATTTGTATTATAGCAGTCCCCCGCTAAGATGTCAAGCCCCAGGGCTTGCGCTTTTGCGGGGGCAGCTTGCAAAGTGTGTTGAAATGCGGTATAATAAAAGCGCCTCCTGCCAGTAGGGGGGCGCACAAAGGACGCTGTCATATAAAAGGCG
>CAJTXF010000144.1 GCA_910580045.1 uncultured Eubacteriales bacterium
AACCGCTCTTGCTTTTTTCCTTTTTTACGAGGGTTCGAATCTATTTTTCGCTTACCTACATCTGCCGCGGTGGCCGCCGCCAAAGCTGTAAGACCGACAGCAATCGCTGACAAACCAGCACCCGCCGATACAAGCCCAACGCCTATAGCCGCAACGCCAAAACCTTTAAGCGAACCGACGACCGCTGGGGCGGCACAGTATGGTACATGGACGAGAAGGGGAACGTAAGCGTAAATCGTTCTCAGGCACCACTAAGGCAGAGGTCACCAAGAAGATGACGGATTACGTTGCGGCCTTTAACAATGCCTTGCAGGAGTCAAACGAGTCACACAAAACGATGAAAGAAAGCATGACCCACTGGCTACAGGTTTTCAAGTTCCCCTCAGTGGAACGCACCACCTACGACCGCTGTGGATGTACGCTAGAGCACCAGATTTTTCCTCTGCTTGGAGAGAAAGTAGTGAGCGACATCACTGCCGCTGACCTCAAGGAAGTGCTGAACCACTGGATGAACCAGGACTACGCTTACACCACGGTCAAGAAGGTGTACATCGTCCTCAACGAGTATTTCCGATACCTAACCCAACAGGAAATCCTGCAAAAGAACCCCATGAACAGCGTCCCAATGATAAAGAAATCCAACTTTATGGCGGCACAGAATAAGGAAGATTTACCGACACAGGAAACAGTCACGATATTTGCACCAGAAGAAATAGAAAAATTCAAGATCGAGGCGTTCAGCAAATTCAGCAATGGCAAGCCCAAGTACCAGCAGCCAGCGGCCTACATTCTCATGTTGAACACCGGTTTGCGCACTGGTGAACTGCTGGGCTTGCTCAACAGCAATATCGATTTAGAGCATAAATTCCTAGAGGTGCGCCAAGGAGTAAAAGAAGTTTGCAAGCGACATGGCGTGAATTTCGAGCCAGGCAGAGAGGTAAAGGTAGGCAAGACAAAAACAGCCGCCAGCAAACGCCGTGTGCCCCTGAACGGAGCCGCAATTCCAGGCGGTAGAGGAACTCGCAAGGAACGGTATTTTGGGCAAAATTCGCCTCTCGTGAGCGACGAGAAGGGCAACTACACCCGCCCGGTGAACTTCATGCAAGCACTACTACCGGATCCTCAAGGCGGCTGGGATAGAGCAGAAGGGCTTGCATAGTTTAAGACATCATTTTGCCATGCGGTTAATAAACGGCGTGAAACAGCCAGACGGTATCATTAAGGCACTCTCTCCCAGGCAGGTAGCCGACCTCCTAGGCCACCTTCACCAATCACTGAACTGTACTATGTCCAGAAAAACACGACCCGCCTGCAAGGAATCACAGGCGGGTTCGATTTTTGAAAGCATGAAGAAAAAGGGAAGAGCCCCCTAAATTTTTGATGTTTTATTGATGATGTGCCAGACGGAAAGGTTAGTGGTGTGCTCCCAGCATTCCTTTTTAAGTGCCGGCTGGCTAATGTCTAACTCATTCAGAGGATTGGCGCAATCAGGCAGAATAATACCATAAAAGTGATAGTATGCAGTGAAATCACGCTGAAAGCGAACTCCCGGCTCTCGGTTTCATCCGGGCGTATAAGCAGCGCTCCTACGAAGAAAGGCGGCAGCATGAACATGGTATACACTGCTGGGGTAAACAGACTGTCAGGCCCCAGCAGCTCTTTAATGATAAAGCAGTTGAACAGTACGGCAATCCCGCCCAGGAGGAACAGTCTCAGTGCTATTACAATCAGCGCCTTGGACAAATACTGCTTTCGCAGCCTGATACCATACCCTATGGCCAAACACATCAGCGGAGTAGTCAGGCCGCCCAGTATCTGTAGGGTTTCAAGTATTCCCTGTCCCAAAGACTGCTCCTGTATAGATTCAGACAGCCCGGTGACATTCGTCAGGATAGCCGCAGCCGATACCAACAGATATGGGTTTGTCAGGAAGGCTTTTCCCACACTTTTCAGTGTGATTTCGTTCAGCTCATGGTTAAGGCTGCGCATATAGGTGGTGAATATCATTGCAAAAAACAGTGTCTGTCCCAAATCCAGTATCACAATTGGATAGATAAGCTCTTGCCCGAACACTGCGGCAAAAACTCCATATCCCAGCATCCCATTCTCATATCCGGTAAAAAGAAGCCCGGCGTATTTGTTCGGCCAGCCAAGCCGGCGTATCAGAAGCTGTCCAGCGACTAAAAGCACACAGCTGACCAGAAATACTGACAGGGCCAGCGGCAGATATGCCGCATGTAGTTCGGACTCAAGCAGGGATAGAAAGATAATCACCGGAAGAGTAACATTTACGGCCAGTTTTTTCATACCTTCCATAACTTGCTGCGTGACAAAGCCTGTTTGACGAAACACAAAGCCAGTGAGCATAAGCAACAAAATGGGCAGTAGCTTTTCCAGAATAGCGGCGGTCTCCGTCATGAGACAGGCTCCTCAGCTTCCAGCTTTATCAGAGCCCACTCTGGCAGATCTACATCGACATGGCCTTCTGCAACGGCGCCCATAGGAAGCTCCGTGCAGTTCCATAGGTCGTATAGGGTCATACGGTAGCGTTCTGCCGTATCGGTATAGAGGAAGCTGAATCCCCTTTTTTTCTCCGGCCTGCGGTAGAAAATCAGGAACAGCTGTGCCCCCTTATGCAGACATAGTCCGCTGCTGGTGTGCATCATGATAATCTCCGGCTCCATTTCCGAGAAGGGGAGGCCCTCCATTATCTCACGGAAGTACCTCAGCCGGGGCGCGCTGTTGCTTACCATTTCACCGCCATAAGCCCAGAAAATATCCCTGTTATTGCCATTGACGATGTAGCTTTCCCCTTGGCTGGCATAACCGCCGGCCATAACGGCCCTGATGTGACGCTCAAGCTCTTCTTCGGGGGTACGGTCGCCCCATTCGCTGCCGGTGATATTCCCCTCATAGCCGTACTCGTCCGCTATGACAGGACGCTGGTATTTAGCCTTTAGCTCCAGCACCGCCGCATAGGTATTGCCATTCTGGAAGGCTGTATGTGTCAGCCAGTCGAAATCCGGCACGGCCCCAACAGTGAAGTTATGTATGGAGCGCAGATGGCCGTAGGAATCGGCTCTGCGCAGTTCCTTACCCAGCCTATCCCAGTCCTTCAAATTGGATATGGATTTCACCGTATGGTCGTTTTCTGCGATAGGGGTCAGCAGCAAATCATACTCGTTTGCCATGCACCACCACACATTCCTGAAAGCGGACAGCCTTGCAGCCATGTAGCGGATATAGAATAGGTCGTCAGCCGTGCTCATCCCCGGGTTGATGCCCCAGCGGCCAAAGTCATAAAAGTGGAACAGTATCTAATAGTGCGTACTGTAAACTAAAATGAAAGTTGAAGACCCGCCAGCCCTTCTGGTACAATGGTTTTACCA
>CAJTXF010000145.1 GCA_910580045.1 uncultured Eubacteriales bacterium
GGACGTCTGGGGGTGAATCACCTTCTGTCTCGCCCTTTTCCTTTGCGCGCCACCCTAAGAGCAAGGGCCAGACCTTGGGGGCGCTGCCCCCAAACCCCTGCCAGGGGCCAAGAGTTGGCCAAAGCCAACTCTACGCCCCTGGACCGCGCAGTTGGCCCGCCGTCAGGTGCTGGCTCGCCTCTGGGGCTCTGCTGCCCGCGCTACAGCGCTCCCTTCCTCTGCCCCACTGCCAACAGCACAAATCCCGCCAGGAACAATATCGCCAGGCTTATCACCCCAATGGAATCCCTTCCTGTCAGCTGGGTAAACAGCGCCACCAGCAGCGGCCCTATCACTGCCGCGAACTTCCCGAAAATATCAAAGAAACCAAAGTATTCGTTAGAGCGCTCCGCCGGAATCAGCTTGCCGAAATGCGAGCGGGAAATGGCCTGGATGCCTCCCTGCACTGTGCCCACCAGAAAGGCCATGCACCAGAACAGCACCAGGGACAGGGTCAAAGCCCCAGGGTCATTGGGGTTGCTCTCAATGTTGAAGCCCATGTAGAAACCCACCAGGGTGATGAAGAAATAGATGCCCACAGCCACCCGCAGCAGCCGGAGCCCCCCGAACTTTTCCGCCAGGCGGCCGAACAGGATGGAGAAGGGCACGGCCACAATCTGGGTCATCAACAGGGCCAAAATCATGCTGATGTTGTCCAGCCCCAGCTTCGAGCCATAGGATGTGGACACTGAGATAATAGTACCCACCCCGTCAATATAGAAGAAGTAGGCCAAAATAAACAGGAAAATATGCTTCTGCGACACAATCTCCCTGGCCGTGCTGGCCAGATTGGAGAGGGTGGAGCGCACCAGGCCCTTCCGCGCCTCAATATAGTGCACCTGGCGCACATTGCGCAGGAACGGGATGCTGAACATGGCCCACCACAGGCTGGTAAGCACAATAACCAGCTTGAAGGCCAGCAGATTGTCCATGCCCATCACCACCAGAATTACAATAGAGAGGATAAATGGAATGGTGCTGCCGCCAATGTAACCCATGGCGTAGCCCCAGGAGGAGACCCTGTCCATGCGCTCAGCGGTGGTCACGTCCGTAAGGAAAGAGTCATAAAACAGGCAGGAGCCGGAGAACCCAATATGGGACAGCACATATCCCACCAGCAGCATCCGGTACTCGCTGAAAAAAGCGCTGGTCAGGGTGAACACCACACCTATGGCCAAAAATGTGCTGAACAGCCTCATCTTGTGCCCCTTATGGTCTGCCAGGGCCCCCAGCACCGGGGCCAGAATAGCCACGATAAAGGTAGAAATGGAGGTACCGTAGGACCAGAGGACCAAATTGTCCGCGCCGCTCTGCTGGCAGATATTGCCAAAGTAGATAGGAAAGATGACCGCCAGGATATTGGTGGCATACACGGAGTTGGCCCAGTCGTACATAATCCAGCTTTTCTCTGTCTTGGTGAACTTTTGAGACCCGGTCTTAGCCGGGCTTGCGGTTTTTGCCATAGGGCAACACCCCTTTCCCTTATATCATTGCACACTTTGCTCAAAATTGCAAGATATATTTGGAAATATATGGGAAATTTTGTTGAGGCTGGCTTTGGCGGGAACCGGCAGAGCGTGACAGCGAGCCAGTGGAAGTTTTCGTCGTCTCGGCTGCCGCCTCGGTCGGCTCGGGACGGTCCCCGCACATTGACTTCATCAAGTACCCGGCGACCCTCGCCCTTTTTCAAAAGGTGGCAGGGGTTTGGGGGTGCCACTGGCAAACGCTCACCCCCCTGGACCCCGGTCGCCGCTTTCACTTCTGCTTGCCGAAAGGCAACGCCCCGCACCATTGGGCTCAGCGCTCTCCCGTGCAATACTCCTCCGCCGCTCCAATCAGCTTCACCCACAAAATCTGCCCTGAGATATCCTCCCCGCTCTCCACCCGCACCGGGGTATAATTGGGCATATGCCCCTCATACACCCCCGGCTCCACCATCCGCTCAAACAGCACCGGCACCTTCTCCCCTGTCTGTCCCCGGAAGAAAGCCTGCCGCGCCTCCTCCATGGCCTCAATCATCCTGCGGCTTCTGGCCTCCTTCTCCCCTGCGCTGACCTGCTCCGGCGCCCTGTCCGCCACAGTGCCCGGCCGGCGGGAATAGGCAAACACATGGGCTTTGGCGAACCCAATCTCCCTGGCAAAGGCCAGGGACGCGGCGAACTCCTCCTCCGTCTCCCCGGGAAAGCCCACCATAATGTCCGTGGTGACAGCGCACCCGGGGAAAGCCCGACGCAGGTTCTCCACAATCTCCCGGTATTCGGCGGCAGTATAGTGGCGGTTCATCCGGCGGAGGGTGGCGTCGCAGCCGCTTTGCAGGGACAGGTGGAACTGGGGGCAGAGCTTCTCCTGCTTTTGCATACGGGCGATGACCGGAGGCGTCAGCCGTTCCGGCTCCAGAGAGCCCAGCCGCACCCAGGCCATGCCCTCCACAGCGCAGGCGGCCTCCACCGCGTCACACAAGGAGAGGCCCAGCTCCTGGCCATAGGCAGGCAGGTTGATGCCTGTAAGGACCACCTCCTTGTACCCGGCAGCGGCCAGGCCCATCACCTCGGCGGTGATGTCCGCCAAAGGCTTAGAGCGCACCCGGCCCCGGGCAAAGGGGATAATGCAGTAAGAGCAGTACCGCTCACAGCCGTCCTCAATTTTCACGAAAGCCCGGGTGTGGCCCGCCAGGCCCCGCACCTGCATGGGCTCGAACGCCTCCCCCTTTTGATGAGGGGGGATGTCCACAATCCGCTGCTTGTTGGAGAGATATTGAAGGATGCGCTCTCCCAGGGACGCCCGGCGGCCTGTGCCCAGAACAATGTCCGCCTCAGAAAGGGCAGCAGCCTCCTGGGGGAAAGCCTGGGGCCAGCAGCCGGTGAGCACGGCCAGGGCCGAGGGGTTCTGGCGTTTCAGGCGGCGGAGGGCCTGGCGGGCCTTCTGCTCACTTTGGGCAGTGACAGTGCAGGAATTGACCACAACCACGTCCGCTGGTTCAGAGGGGGAAGCGGGCTGGAAGCCCTGGGCGGTGAGGGCTTCCAGCATGGCTTGGGATTCATATTGATTGACTTTGCAGCCCAGAGTAAAGAATTTGACCTTCATGGAAATTGTGCCTCCGTTCAGAAAAGCCGGGCGAAGATGCCCGGCTTGGTGGTAGAATAGCAGAAAAAGAAACAGCAAAGAAGCAGGGGGGCGGGGGGCTGACGGCCCGAGGCAGCGCCTTTCACCAAGAAGAGCCTAAAGGCGGGGTGAAAGTTTTCGTTCACCTTTTTCAAAAGGTGGCAGGGTGTGGGGTGAGCGAGCGCCAGTGGCGCTCAAGCTGCGAACCGACCGAGCCGGCAGGCG
>CAJTXF010000146.1 GCA_910580045.1 uncultured Eubacteriales bacterium
TGATGTCCCTATTCTACATCACTTTGGAGGTTTACACAAGATTGGGGACAGGCTCAGAACGAGGACAACGGAATGTTTCTCAAAACCCCCCTTGTTTTTACCTTTCTGCACAGGCTGCCATTAAGAGCAAGTAATCCCCCTCTATAGAGGCTGATAAGAATAAGAGCGGAGCTCTGCCAACCAAGGCAGAGCTCTGCTTTTTCTTTCCACTCAGCATGTTCTCGTCACTGCCTCCACCTCAAGGCCCCGGAGGACGCCGTCCGCCAGGTTCTGGATGTCCCTCTGCCGGGCGCTGGGCTCCAGCTCCCCGTGGGACTGCACATAGCCCTTCAGCCGCTCAAAGAACTCCTCTGAGGGGTGAATGACCTTGTTATCCACCAACGCCACCTCCGAGCCCAAAAAGGTCATATTGCAGGTCTCCCAGCTGGGCCCTGACTCTGTGTGCCCCACCGTCACATACAGAACCTGGCTGTCATGGCCGGAAAGACTGTCCACACCCCAGGGCAGCAGATTCCGGAAGTCCTCCCAGTACTGTCCCGCCCGCAGAATCTCCGTCAGCTCCCCCAGCTCCGGCTGGTCAAAAGCGTACAGCCTGTATGTAAGCAGATTAACCTCTGTCTCCATTGACGCGGTGTTCTCCCACTGGTAAAAGGACAGCTTGCACTGGATTTGCTCGAATTCCCCTTGGCCTATCAGGCCGCCCAGGGAGCGTGGCCACAGCCGCCAGGCGGCAAGTCCCGCCGCAAGCAGGGCTATCGCGCACACAATCAGAATTCTTTTCCTTTTCACCCCGTCCGCCCCCTTTTCTTTTGATTTTAACAGACCGGCCGGGAAAAAGCAAGAAAGTTTTCAAAAAGGCTTGACTTTCTGTACGGACAGAATTATGATTATGTCAGTACGGAAAGTGAGGTGATGACGTGCCGCCCCGTACAGGCAGACCCCCAAAGGAAAACCCCAAAGATATCCGCATACAAATCCGCCTGGACAAGGAGGAGCTTCAGAAGCTGGACGAATGCGTCAAGCGGGAGGCCTCTACCAGAAGCGAGATTGTTCGCAAAGGGATAGACTTGGTCTATACCAAAGGGGAAAATAAATAGAGCTTCGCCCTCCCGACCAGGAAACAAGCGAAGCTCCACAAACCAAACCCCAAAGAGGCTGGCAAATCTATTCTACCAGACCTCCTGGGGAAAATCAAGGAGGAAACACTTCAGAATGTGCTTGACTTTCGTGTCACCAGATGTTATAATCAACTTACGGTGACACAAAAGGAGGTGAAAGATGTCTCCGAAAATGGGAAGACCCACCGCAGACCCCAAAACCCATGAAACGCGAATACGAATGTCTGATGAAGATGTTCGGCTCCTTGCCATCTGTTGTGAGAAAACTGGCATGACCAAAGCTGATGTAATTCGTCAAGGCATCCGAGAGGTCTATGAGCGGGTAAAAGAAAAATAGAGCTTCGCCCCCTCCCGACCAGGAAACAAGCGAAGCTCCACAAACCAAACCCCAAAGAGGCTGGCAAACCTATTCTACCAGACCTCCTGGGGAAAATCAAGAAAATTTTTTCAAAAAGGGCTTGACAAGTTTGTTGCTACGCTATATGCTATGATTGTAGCAACAAAGGAGGTGAACAATTGGCTGCACTGAAAAAGGGCACTAAGCTGACAGATAACCCCAAAAATTACATGCTTCGAGTCCGAATGGACCAGGAAACCCTGAACCAGCTTGACGAATGCTGTAAGGCGGAAAGGCTCTCCCGCTCTGAGATTGTCCGCCGGGGTATTAAAGAGCAGCATAGCCGCCTAAAAAAATAAGCAACCGAGCGCCCACGCAAAAAAGCTGCTCGATTGCCGCACACCAAACCCCAAAGAGGCTGGCAAACCTATTCTACCAGACCTCCCGGGAAAAATCAAGGAGGTTTTTATGAAAGACAGAGAAAAACACTTCACCGGCAGCACACTGACAGAGATTTTTGACGAGCTGGACGACATCGCCATGGTGTTGGACAACGGGCTGGCTATGCTGGCTGTTTTGGAGGGCACCGGCGGAAACGATATAGACAGCAAGGATATGAGCCGCACCCTTTCCATACTTTATGACCATCTGTACGGCCCGTCCATGGATTTGCACAGCCTGGTTCAGGTTGGAATGAATTTGCTGGCTTGCCCCAGAGTTAATACAATTTAATTGGAAGGAAGTCTGCCATATGTTGAAAACATTACCAAGTACAATGGAATATATAGCCTTTGCCAAGGACATCAACAGCGATTCCAGTTTTTGCGTACCAAGCTATTCCAGCGATGAAGAGCTGTTCAGTCGCCTGCTGGATTCTCCCAAACAGTCCAACAAGCTGGTGCTGGGCTGCTTTGAAGGGGAGGCCCTCTTGGGGATTTTTGTGCTTTTGGTGGAGGAGCAGGAGCAATATCTGGAAATGCTCATGCCCCTGTCCCGCAGTACCCAGGCCTATGAGGAGCTGTGGGCCTTTCTGAAGGAGCGCTTCCCCGGCTGGCAGTGCGACTTCGTTTTTAACCCCAACAACCGTCCGCTCCGGGGGCTGCTGGAGCAGAGCAGCGCGGACTTCGATGTGGAGCAGCAAAAGATGCTGCTCACGGGAGAGCCGGACCTTTCCAGCGACAGCCGGATTCAGCTGTACAGCCCCCAGTTTCGGGCAGGCTACGCCGCCATACACTCCACCGATGTGTACTGGACAGCCGAGAAGGTGCTTGCCGCCCCAGAGCGGTTCCGAATCATTCTTGCCATCGAAAACAACCAGGTTGTGGGCTATATTGACATTACCCACAATTATGAGGAGAACGAGCCCTTTGACGTGTTCGTGAAGGAGAACTGCCGCCGGAAGGGCTATGCCAGGGCCATGCTGGCCAAAGCTATAGAGCTGAATCGGCCCAAAGCCATGGTGCTGACCGTGAACGTGGACAACGCCCCAGCCATTGCCCTGTATGAATCCATGGGCTTCACCCAGGTGAAAGGGCAGAACAGTATCACAGCCCACCTCACCCTGTAAGCATTGCTAAATAAACACACCCATAATCTCCCCTTGCTTCTGGATACATCAACCTTAATCTCTTAATATGTCACACCGCCTCTCTCAGCCTAAGAAAAAGAAAGAGACCCCCATTTGGGGGTCTCCATTTTTATATCTTAGGAATTGATAGCAGTAACAACGCCAGAGCCAACAGTACGGCCACCCTCGCGGATAGCGAAGCGCAGGCCCTCCTCAATGGCGATGGGAGTAATCAGCTCCACGTCCATCACAACGTTATCGCCGGGCATGCACATCTCGGTGCCCTCGGGCAGGGAGATAACGCCGGTCACGTCAGTGGTACGGAAATAGAACTGGGGGCGG
>CAJTXF010000147.1 GCA_910580045.1 uncultured Eubacteriales bacterium
CCCTGCCAGGGAGGACTTTTTGAAAAAAGTCCCCCTGGACCCTTCAAAAACTTCCGATTGGCTCGCCATTAGGTTTACTTTATACTATAAAATACAAAGGAGTTGATTCCATGTTCCGTTTTAACGGCTTTACCGAAAAGGCAAACTCTGCCCTCAATCTGGGCATCCAATCCGCCCAGGCCATGGGCCACGATTACATCGGCAGCGAGCACATTGTCCTCGGCCTTCTCCAGGAAGGCTCCGGTGTTGCTTACACCATCCTCAGCAAGCTGGGCGTTTCCGCCGAGGCATACGAAAAGCTCCTGCGCGAGCGCATCGGCGCGGGCCCTGAGCCCACCACCCTCACCCCCGACAGCTTTACCCCCCGCACCAAGCAGATTCTCCAAATCGCCGCCATGGCCCGGGCACGGTTCCACAGCGCTTATGTGGGCACAGAGCATATTCTGGTGGCCATCGCCCAGGACGAGAGCTGCTATGCCATGCGCTTTTTGAAAATCCTCGGCGTGGATTCAGAGCGCCTGGCCCGGGAGCTCTCTGTCAGCCTGGGCAGCGGCACTGCCCCCGGCGGCCCCGCCGGGCCTGACGGGCAGGAGCGCTCCGGCAAGGCCCTGGAGCAGTTTGGCCGGGATTTGACCCAGCTGGCCGCCCAGGGGAAAATCGACCCGGTCATTGGCCGGGGCGAGGAGATTCAGCGGGTAATCCAAATCCTCTCCCGCAGGACAAAAAATAACCCGGTGCTTATCGGCGAGCCAGGCGTGGGAAAAACCGCTGTGGCCGAGGGCCTGGCCCTGAAAATCCACAGCGGCGACGTGCCCGAGACCCTGAAAAACAAGCGGCTTATCTCCCTGGATTTGACCGGCATGGTGGCTGGCACCAAGTACCGGGGGGACTTTGAGGAGCGCATCAAGACCGCCATTGACGAGGTGAAAAGCGACGGCAGCGTTATCCTTTTTATTGACGAGCTGCACACCATCATCGGCGCGGGCTCGGCAGAGGGCTCTGCGGACGCGGCAAACATCCTCAAGCCCGCCCTGGCCAGGGGGGACTTCCAGGTCATCGGCGCAACCACCATCAACGAGTACCGCAAGCACATTGAGAAGGACGCGGCCCTGGAGCGGCGCTTCCAGCCGGTCACTGTGGGCGAGCCTACCCAGGAGGAGGCTGTGGAAATCCTTCGGGGCCTGAAGGACAGGTACGAGGCCCACCACAAGGTGAAGATTACCGATGAGTCCATTGACGCGGCTGTGAAGCTCTCCGCCCGGTACATCTCTGACCGGTACCTGCCTGACAAGGCCATTGACCTGGTGGACGAGGCGGCCTCCCGGGTGCGGCTGCGGACCTTTACGGCCCCGGACAGCCTGCAGGAGCTGGAGAAGCGGATTAAGGACTTGGAGGCTGACAAGGCCGCGGCAGTGAACGCCCAGGAGTTTGAGCGGGCAGCCTCCCTGCGGGATAAGCAGAAGGGCTTGCAGGAGGAGCTGGAGCAGGCCCGGGACGACTGGGCCGCCAAGAACGAGCGGAGCAACTCTGTGGTCACGGCAGAGGACATTGCGGACATTGTGTCCATGTGGACAGGGGTGCCTGTGTCCCGGCTGACAGAGGAGGAG
The DNA here is from genome assembly GCA_910580045.1 of uncultured Eubacteriales bacterium. GTDB lineage: Bacteria > Bacillota > Clostridia > Oscillospirales > Acutalibacteraceae > Acutalibacter. The sequence goes on from CAJTXF010000147.1 coordinate 1,608, forward strand.
AGCCAGCGGCTGTTGAAGCTGGAGTCCATCCTCCACCAGCGGGTGGTGGGCCAGGAGGAGGCGGTCTCGGCCATTGCGAAAGCCATCCGCCGGGGCCGGGTGGGCCTCAAGGACAAAAACCGGCCCATTGGCAGCTTTATCTTCCTGGGCCCCACAGGCGTGGGCAAAACCGAGCTGTGCAAGGCTTTGGCAGAGGCCATGTTTGGGGACGAGAAGGCCATGGTCCGCCTGGACATGTCAGAGTATATGGAAAAGCACACCGTGTCCCGGCTGGTGGGCTCCCCTCCCGGATACGTGGGCTTTGACGAGGGGGGCCAGCTCACTGAGGCGGTGCGGCGCAAGCCCTACTCAGTGGTGCTGTTCGACGAAATCGAGAAGGCCCACCCGGATGTGTTCAACATCCTGCTGCAAATTCTGGAGGACGGCCGGGTCACGGACTCTCAGGGAAAAACCGTGGACTTTAAGAACGCGGTGATTATCATGACCTCCAACGTGGGGGCCAGGCTTATCACCGAGCGGCAGAACGGGCTGGGCTTCCAGGCCGCGGGCGAGCAGGAGGAACGGGGCTTTGAGAAAATCAAAGAGACCGTGCTGGGCGAGCTGAAAAACCTGTTCAAGCCGGAGTTTCTGAACCGGGTGGATGACATCATCGTGTTCCATAAGCTCACTGAGGAGGACACAGGGAAGATAGCTGGCAAGATGCTGGAGACCTTAAAGAAAAAGCTGGCAGGCATGGGCGTGGAGATGGAGTTCACCCCGGAGGCTGTGGCGGCGGTGGCGAAGCTGGGGTTTGATTCCATGTACGGCGCAAGGCCGCTGCGGCGGGTCATCCAGAGCCGGATTGAGGATTTGGCGTCAGAGAAGCTGTTGGAAGGGGAGCTGAGCAGCGGGAAACGGTATCAATGCGAGTACGACGGAGAGAGCTTCCGCTTCGCGGAAATCCCAGAAGCCTGAGGTTAAGCCCATCCCGGGGTCCAGGGGGGTAGAGTTGGCTTTGGCCAACTCTTGGCCCCTGGCGGGGTTCGGGGCGACTTGGCGAAGCCAATGTCAGGAGCCCCTGCGACCTTGCCCTTGACCTTAAAAGGGCGGCGCCAGAAATCCCAAAGAGAGGCAGAACTAAATTCCTATATCCTAAGTTTGTCAGAAGCAGAAGGCCGCGCCGCCCCCACGCCCCATAGCCGCAGCCAGCAGCAAGATTCCGCAAGTCAGGAAAGCCCTGCTTTCCTAACTTGCGGAGAGAGGCGGACTCCCAGCACCCACGTCGGGAGGCTAAGCAATCCTGAAAGATGCCGCCAACCCAAGAAGGAGAGGCTGACCGCTCCAAATCCCTAAGCCTGACCACCTGATGCCGCCGACCGCCCCAAATCCCAACCTCCCCGCTTGCAAATCCTGTCGACTCATGTTATAATAAAAAAGCCCCCTTCTGGTGAGGGGGTTCTCTAAAATTGGACGCTGTCATATAAAAGGCGGTTAGCCACTTTCCCGAAAGGGGGTGGTTCACTTTTCCCTAAGTTTTTACGAGGGGAGGTGGCGCGCAATGGGACACAAGGCTCTGCGCATAGCATTTTGCGTACTTCTTGCTATGCTTATCCTTATTTATTTAGCCCCAAAAGCGTGTTAGCCGCTCGGCTGGACCCCGAACGGCTAACATATTGTTAGACGATTACTGAGGGGCTAACCGCCATGTGGCAGCGCCCTCTTTATTTATATTATACCACATCTCCCGCAAAAGTCAACTGCCGGGAGGTGTTT
>CAJTXF010000148.1 GCA_910580045.1 uncultured Eubacteriales bacterium
CCACGAAAATCCGCAACATCAAGAAATACCTGCTGGCGGTGCTGTTCAACGCCCCCAGCACTATGGGAAGCTACTACACCGCCCTCGTCGCCCATGATATGGCGGAGGGCAAAATCTGACAAAGGAGGCCCCGACTATGAAACAGGGCGCATTGATCTTCGACGAGCGGACAGACCGCTACGACATCCGCTTTGACCTGGCCGACTACTACGGCGGTCTGCACTGTGGACAGTGCTTCGACGTGATGGTGGGCGGGCGCTGGAAACCCACCCGCATTGAGTACGCCGCCGACTGGTATCTGGTGGGCATCCGGGCCGACGATCTGAACGGTCTGCGGGTGCGTATCTGATGCAAATTTACCTGCGGCGGCTGGTAGTGCCGCCTTAGCTTTTATCCCTGACTTCTGGCAAAGGAGGTATGACGCTTGCAGGAGGAAGTCACTCAAAAGACCATCGCATTATCCATGAAAACCGGGAAGCTGACGGCCCAAGTGCTGCAAATGGCCCTGAAAAAGTTTTTGGAGGCCCAGAAGCACGGCCCCAAGCTCCATCAGGGCCAGCAGAGCCTAAAGCAGTTAAAGCAGCACGGGGCGGCGCTGTCCAACATTGAGATCACGGACGCCAATATCGCCGCTTTCAAGCCCTGCGCCAAGAAATACGGCGTGGACTTCGCCTTGCGGAAGGACAAGACCACCCAGCCGCCCCACTACATCGTGATCTTCAAGAGCCGGGACGCGGACAATCTGGAACAGGCTTCAGCATATCGGGATATACTTCAACCATATCGGCAGGTTTGAGAACGAACTGACACAGCTTACCGAGCCGACAGAGCAGGAAATCATACAAATGAGGGAGGAAATCGAAGAAGCAAAAAAGGAAAAGAGCCGCGCTTACCACCGGGAATATTCCAGAGCCTACCGCGCCAGAAACATTGAAAAGCAACGGGAGTATGACCGTATCAAAGCGAGGGAATACCGGGCAAGGAAAAAGGCGCAAGCCGCCGCGTCCGCACAGTAAAATAGCAAAAACTAAATAGCCGACAGCAGAGAGGGATTTTCCGATTACGGGAAATCCCTTTTCCGCGCCCAAAGAAAGGAGCAACCCATTGACAGAAAAGAGAGAAACGCCCACCCCGCCCCGAAAGCCGGACGGTATCATCACGACCCACAGGAACGGGCAGACCATTGTTGCGGAGTTGTTTTTCAACCACAGCGGCACAGAAACATTCCGCGACAAGCTGTTGAAAATGATACTTGCCGACAGGCAGGAATAAAACGGTTATCTATAAAAATCCATTCCTATCCTATCCATTCCTATCCATTCCACGCCAGACATGAAAGGAGCGATTGACGCATGGCAAAGACCAAAGCTGAAAAAATCACGAGCATTGAGGAAGAAATCCGACAGCTTGAAAACAGGCGCAGACAGCTTGTGCAGGAGCAAAAGGCACAGGAGCGCAGGGACAGGACGAAACGCCTATGCCGCCGCATGGGGCTTTTTGAAAGCCTTGTCCCCGACACGATACCGCTGACAGAGGAGCAATTCAAGACCTTTCTTGAAAAGACGGTAATGAGCGACCAAGCCCGCCGCATACTGGACGAATTGACCGCCCGGAACGCCCCCACAGCCCCCGCACAGGGCGCGGAAACGGCGGCACAGGGTAACACGCCACCCGCCGCTAAAACCGCCCATACAGCCCGCGAGGGCGGCGCAGGCGGGGACGCGGACGGGGGCGGTTTACAAGGGTAACGGGCTTGCGCCCATACCCTTGCTTAAAGCAAGGGCGCACTTATATACCACATGAATGTGGTATGTGCGGTCTTGCAGACGGCGTTTTGTGCCTGTCGGCACAAAAGGAAACGGCGGGAGTTACCCGCAGAAAGGAGCGCGGCGCGTGGCAATCTACCATTGCAGTATCAAAGTCATATCCCGCGGCAAGGGCAAATCCGCTGTTGCCGCCGCCGCTTACCGGGCGGGGGAGAAAATCACAAACCAGTTTGACGGAATGACCCACGACTACACCCACAAGGGCGGTGTCGTCCACACCGAGATTTTACTGCCCGACCACGCCCCCGCCGAATATACGGACAGGGCGGTTTTGTGGAACGAGGTTGAGAAAATCGAGAAAGCCAAAAACGCCCAGCTTGCGCGGGAGATTGAAATTTCCTTACCCCGCGAACTGACGAGGGAGAAAAGCATTTCCCTTGTCCGCGAGTATGTGAAACGGCATTTTGTGGCGGCGGGAATGTGCGCCGATGTATGTTTACATGACACAGGCGGCGGCAACCCCCACGCCCATATCATGCTGACAATGCGCCCTTTTGATGAGGGCGGCGAGTGGGGAGCGAAGCAGAAAAAGGAGTACATTCTTGACAAAGACGGGGATAAAATCTATGACCCGAAGAAGCGGCAGTACAAATGCAAACCCATTCCCGCTACCGACTGGAACGAGCAGACCAAAGCGGAGGAATGGAGGGCGGCATGGGCGCAGCTTTGTAATCAAGCGTTAGAACAGAACGGACACGCGGAGCGTATCGACCACCGCAGTTATGAGCGGCAGGGGATAGACCAGATACCCACCATCCATTTAGGCGTTGCCGCTTCTGCTATGGAGAAGCGCGGCATCCGCACCGAGCGCGGCGACCTTAACCGCGAAATCGAAGTGACAAACCAGAAGTTACGGCAGTTAAAGGCGCGTATCTCCAAACTGCAAAACTGGTTGAAAGAGGAAACCGAGAACACCGAGCCGCCTACCCTTGCCGACTACATTCAGGGCATACTGTCACGCAAGGCGCAGACGGGAAAACCGGGATATTCCCAATCCCTCTATAACCTTAAAGACGCGGCAAAAATGCTGAATTTCCTGCAAACCAACAACATCATGGATATGGCGGGGCTTGATGAAAAATTCAAGTCCATGATAGGGGAACAACTGGACATTCAAGGGAAACTGAAACCCGTTGAACGGCGGCTTGCCACTCTGAAAAAGCACTTAGAGCAAGCCGACATTTATTTCAAGTGTAAGGGAAAGAAGCCGCTGACCGAAGCCGAGCAAATCTTGTTCACAACAGCGAAAGATTATCTCAAAGGCGTGATGAACGGAAAGACCACAATCCCGACAAAGGCATGGAAAGAAGAATACACCAAGCTGACCGCCGAGAGGAAAACGCTCAATCAGCGGTATCTTGCATTGAAAGAGGAAGTGAAAGAAGCGGAGAAAATCAGAAAGAATGTTTACGGTATCTTGCGGCAGGAACAGAGGGAGCAACAGACCCAAAGAAAACAGGGTCTGTCCCAAAATCTGTGTAACCGCAAAGTGATGCAAATAGAGGAAAATATA
>CAJTXF010000149.1 GCA_910580045.1 uncultured Eubacteriales bacterium
TGTCCGCAAGCGGACATCCGGAGAAGCCCTGAAGCGCGAAGCGCTTCTCTTTTGCTTCGCAAAAGCACCGGACTTCTCCAAGCGGATTTATCGTATAATATCCTCAACACTACTTTATCCCCAGGAAGGGGGCCGCCCTGCCATGGGCATTGATATTGCCATCGATTTGGGCACCGCCCGGTTCAAAATCTATCAGGACGGCAAGGGCATTGTCCTCAACGAGCCCTCTATCATTGCCGTGGACAATATGACAGAGGAAATCATTGCCATTGGCAGCGAGGCCTATGGTATGCTTGGCCGTACCTCTGAGCGGGTGACTGTAGCCCACCCCCTGTGCAATGGGGTCATCTCGGATTTGACCCTGGCAGAGCACCTGATTGCCTATTACCTGCGCCAGGTGGGCAGAAGCCGCCTGCTGACCCCCCGGGTGGTGGTCAGCATTCCCTGCGGGGTGACCGAGGTGGAGAAGCGGGCTGTGGTGGACGCCATTGAGGCCGCGGGCGTGCGCAAGGTCTGCCTGATTGAGGAGCCTGTGGCCGCGGCCATCGGCGCGGGGGTGGATATTGCCGCGCCCCATGGCTGCATGATTGTGGATGTGGGCGAGGGCGCCACGGACATGGCGGTCATCTCCCTGAACGGCATTGCCATTGCCAACTCCACCCACGTGGCGGGGGGCGATTTTAACGAGGCCATCATCAAGTATGTCCGGCGCAAGTTCAGCCTGGTGATTGGGGACAGAATGGCCGAGGCTGCCAAAATGGCCATTGGCTGCGCCTATCCCCGGCGGCAGCTGAGCACCTATGTGCTCAAGGGCCTGGACACGGTCTCTGGCCTGCCCACCACCACGGTGATGACCTCTGACGATATGATTGAGGCCCTGATTGAGCCTGCCATTGCCATTGTGCGCACGGTCCAGTCCACCCTGGAGCGCACGCCGCCGGAGCTGCTGGCGGATATTTTTACAGACGGCATCTACCTGACCGGCGGCTCTGCCCGGCTGTATGGCCTCTCCATCCTGCTGCAGAAAAAGACGAGAATCCCGGTGGTCTCCTTTGACGAGCCGGAGAACTGCGTGGTCCTGGGCGCCGGGCGGGCCATCAAGTACATAGATAAGATGGACAGGGGCGACCACGGGCGCATCAACCCGCTGATGCCCTATAACTAAGCGGAGAACTGCCCTTTGGACACTTGAGGCTGTTTGGTGGGGCTCTGTCCCCATCTGTTAAGCATTTTGTAAGAAAACCGCCTGGGGAACGTAAACATTCCCTGGTATATTCTTTTTTGCACTTCCAATGCTCTGGTAAGAAAGGGGCCCTGCCTATGAAACAGGCTCAGCCAAACAAAAAGAAAATCCCCTGGGGGATGCTGTACATCATCGCCACCATTGGGGCAGTGGTGCTGTTCGGCATATTCAACCGGGAATTCGGCAACGTGTTCTATACCATAACCCACCTGACCCCTGGCTTCCTGTCCATTGCCGTGGCAATCAGCGTGGTGTTTTTCTTCTTTGAGGGCGGGGTCATCCTCCTGCTTATGCGCAGCCAAAGCATCCCCATGAAGCTGGGGGCCAGCATGAAAATCGGGCTGATTGGCATCTACTACTCCTACATCACCCCCAGCTCTACTGGGGGCCAGCCCATGCAGGCAGCCTATCTGCGCCGGGACAAAATCCCGGTGGGCCTGTCCACAGCAGTGCTGATTATGAAGTTTTTCTGCTACCAGTGCGCCTTTGTGTTCTGCTCTGTGCTCTCTTTCATTTTCCTGTATGGAAAAATCTCCCGGGAAAACCCGGGCATCATCCCCTTCATTGTGGTGGGGCTGATAATCAACGGGGGCTCTATCCTCTTTTTCGGCTCCATGTTCTGCCGCCCGGTGCTGGGGGCCATGTGCCGGTTTGTCAAGTGGCTGGCCAGGAAATTCAAAAAGCTCTCCGCCCGTTTCCACATGCTGGAGAGCATTGATAAGTTCCAGGCTGACTTTGACAGCTACACAGACGACTTTAAGGAGAAGAAAAAGGCAGTGGTTTGGGGGATTCTGCTGTCTGTGCCCCAGTTCATCCTGCAAATGAGCGTGCTGTATTTTATCTTCCGGGCCTTTGGGTACCGCCAGGCCGGGTACTGGGAGATTGTGGCCATCCAGAGCCTGCTTCAGGCCTCGGTGTCCTTTATGCCCATGCCAGGGGCCTCCGGGGCCCAGGAGATTGGGTTCTCCAACTTTCTGCGGCCCTATTTCGTGAATAACGATTTGTACGCCGCGGTGATGGTGTGGCGGTTTTTCACCTATTACTTAGTGGTCATCGCAGGGGCCCTGCTGGTGGTGGCAGACCAGCTGCTGTATGGCCGGAGCCAGCCGGAGCAGTAGCCTGCGGGGAGCTCACCTTTTGGCCACATCGCACCCCAGCTCGTCAATCTTCTCCCGCAGCTTCAGGTAATCCTCAAAGGCCGCGGGCTTCTGGCCAGGATTGCGCAGCAGCGCCGCGGGGTGCAGGGTGGCCATCATCAGCGTGCCGTTCTTATCCAAAAAAGTCCCGTGTTCCTTGGTAATTTTAATGTCCGGCTTCATCAGCCGCATGGCCGCCACCCGGCCCAGGCATACCAGAATTTTTGGCCGCAGCAGAATAAACTGATTGCGCAGCCAGTCAATGCAGGCCTCCTGCTCCTCGGGCAGGGGGTCGCGGTTTTTCGGGGGGCGGCATTTGACGATATTTCCGATATACACATTGGTTTTTCTGTCCAAATCCACAGCAGCCAGATATTTATCCAGCAGCTGGCCGCCCCGGCCCACAAAAGGCTCTCCCTGGAGGTCCTCGTTTTCGCCGGGGCCCTCGCCCACAAACATAATTTTTGCCTGGGGATTTCCCACGCCGAACACCACATGATGGCGGTCCTGGCAGAGGCCGCACTTCCGGCAGTTTTTGCAGGCAGCCTCTAAGCTGGCCCAATCCTGATACATAGCAGCACCTCCTGATGGAAAGATTGTAGCACACCTGGGGAGGAAAGTCAAACCGGCAGGGGCAGCACCCGACGGCGAGCCCCGACCAGGGTCCAGGGGGGTGAGCGTTTGCCAGTGGCAAACAAGCTGCGAACCGACCGAGCCGACAGGCGAGACCTTGCCCCCTGGTGGGTTCGAAGAGTTCGCCAAGCGAACTCTCGGGCAAAGCCCTAAGCCGCCGGAGGCGACCTTGACCTTAGGGCGGCGCCAAAAACCCAAAAGAGAGGCAGAACTTAACTCTCTCAACTTGAGTTCGACAGAGGCAGAAAGCCGCGCCGCCCAACCATCCCAAGCAGCGCAAATCCGTTGACTTTGGAAATCGTAGATTTCCAA
>CAJTXF010000150.1 GCA_910580045.1 uncultured Eubacteriales bacterium
GCTTCTGGCCATTCTCATGGTCGCCGCGATGATTCCCATGAGCGCGTTTGCTGCTTCTGCCCCAGAGGGCGTTACCGCCATTCGTGTGAATGGCACAAGCGCCACCTGGGACGGCGAGAAGTACGTTGTAAAAGCGGAAGGGCAGCGCTCTCCGGCAACGGTGAGCATGAGCGCTGTCGTGAGCAGCGACACCACCCATGTCTTCCTGAAAGAGGCGGACGAGGGCCAGCTGGATACCAGCACGGGCCTGAGCGGTGTAAAGCTGTCTGACGCGGCCGAAAAGCCCGAGCCTGTGGGCACCACTGGTACCTACAAGTTCACTCTGCTGATTGGCGCCAGCCGGAACACCAACACTCCCTACCAGCTGGAGATTCAGTGGACAGAGACCTTTGCCAGCCGCGACACTGGCATTAAGGCGGTTCACAATATCCCTAACATGGTGGGCGATGCTGTGGTTGCCGATGGTGTTATCACCATTAAAACCAAGCTGGGTACTACCGCTGTAGAGTCTGCGATTTTTGAAGCGGTTGATAATGCAACTGTTGTAACTAGCAGCACTCCTACAAAAGCAAAGCAAGTCAAAATTGCTCTGAGTGGTGATAATAAGGGTAAGTTCATTGTATCAGAATCTGATGGCGGCAGTGGGTATGCGTTTGGTACAGATGCAAGAGACTGGACTGCAATCATCGGCGGCTCAGCTGGCGACGCTGCCTCGAAAGTGCGTGCCACACTGCTCCCCGCCATTTTCGAGCCCAACACCACCGAAGGTGTGACCATGGACCTGGCGGGCGACACTTTGACTGTGAACGCCAATGGCGCCACTGAGAAGTACACCCTCAAGTTTGTCTCTGAGGATACCTTCACCGAGATCAAGCTGGGCGATGCTGTTGGTACAATTGATGATACTGCTGGCACCATCACCTTTGAGTTCCCTTATGACGGTGATGTGACTACAGAACTACAACTGGCGGCAGTGGTAAATGGATTGCCTCTTACTTTTAAGACCGTTTCTGGTGTTACTCTTTCCTACAACAGCAACACAATTACTAGTGGCACCAAGGCTGTTACTTTTGCTTCCGCTACTGGCGACGGTGTCTTGAAAGTTGATACAAATAGTAACTCTAAAAATGTAACAGTGAGCACTGTTAGCGGTGGGACTGCGACATTCAATTTGATTGTCACCGCCCCCAACGCCAGCCCCGTCGCGGCTCTGACCGCCATCAAGATTGGCAACTCTCAGGTTGTCAACATTGAGAAGGGCCAGACCACTGTTGACGTGACCCTGCCCGCAGGCACCAGCCTGAGCACTGCGCAAATTATCAAGGTTGCTGGCCTGAAAGGCACCAAGGTTGACGTGCTGGGCGACGCTGGCCAGAAAGTGACCTATGTGGACAACAACGTTACTAAGGATGGTATTGAAAACACCGGCGTTCTGGCTCCTTTCAATGGCGCTGTCAAGATCAGCGACAAGGTGGTTTACCTGAAGGTCACTTCCCCTGATGGCAAGACCGTTGTGAACTACACCATCAACGTCAAGGTTGGCACTGCCAGCGGCATTCCTACCCTGACCAAGCTGAATCTGGTCAACAAGGTCACCGGCGACGTAATTGCCACCGGTACCATTAACCAGACCAGCCGCAAGGTTGAAATGACAATTCCTTACAGCATTGCTAAGGATGGCGGCGATTGGAGCGATATCGTTGTGGTCGCCGAGGCTTCCGATTTTGCCTCTGTCGCTTTTGCGACCGACACTAGCTTTAGCGGCTCCACCGAGCTGGTAAGCGGTGAAACCGAAGCGATGGCTGACGGTGGTCTCTTTGGCGACAACGCCGCCACAGGCTTTGAAACAAACAACACCACGACTGAGGCTGTTATCCGCCTGTGGACCGGCACTTCGATTTCTTCCGCTGAGTATCCGGTTGATTACGATGTTGTTCCTAAGAGTGCTGAGGTAGGCAAGCAGAATCAGGTCACCTCTGCTGAGTTTACCACTGCCTCCAAGAAAGAGGACATGACCGCTGAAAACACCTTTAAGGCTGATGTTGACCGTGACAAGCACATCATCAAGGTTTATCTGCCTTATAGCGTGAATGCTGAGTTGGTTGCTGGGACAAAAACTCTGCGTCTCTCTGCCCTTGGTATCAGCGATTTTGCTGTGCTCGCTCAAGTAGGCGCTTCCGCTGGGGATGTTGCTGCTACTGGCGAAAACGTTGACGATTACAGTATTGTCCCCGGGGCTACTGCTTTGGGAAATGCCATTGATGTCAAGGCAAATTGGAATGATTATCTGAATGAGGATGGCACTCTGAAAACTGCCAACGTTGTGACTCTGCGTACTTACTCTGAGGAGCAGTGGGATAAAATTGCTGGTAAATCCATCGTTGCAGATAATGCCACTCCCCAAACAACTGAAATTAAAGCTGGGGAATTTAATGGTGAGGCGACTTCTCAAGCCTATAGTTTGGTTGCCGAGGTCGAGAAGGCCGAGACTGGCTACGCTCTGGAGAGCATTGAGAGCACTGTGGACACCAACGTTACCGTTTCCGGCGACGTGAAGGACGCCTCTCATGAGCTGACCCTCAATGTACCCTACAGCTACTACCGCAATTCTGACAAGACCTTTACTTTGAACTACACTGCCAGCCCCAAGGCAACCGTTAAAATTAACAATGTGGAGCTTACCTCTGATGCTGGTTCTGCCGACACCAAGGGTGCCTCCAAGTTCTCCTTCATTGATGGCCATCTCGCTGTCAACGGCACAAAACTTGCACCCAATGGCGGCCCCTATGTTATCACCGTGACTGCCGAGGACGGCAAGCACAGCGACAGCTGGAAGCTGAGCATTGCGCAGATTGCAGCCCAGTCTGAGGCCAGCCTGAAGGGCCTGACCGTTGGCAAGGCCGCTGGCGTTCAGGACACTGAGGACGAGACCAAGTGGACTGTGACCGTGCCCAATGGTTCTAATCTGGAAAAGCAGGTTCTGAGCTTTGAGACTGTTTCTCCGCTGGCCACTGTGCGCATTGGCTCTGACGACTTTGATCCTTCCAAAGAGTATAATCTGACCAACCCCATCACCTTCACTGTTGTGGCTGAGGATGGCGTGAACCGCAAGGTCTACACCCTGACCGCCACCGAGGGCGAGCCCAGCACCGAGGCCGACATCACCGCCGCCAAGGTAGGCGAGGTTGAGGCGACCATCGCTGGCGAGACCATCACCGCTGTGGTTGCTGAGGACTTCGACTTCACCCAGGCTGTGGCTGTGTCCTTCGAAGTGAGCGAGGGCGCTAAGGTCACCAAGCTGGG
>CAJTXF010000151.1 GCA_910580045.1 uncultured Eubacteriales bacterium
TTCTGGCCATTCTCATGGTCGCCGCGATGATTCCCATGAGCGCGTTTGCTGAGGAAGCGCCCGATGCGCCAGCTGAAAAGCCGGCGTACATTGAGAGCCTCAAGCTCGGTGTTACTACCGCCGACACGGAGGCTACCTGGGACGCTGGCCTTGGCGAGAACGGCGGCTTTAAGGTTGCGCTGTCTGGTATTCGGACAACGTCGACCAATAATGCCGAGGACACTCCCGCCGGAAAGGGCATTAAAGTCAGCTGGGTGCGCGCGGTTGGCAACAGCGGCAAAACGCTGTCTGTGGTCAAGGCAAACAACGTCACCGCAGCTGTTGGCGGTGTGACCAATCCCAGCACTCTGGCGCTGACGACCGCCATTGAGCATACCGCCGACTCCCCCGAGACCGGCGAGTATACCTTTAATCTGACGGACGGCACCACCACCTGGCCCCTGGTCATTGACTGGACCCGCCGGGAGGCTGAGACCGACGCCACTCTGCGCCGGGTGAATTACAAGAAGCTGGCTAACGTTCTGGACGCTGCCATTAGCGGTAATAAAATTACCCTGACTATGGCTTTTGGTGTGACAGGGGCAATCAATAAAAAAGACTCTGCTTCTGCTACACCTTCTCCAGATGAAGCGCCCAGCTACTTTATCCCCACTGCGGGCCATTCTACGATTGACCTTGCCACTGCAAACAAAGTGAAAGTCAACGCAGAAAATGGTGCGCAGGAAATTTATGATATTGTGTACGCTGAGGAGGCCGCCATTACCAACGTGACGATGGATGGTCAGGTTGGTGAGACTGCTTATTCCTTTGATGGCACCACTCGCACCTTTACCATTAAGATGCCTTACATGGCTGCCAGCACCAGTGCTGGCATTCTTAGCGACAAAGAAGTGTCTCTTGAGTTTGGCGACAATGTCACTGAGGTCAAAACCAATGCTACTGGAAATACAAGCATGAAAGATGCCAAAGGCGGCAAACTCACCTTTGCTGCTGAACCAGCTAGCAACACTGCCACTGAGACGGCATACAAAGCCACTCTGAAGGACGTTTCCACTACACTGGGAACAAGTACAAATAAAAAAGATATAAATGTTATCGTGCTTGTGCCTACAAGCAACCCCGAGGCCGTCCTTAATACCGTGCGCTTCCAGGTAGGTGACGCAGCTTCCTCTAGTATTACTTGGACCTATAAGGGGCAGACCGTGGTTATTCCTGAGGCCTCTGGCAACCAGACCATCAATGTGGTTCTGCCTTATGATACTGATTTCTCCAAAGAAATGAAAATTTCTTTGGACGGCTCAGTAGCCGCTCAGTACAAGGTAAACTCTACTGAAGGGGAGTTCGACGGGAACAGCCCCCTCACTGGTGGTGCAGCTGACATTACCATTGCACCTCTAGACGCTAATGCCGCCACCCGTACTATCATTGTTGAGCTCCAATCCGAGGACAAGAGCGCCGAAAAGCGTTATACCTTCAACCTGAGCAAGGCTGACAAGAATGCTGACAAGAACCTGGAAAGTGTCTCTATTTCCGGCACCGTTAACGGCGAAAAGGTTACTTATGCTGGCGTGAAGGACGCAACTGGTAACTTCACCATCACTGTTCCTTACTCTCTGGGTACGGGTGACTGGACCGAGACCGGTTCAACAACCTATTCAAATGACTTCGCGTTGACTGGCTGGACAGTTTCCGCCACTGGTACTCCTGGTCAGACCCTTAGCTTTAGTGGTGTTTCTGATGAGGACTGGGCTGCGGCACCCTCTACCCCTATTCCTGCGATTAATAGTACTGTTGTCTTGAATAGCGGAACGACTGTCATGGACCAGATTTTTGTTGGCTCTTCAACAAAAGATGATCAAGGCGCTGTTACTGCCAAGTATGGCTTTACCGCTGGCGATAGCATTGTTGCAAGCATCAGTGTTGGCGGTACACCTCGCAAGGTGACCATTAAGCGCGATGCTGCCAACAAGACCGGCATCATTGAAAGCGCTGCTGTAAGCGCCTATGACAGCAAGAGCGCTGCTAAGAACAAGACCGACGATGTGACCACTACGAATTATGATGCTGCCGCTAAAACCATCACCGTCGATATGCCTTATTCGAAGGGCACTACTTTCACTAACCTTTATTTCTCTGAATTGAAATTGAGTACTGGTGCTAAGGCCATTCTTGTTCCTACTACCACTACTGGCGCGATTCTTGCTAGTAATTATGAGCTGACTGCATGGAATGCTGATGGCACTACGGCTGCTCCTGGCATTGCTAAGAGCATTTATGCCAATTTCGTGAAGCAGGCCGGTGCTACAGGTATTGTGCCTGTAGAGATTTGGGTGTTCAGTGAGGATGCGTGGAAGAATATCACTCTTGGAACAACTACCTATGATGCCGCTTCTTCTTTGGCTACCACCAAGTATAAGCTCTCCGGCACTTACGCCGCTCCTGCGACCGGCGCTCAGCTGCTGAACATTGCCAGCACCGCTGACCCCAACGTTACCGTTGAGACGAAGGGCACTGAAATCACCATTACTGTGCCTAACAGCTATGTTGCTGATGCTACAGATTTCGGTCTGGACTTTACGTTGAGTGACAAGGCTACCCTGTATCAGGGGAATAACGCCTTTACCGTTGGCAAAGAAATTGCGAGCGACGAGGGCGAGGCTAATAAGGGTACTCGTTTTAAGGTTGGACCTGTTTCTGGTGTGAATAAACTCATTGCTAAGAAGACCCAAACGACTAATCCTGATGATACATTTGACTCTACTGCAACTGAATTTGTGACGGTTCGTGCCGAAGATACAAACCGTTCCACTCCTTACAGCATCTTCGTAAAGGTTGCTCCTGTTCAGACCAGTGCTGAGCTGACCAGCCTGCTGGTGGGCGAGACCGCCGCTGAGGCCGACCCTGACAACGACACCGCCGCTGTTAAGGCCTGGAAGGTTACCCTGCCCTATGGCAGCAGCCTGAAGCAGGTGCTCACCATTGCCGCTTCTTCCATGGCCACCATTGAGGTTGACGGCATTGAGGTTACCGAGCCCGAAGAGTTCGATTTGACCGACGGCGCGACCATCAAGGTCACCTCTGAGGACAAGAAAACCACCAATACCTACAAGCTGACCGTTGCCTTTGGCGAGCCCAGCACCGAGGCTGACATCACCGCCGCCAAGGTAGGGGAGGTTGAGGCAACCATCGCTGGCGAGACCATCACCGCTGTGGTTGCTGAGGACTTTGACTTCACCCAGGCTGTGGCCGTGTCCTTCGAAGTGAGCGAGGGCGCCAAGGTCACCA
>CAJTXF010000152.1 GCA_910580045.1 uncultured Eubacteriales bacterium
TAGGAAAGCGTTGCTTTCCTAACTTTCGGAGAGAGGCGGACGCACTGCACCAGCGTTGGGAGGCTAAGCGCTCCGGGAAAGGGTGCCTGCTCTGGGGCAAGGGCCTGACAGCAGGCGGCTTCCCAACCGCAAGCGGCAGTTTGCGGGAACGCTTAGCCTCCCAACGCTCCTACAGACGGCCTGCGGCTCTCTGTGAGTGAGGAGCCCATGGGCTCCTCACTCGACAGATTCGCGCGACCGGCTTCTTTGGCGGCGCTCAGAGTGCCACGTACTGACTTGGGCGGGCCGACTGGGGTTCTGCCTCGCTCCTTTCTCTTGGAGCGCCGCCCTCTATGGTCAAGGGCCAGACCTTGGGGGCGCTGCCCCCAAGCCCCTGCCACCTTTGAAAAGGTGGACGAAACTTTTCGCCCGCTCCAGCGCTTGCGCTTGGCGAAAGGCTGTGCCCCGAGCCGTCAGGGGCTTCCGTGTTCCCAAAACCTATACGGTTTACCTATAGCTTTACAAAATATTGCAGTATGATTACCATAGAAAGGATGATACAAAATGAAATACGACCATAAGGCCACAGAGCCTAAATGGCAAAAGGCCTGGGAGCAGGCCGGGGTCTTCCACGCCCAGGACAAGTCGGAAAAACCCAAGTTCTACGCCCTGATTGAGTTCCCCTACCCCTCCGGGCAGGGGCTGCATGTGGGCCATCCCAGGCCCTACACCGCCCTGGACATTGTGGCCCGGAAGCGCCGGATGCAGGGCTATAATGTGCTGTACCCCATTGGCTGGGACGCCTTTGGCCTGCCCGCCGAGAACTACGCCATCAAGAACCACGTGCACCCAGAGGGCATCACCCGGCAGAATATCGCCAACTTCACCCGGCAGATTAAGGCCCTGGGCATCTCCTTTGACTGGAGCCGGGAGGTGTGCACCATTGACCCGGACTACTACAAGTGGACCCAGTGGATCTTCCTCCAGCTCTATAAGCACGGCCTGGCCTATAAGAAAGAGATGAACGTGAACTGGTGCACCAGCTGCAAGTGCGTGCTGGCCAACGAGGAAGTGGTCAACGGGGTGTGCGAGCGCTGCGGCAGCGAGGTGGTTCACAAGGTCAAGAGCCAGTGGATGCTGAAAATTACGGAATACGCCCAGCGGCTCATTGACGATTTGGACACCGTGGACTACCCGGACAGGGTCAAGGCCCAGCAGAAGAACTGGATTGGCCGCTCTACCGGGGCAGAGGTGGACTTTGCCACCTCCGCTGGGGATAAGCTCACAGTGTACACCACCCGGCCTGACACCCTGTACGGGGCCACCTATATGGTTATCTCCCCAGAGCATCCCTATATCGAGAAGTGGGCGGAGAAGCTCCAGAACCTGGAGGCAGTCCGGGAGTACCAGGCCCAGGCGGCCAGGAAGTCGGACTTTGAGCGCACAGAGATGCAGAAGGACAAGACCGGCGTCCGGCTGGAAGGGGTCACGGCCATTAACCCGGTGACTGGGAAGGAGATTCCCATTTTCATCAGCGACTATGTGCTGGTCAGCTACGGCACAGGGGCCATTATGGCTGTGCCTGCCCATGACGACAGGGACTGGGACTTTGCCAAAAAGTTCCAGCTGCCCATTATCGAGGTGGTCAAGGGCGGCGATGTGCAGCAGGCCGCTTTCACGGACTGCGAGACCGGGGTGATGGTGAACTCCGGCATTCTGGACGGCCTCTCTGTGGAGGAGGCCAAGAAGCGCATCACGGAATATCTGGAGGAAAAGGCCATTGGCCACGCCAAGGTGAACTACAAGCTGCGGGACTGGGTGTTCTCCCGGCAGCGGTACTGGGGCGAGCCCATTCCCATGGTATACTGCGAGAAGTGCGGCTGGCAGCCCATCCCGGAGAGCGAGCTGCCCCTGCGCCTGCCCCAGGTGGACAGCTATGAGCCCACGGACACCGGCGAGTCCCCCCTGGCTCACATGACGGACTGGGTGAACACCACCTGCCCCCATTGCGGCGGCCCCGCCCAGCGGGAGACAGACACCATGCCCCAGTGGGCAGGCTCCTCCTGGTACTTCCTGCGGTATATGGACGCCCACAACCCGGACGCTTTGGCCAGCAAGGAGGCCCTGGAATACTGGTCCCCCATTGACTGGTACAACGGGGGCATGGAGCACACCACCCTGCACCTGCTCTACAGCCGGTTCTGGCACAAGTTCCTCTATGACATCGGCGTGGTGCCCACCGCCGAGCCCTATGGGAAGCGCACCAGCCACGGGATGATTCTGGGCTTTAACCCCCACAACTTCCAGAACCTGCCTGAGGAGGAGCAGAAGCGGCTGGTGGCGGAGCACGGCTCAGAAAAAGCGGCCCAGGCCGCCCTGGTGGAGAAGTACGGGGAGATGGCGGACCACCCCATTGTGAAGATGAGCAAGTCCCTGAACAATGTGATTAACCCGGACGACATTGTGGAGGAGTACGGCGCGGACACCATGCGGCTCTATGAGATGTTTGTGGGCGACTTTGAGAAGGCCGCGCCCTGGAGCACTGCGGGCGTAAAGGGCTGCCGCCGTTTGGTGGATAGATATTGGGCGTTGCAGGACAGCGTTACCGACAGTGAGGAAGTCCGCCCAGAGCTGGAGGCTGCCTTCCACCGGGCCATTAAGAAGGTCACGGAGGATACAGAGACCTTGAAGTTCAACACTGCCATCGCGGCGCTGATGGCCCTTATCAACGACGTGACTGCCCAGAAGGGCATCACCCGGGGAGAGCTGCGCCTGTACACCCTGCTGCTGAACCCCTTCGCCCCCCACGTGACCGAGGAGGTCTGGGCGGCCCAGAAGCTGGGAGAGGGCATGGTGTGCCAGCAGCCCTGGCCGGAGTATGACGAGGCCAAGACCCGGGAGAGCACGGTAGAGATTGCGGTGCAGATAAAGGGCAAGCTGCGGGCCAGGCTGAACGTGGCAGCGGATATCAGTAAAGAGGACGCGATTGCCGCGGCGAAGGCAGAGGAGAAGATAGCGGCGGAGATAGCGGGGAAGGAAATTGTGAAGGAGATTTACGTGCCGGGTAAGCTGGTGAATTTGGTGGTAAAGTAAACATGACGGATAGATGTCATGTTTAGAGGAGTATAGTAAAAGAGCAGAAGCCTGGCGGGGAGCCCCGACCGGGGTCCAGGGGGGCTTGCCCCCTGGCAGGGTTCGGGGCGACTTGGCGAAGCCAACGTCAGGAGTCCCCGAGGT
>CAJTXF010000153.1 GCA_910580045.1 uncultured Eubacteriales bacterium
CGCTTCTGGCCATTCTCATGGTCGCCGCGATGATTCCCATGAGCGCGTTTGCTGACGAGGCCCCTGCTGAAAAGCAGAAGCCGGCTTTCATTGAGAGCATCACTTTGGGTGCCGACAGTGAGGCCGCGCAGTGGGACCCCGCTTTGGGCGAGGACGGTGGCTTTAAGGTCGCGCTGTCCGGCGTGCGTGTTGGCGACAAGAATGATGCTGGCAACATCAAAATTGCCTGGCTGCGCGCTGCTGGCCAAACCGGCAGTCTGAAAATCAGCGGCGGCGCCACCATGCCCGCCGAGACGGTTGGCACCAATCCGCTGGACCTGGCCAAGGCCGCCAGCGGCACTGCTACCTCTCCTGAGACTGGCGAGTACACCTTTAACCTGACCGATGGCACCGCCACCTGGCCGCTGGTTATTGACTGGACCCGTCGGGAGGCCAGCACAGATGCTACTATCCGCCGCGTGAACTATCGGGCAATTCAGAATGTGCTGGGTGCCGAGGTTGGTGCTGATACCATTACACTGACCATGGGATTTGGCCAGACTGCGCAGGTTGTAGATTTGAATGGTGATGCTTTTACAACTGGTACTGCTGGCAATATCAAGACCGCTTTTATTCCCAATAACAGCGGAGCCAGTGTCGTATATGATGGTTCTAGCTCCCCCAAGACCTTGACTGTTACTGCCGAGAGTGGCTTGACCAAGACTTATACAGTTGCGTTCACCAATGAGCCTGCCATCACCAAGTTCGAGCTGCCTGGACAGGTTGGCGAGACCAAGATTGACAACGCTGCCAAGACTATCAGCTTGAATATGCCCTTTGGCACTGAAAGCGGCGATAAGTTTACTGCCACAATGGATTGGGGCGAAAACGTTGAAACCGTTGGCGGAAAAAAGGTAAAAGAGCAGGAAATTACACTTGGAACAGGCTCTGCCCCTTATGCAGGCAAATTGACCGCTACAATTGCCGTTAAAACAATTAAGGGCGTGTCTTCTACTACAAATGAATATACTATTGTTGTGACTGTTCCTTCCGAGAACACTGAGGCCAAAATCAATTCTATCCGTCTGGTTAAGGGCGGTGCTTCTGCTACTGACTTGGGCCAAACCATCAACATTGTTGACAATGGCCAGGATGTGCAGAATGTAACCATCACTCTGCCTAACGCAACCGTTATGGACGCTGGAAACAATGGTGCTTCTACTCCTGTAGATTATCTTTGGAGTGCTGTTGTGGATGCCTCCGAAGGTGCGAAGGCAAAAACCGACCGCAATGCGGATTCTTATACCAGTATCCCGCTTGGCGGCTCTATCAACCTGACCCGTGTTCTGGGCAAAACCTTCACCATTGACGTGGAGTCTCAGGACGGTAAGGCCCACAAGTTCTACAACTTCACTGTGGCCACTGCTTCTGCCACTGATGAGAACTTGGAGAGTGTGTCCATCACCAGTCCCGACGGCAAAACTACCTATACTGGTGTGAAAGATCCTTCTGGCACAAAAAGTTTCGACATCACCGTTCCTTTTGCTAATGGCAAAGGTGCTTGGACTTTGAATACTACCTTGAAAATTGCCGAGGACACTTTCCCGCTGGAAGGCTGGACAGTGAATGCCAAGGCAAGTGCTGGCGCTACTGTTACTTACACAGGTTATGATAACACTACAGTAGCGGCCTATCTGGCTACTGACCGTAGCGGCGACGGTATCACCGATGGTGCTGGTTCTTCCCAGACCTTTGTTGACGGTGCTACTTTGGTTGCATCCATGACAGTCAAAGATGGCGGATTCAAGGGTGACCCTGCAAAGAACACACTTGCTGTAGGGGTCAAAAATACCACCGGTGCTGGTGCTGCTACCCCCTGGAATATTAACATTATCCAGGGCAAGCCCAACAAGACTGGTGTGATTGAGTCTGTTAAAGTCACCGGTGGCGAGGATGAGTCCGCTGTTGAGGATGACCCCAGCTTGGACTATGAAACTACATTTGATAAGACCGCAAAAACCATTAAGGTGACTCTGCCTTATGCTCATAAAGACACCGACGAGTTGTACTTCTCTGAGTTGAAAATGAGTGATGGCGCAGTTGCTATCGTTAAACCTTCGCAAGTTGCAAATGCTGCGGGTGCAGCTTCGCTTTCTGGTGTTGTTGCCTGGAATGAAGACGGGAATGACGCCGATGACATTTATGCAGCTAACTGCATTAAGCAAGCTGGACTGACTGCTACTCCCGTTGAAATCTGGGTGTTCAGCGAGAACGCTTGGAAAGATATCGACGGGAAACCCTTCTGCGAGGATGCTGCGACTGGCTCTCAAGATGCGGCTCCTGGTCATGTGACTTATGCTACTGTTGCATCTAAGGTGAGCAGCATCTATAAACTGTCCGGTGAATACCCCGCTGCCGCCACTGGCGCTCAGCTGTTGAGCATTGAGAGCACCGTTGATAAGAACGTGACTGCATCTTATGCCAACAACGAAGTGACTCTTACTGTGCCCGCAACCTATATACCCTCCGCAGTTCCGAGCACTTCTGCTAACACCGCCCCGACTGATGGTAAAGTGTTCACACTGAACTGGAAAGTCAGCGACAAGGCGACCGTTGCTGCAAAGGATACCGCCAGTCAGAACACCCAGACGACTTGGACTTCTGACGAGGGCAAGGACACCACTGCTGGTGCAACTAAATTTGTTGCCCACAGCACTGGACTCTTCTACAGCGTGTATAATGGTGCAACTTGGAGTAATTGGGCGAACCTCTATAGTCAGGTAAATAACCCTGGCCAGGCCATGCTGATTGTTGCTGAGGACGGGAAAACGACCAACCCTGTTTCCATCAACGTGAAGATTACTCCCGTTGAGACCGGCGCTGAGCTGACCAGCCTGCTGGTGGGCGAGACTGCCGCTGAGGCTGACCCCGAGAATGATACCACTGCTGTCAAGGCCTGGAAGGTTACCCTGCCCTATGGCACCAGCCTGAACCAGCCCCTGAACATCACTGCCTCTAAGATGGCCGCGATTTCTGTTGACGGCGTGTCCTATGACGCTTCTGCCAATGACATTTTCGATTTGTCTGACGGCGTAACCATCAAGGTCACCTCTGAGGACAAGAAGACCACCAATACCTACAAGCTGACCGTTGCCTTTGGCGAGCCCAGCACCGAGGCAGACATCACCGCCGCCAAGGTAGGCGAGGTTGAGGCGACCATCGCTGGCGAGACCA
>CAJTXF010000154.1 GCA_910580045.1 uncultured Eubacteriales bacterium
CGCCCGGCTTTGGGTACTGCTTGGCGAAAGCATCCCCCCCGCGCCGTCAGGCCCCTTATTCCCCACCCCAACATCACATCATCCAGGAGGTTAACTATGGAACTTGCTCAACACATCCACAACTTTACCGTTACCGCCAAGACCCCCGTCCCGGAACTGGACGCCCGGCTCTGGCAGATGTCCCATGAGAAATCCGGCGCCCGCCTGATTTGGCTGGAGCGCCAGGAGGAAAACAAGACCTTCAGCATCGCTTTCCAGACCCAGCCCTGGGACGATACCGGCGTGTTCCACATCTTAGAGCACTCTGTGCTCAACGGCTCCCGCCGTTACCCAGTGAAGGAGCCCTTTGTGGAGCTGCTGAAAAGCTCTCTGAACACCTTCCTCAACGCCATGACCTTCCCGGATAAGACCATGTATCCTGTGTCCTCCCGGAATGACCAGGATTTTGTGAACCTGGTGCGGGTGTATATGGACGCGGTGCTCTTCCCGGCCATTCACCAGAAGCCGGAGATTTTCCGCCAGGAGGGCTGGCATTATGAGCTGGACGGGGCAGGGCAGGCCTCCTACAAGGGCGTGGTGTTCAACGAGATGAAGGGCGCTTTCTCCTCCCCGGATTCCCTGCTGGACTATGAGGTGAACCGCCGCCTGTTCCCGGATACCTGCTATCAGTATGAGTCCGGCGGCCACCCGGCCCATATCGCCGGGCTGACCTATGAGGACTTCGCGGCTGCCCACAAGCGGCTGTACCACCCCTCCAACTCCTATATCTTCCTGGACGGCGCAGTGGACATCCAGCGGGTTTTAGGCATTCTGGATGAGGAGTATTTGGGGGAGTTCCGGCAGATTCCCCCGCCAAAGGCTATCCCAGCCCAAGCGCCTGTGGACGGGGGCAGGGCGGAAATCACCTTTGAGCTCTCCGCCCAGGAGGAGCTGAAAGGCCGGGCCAGGCTGGCCCAGGCCTTTGTGGTGGGCAGCTTCCGGGACAGGGAGGAGCTGACTGCCTGGCACGTGCTGGCAGACGCCCTCTGCGGGGACAACCAGGCTCCCCTCACCCGGAAGCTGCTGGAGAGCGGCCTGGCCCGGGATGTGCGCATGAGCCTGATGGACGGGATTCTGCAGCCCTATGTGGTGCTGGAGGCCCAGGATTTAGACGAGGCCCGGGCCGGGGAGGTGCTGGAGGCCCTCAACAGCGAGATTGCCCGGCTGGCCGAGGAGGGCCTGGACCATGCCCGTGTTCTGGCCGCGCTGGACAATATGGAGTTCCATGCCCGCCAGCGGGACTATGGCCGGATGCCCCAGGGCCTGGTGTTCGCCATCCAGGTGATGGAGAACTGGCTCTATGGGGGCGACCCGGCGGCAAACCTGAGCGTGGGCACCCTCTATGACAGCCTGCGGGCCAAGGTGGAGAGCGGCTGGTTTGAGGGGCTTTTGGAGCGGGGCATCCTCCACAACAGCCACCGCTGCCAGGTGCTCATGCGGCCCTCCCACACCCTGGGCAAGGAGAACCAGGAGCAGGAGGCACAGCGCCTCCAGGAGGCCCAGTCCGCCTGGAGCCCGGCGGACAAAACCCGCCTGAAAGAGGAGCAGGCCCGCTTGGAGGCCTGGCAGGCTGAGGCAGACACCCCAGAGCAGCTGGCCGCTATCCCCATGCTGAAGCTCAGTGAGATTGCGCCCCAGCCTGAGGCGATTCCTTTGGAGGTGACAGAATCCCACGGCCTGCCGGTGCTGGGGCACGCCATCCCCACTGGAGGCATCACCTATCTGAACCTGTACTTTGCCCTGGACGATTTGGGGGCCAAGGAGCTGACCAAGGCCTCCTTCCTGGCAGAGCTGCTCAGCTCCTTGGAGACAGAGGGCTTCCCCATGGAGGCCCTGCAGCGGGAGCTGCGCTCCCGGTTCGGCCAGCTGAGCTTCCGGGTGGAGGCCTTCACCCAAAAGGGGGAGCCCCTGCGCTGCCGCGCCTTCTTCTCGGTGGGTGCCAGCGTGCTGGACAGCAAGCTGGACAGGGCCCTGGATTTGCTGAAAGAGCTGCTCACCGCCACCAAGTGGAATGACGGGAAGCGGGTGTATGAGCTGCTGTGCCAGCGCCGGGCCGCCTTGGCCGAGCAGATTGCCATGTCCGGGAACGCGGCTGCCCTGGGCCGGGTGCTGGCCCGGACCTGCGCGGAGGGGGTTATCAGCGAGCACACCGGCGGGGTGGAGTACCTGCGCTGGATGAAGGATTTGGAGGAAAACTTCCAGGAGAAGTTCCCCGGCCTGGCAGGGGAACTGGCCGCTTTGGCGGAGAAAATCTTCACCTCTGCCCGGCTGACCCTGAGCGTCACCAGCAGCGGGGAGGAGAGCCTCTCCGCCGCAGCCGGGCTGTTGGCCCAGCTGCCCCAGGGGGCCTTTGTCCAGCCGGAAGAGCCGGTAATCCAGCCCTGGCCCCATGCCCGGGAGGGCATTGTCATCCCGGCGGATGTGTCCTTCGCGGCCCTGGGCGGGGCGTTCCCCCAAGGGGGGCAGGGCCAGGCCAGGGTTATGCGCCAGGCAGCGTCCCTCTCCTACCTGTGGAACGTGGTGCGGGTGCAGGGCGGCGCGTATGGGGTAAACATGAGCCTGACCAACGGCGGCTTTGGGGGCTTCTCCTCCTATCGAGACCCCAGCGCGGCCAGAACCTTGGGCTGCTATGAGAATACAGGAGAGTTCCTGCGGGGCATGGCCGGAGAGGATATGACGGGCACCATTCTGGGGGCCATTGCAGCGTCTGAGCCCCTGCTGACCCCGAGAATGCGGGGGAAGGTCTCAGACAGCCGGTATTGGCAGGGGATTAGCCAGGAGGACTTGTGCCGCCAGCGCGGGGAGATGCTGGCGGCCACAGCCCAGGATATGGCAGAGCTGGCCGGGCCGGTAGAGAAGCTGGCCAAGGAGGGCTCGGTGTGTGTGCTGGGCTCCAGGAAGCATTTGGATGACTGCGGAGAGCAGTTGGATGAGATAACAGTGCTGTAGAGGATAAAATAAGCGCCGGGGCTGAGGAGTCCCGGCGCTGCCGCGTTGTAGAGAGAGGTGGGAGGAGGACGGGCCTGACGGCTCGTGGCAGAGGGCTATCGCCAAGCAGCACCCAAAGCCGGGCGAAAAGTTTCGTCCACCTTTTCAAAGGTGGCAGG
>CAJTXF010000155.1 GCA_910580045.1 uncultured Eubacteriales bacterium
CCCTGAAGCGCGAAGCGCTTCTCTTTTGCTTCGCAAAAGCACCGGACTTCTCCAATCGGATTTATATTGTAATATCCCCATCTTTCTCAATTTACCGTTTTACCACTATATCACATCAGGAGGCCTTCTCTATGAACATACACCGCCTTGTGGTCAAGGTGGGCACCTCGACCCTTACCCATCCCTCCGGCGCTCTGGATTTGCGCGCCATGGATTGGCTCATCCGGGTGCTCGCCGATTTGTCCGGCAGGGGCCTGGAGGTGATTCTGGTCACCTCTGGGGCCATTGCTGTGGGCACTGCCCGCATGGGACTTCCTGCCCGGCCCCAGGCTCTGGCCATAAAACAGGCTGCCGCCGCTGTGGGCCAGGGCCGGATGATGCACCTTTATGACAAGCTCTTTGCTGAGTACAACCGCACCATGGCCCAAATCCTCCTTACCGGGGAGGACGTGGGGGATGCCCGGCGGGCAGAGCATCTGCTGGGCACCTTCCAGGCCCTGCTGGGCCTGGGAATTATCCCAGTGGTGAACGAGAACGATTCCGTCTCCGCCGCGGAAATCGAGACCGGAGAGCACAAGGTGCTGGGGGACAACGACACCCTCTCCGCCATGGTGGCGGCTCTGTGCAGGGCGGATTTGCTCATTCTGCTCAGCGATATTGACGGCCTTTTCAGCGCTGACCCCCGCACAGATTCAACGGCCCGGCTGCTGCCTGTTGTGGAGGAGCTGAGCCCGGAGATTCTCCGCATGGCCGGGGGCGCGGGAAGCTGGCGGGGAACCGGGGGCATGGCCACCAAGCTCTCCGCCGCGAAAATCGCCATGGAGGCTGGCTGCGATATGGTCATCACCAACGGGGCCCGGCCTGAGGACATCTACCAAATTGTGGAGGGAAAGCCTGTGGGCACCCGGTTTGTGGGGAAAAGGAGGGAATCTGTATGACGGATTTAGAGCGCCAGGGCGCGGCGGCCAAAAAGGCCGCTTACCGCTTGGCCGCGGCCACGTCCCAGGAGAAGAACCGGGCCTTGGAGGCCATTGCCCGGGCCCTGACAGAGCACCAGCAGCAGTGGCTCAGCGCCAACGAAAGGGACTTGGAGGCAGCCAGGGCCGGGGGCATGAGCCCCTCCCTGCTGGACAGGCTGGCCCTCACCCCGGAGCGGGCAGCAGGGGTTGCGGAGGGTGTCCGCCAGGCAGCGGCCCTGCCGGACCCAGTGGGCGCCAGGAGCATCACCCGGCCCAACGGGCTGGTCATTGAGCGGCGGCGGGTGCCCCTGGGCGTGGCGGGCATTATCTACGAGGCCCGGCCCAATGTGACTGTAGACGCGGCGGCCCTGTGCCTCAAGTCCGGGAACGCCTGCATCCTCCGGGGCGGGAAGGAGGCCCTTTCCTCCAACCTGGCGGCAGTGGAAATCATGCGCCGGGCCGTGGAGGAGGCGGGCCTGCTCCCTGCCTGCGTGTCCCTGGTGGAGGACACCAGCCGGGAGAGCGCCCGGGCCCTGATGCACCTGGACAAATACCTGGACGTGCTCATTCCCCGGGGCGGGGCAGGGCTTATCCGGGCAGTGAGCCGGGAGGCCAGTGTGCCGGTCATCCGCACCGGGGAGGGGGTCTGCCATGTGTATATTGACGCGGCGGCGGACTTGGACATGGGCGCGGCCATTCTGGTGAACGCCAAGTGCTCCCGGCCCTCGGTGTGCAACGCGGCGGAGTGTGTGCTCATCCACCGGGCCGTGGCCGGGGAATTCCTCCAAAAGGCCGCCCCCCTGCTGGCACCCTATGGGGTGGAGCTCCGTTGCGATGAGGCCTCCCTCCCCCTGGCAGAGGGCCTGGGGCTTGGGGTGCTCCCCGCCCAGGAAAGCGATTGGGACGCGGAGTACGGGGACTATATTCTGGCAGTCCGGCTGGTGGACGGCGCGGAGGAGGCTGTGGAGTTCATCAACCGCCACGGCACCGGCCACTCAGAGTGCATTGTCACGGAAAACAGCGATACCGCCGCCTACTTCCTCTCTGCCGTGGACGCGGCGGCAGTGTACCACAACGCCTCCACCCGGTTCACGGACGGCGGGGAGTTCGGCCTGGGGGCGGAAATCGGCATCTCTACCCAGAAGCTCCACGCCCGGGGCCCCATGGGCCTGGAGGAGCTGATGACCTACAAATACATTGTGCGCGGCAGCGGGCAGATTCGCTGACCAGGCGCTGAGACAGGAGAGGATATCATGACAGCAGCGGAAAGCAAGCCTGTGTTCGGGTTCATCGGCACTGGCAATATGGGCAGCGCCCTGGCCCGGGCAGTGTGCCGCCGGGTGGAGGGGGAACGGGTGCTTTTGTCCAACCGCACCCAGGCCAAGGCTGAGGCCCTGGCCGCCGGGCTGGGCTGTAAGGCCCTGGGGGACAACCAGGCAGTGGCCGCCCGGGCCACATACCTCTTTTTGGGGGTGAAGCCCCAGGGCATGGCCCCTCTGCTGGAGGAACTGGCCCCCACCCTGGCGGCCCGGGAGGGGCGGCTCATTTTGGTGAACATGGCCGCCGGGCTGGGCATTGGGGACATCCAGCGGATGGCAGGGGCCAAATACCCAGTCATCCTCCTAAAACCCAACACCCCCGCCGCCATTGGGGAGGGTATGACCCTGTACCTGAGCAGCCCGGAGGTAACCCCGGAGGAGGAGGCCGTTTTCCTGGACGCCATGCAGGCCTCCGGACGGCTGGCCCCCCTGCCGGAAAACCTGATGGATATTGGGGGCGTGCTGGCCGGATGCGGCCCGGCCTTTGTGGATATGTTCCTTGAGGCCCTGGCGGATGGGGGCGTGGCCTGCGGCCTGCCCCGGGCCATGGCAGTAGAGCTGGCGGCCCAGATGACAGCGGGGGCAGCGCGGCTGGTGCTGGAGAGCGGGAAGCATCCGGGGCAGTTGAAGGACGAGGTTTGCTCGCCTGGGGGCGTGACCATACAGGGAGTGCGGAAGCTGGAGGAGAAGGGGCTCCGAAGCGCGGTGATGGAGGCAGTGATAGCAGTGTATGGGAAGAATGAGGAGATGGGAAAGGGCAGTACCTAGCGGCGGGCCCCGACCGGGGTCAAGGGGCGTAGAGTTGGCTTTGGCC
>CAJTXF010000156.1 GCA_910580045.1 uncultured Eubacteriales bacterium
ACGAAAAAATCTACTGCGCAACTCGCGCACAATCTTTGTGCGGTGTTGCCTTAAAAATCACAATGGCTATCAAAGCGTTTGCGCGGCTTCGCGGAGCGAACGCCGGCAAACTCGGCGACTTGGACGAAGTCCAATGTCGGGCGCACACACTCCACCCGGCCCTGGAAACCGTACCAGCTCCAGTATGGCTCGCCGCCCACATTTCCAAGCTGGGCTTTGGCAGCCTCCACCAACTGGTGGTTGGCATACTTTCCGGAAGGGAAGTGTATAAAACCACTTCCCTCTCGGAAAGTATTGTTCATGATTGCCGAGAAGTCCTCCGGGTCAAGACCCGTGCCAAACACAGCGTTGACCTCTGCAATAAGCTGCTCGTCCGTTTGACTGTCCGCAAAGCACCCTGCCAGCTTTGCCACAAAACCAGGCTCCTTTGCCTGTTCCGACAGCGCCAGTATGTACAGCACCTCGGCGGCTTTGAGCTGTTCCGCTGTTCTGCCGGTCATGGCGGCGTGGAGGCCGTTGACGGTATCCTCCACAAATTGCAGCCCGGCGGTCTGCTCCGGGGTGAGGCTATCAATCACCTCATTGACCAGTCCCGGCGCTGAGAAGTCTATATCGTCCCGGCTGAAAAATGCCGCCACCGCTGTGCCGGGCAGGATGAAGAACACGCAAAAGGCCAGAATCAGGCAGACGATCTTGTCCCAATTCCGCTTGTCCAGCAGGAGTGAAACGGCTATCTTTTTCAGTGTCGCGCCTATCGTTGCGCCGATAATAATCCCCCCTACATATTCATGGCCATGCCGCCATACTCCTGATCATCTTCCTCATCGGGGTCCGGGAAACCGGGCGGCTCGTCCTGGCCGTAATCGAAGTTGGGAGCAACCTCCACCGCCGCTCCCAGGAGGCCCTCCACATAGGGGCGGTCAGGCTCCGGTTCCTTGGCTTCCTCGGCGTATTCCGGCTCCCCGGTGGAAAAAAACTGGTCGTTTTCTTCCTCCGGTTCTTCGTCAAAACGGGCCGCGGAATCGCCCACAGTGGGGCTTTCTTCTGGCTCGTCGCCGTACTCGACCTCGGGGCTGTCCTCGTCAACAGGGGCCTCACAGGGGCCGGGAAATTCCTCGTCCTGTTCTTCTTCGGGAGCCTCCTGCTCGCCCTCAGAATCGCCCACAGCGGGGCTTTCTTCCGGCTCGTCGCCGTACTCGACCTCGGGTCTGTCCTCGCCAACAGGGGCCTCACAGGGGCCGGGAAATCCCTCGCCCTGTTCTTCATCCTCTGTCTGCTGGGCGGCCTCCTGCTGCTTTCTCAGCAGTTCTTCGTCCCTTTCCAGTTCTTCCTCAATCAGCCCGATGACGAACGCCTTTTGAGTCATCTGATTGCGTTCCAGATACCGCTTGACCCGCTGAAACAGGCTTTCCGGCACCTGGAAAGCCAGCGTTCTTAAGTTCCCCATATCTTTTACCTCCACTTCCGGTGTTTTCGGATGTAACTCATCTTGTGTGGCCAAAGCGATGAACTCGTCAATAGCCATGTCGTGTTCCTCCAGGTATGCGTTGATCTCCCCTTGAAGTTCAGCGCCGACGCCTGGAATTTGCGGATGCAGTTCATTCTGCGCGGCCTGGGCGAAAAACTCATCCATTGTCACATTATGTTCCTCCAGATACATGCTGATTTCACTCTGGAGTGTAGGGTCCATTTCCATGGACGGAGGCTGCAGCAGTTCTTGCGCTGCAAGGGTGATGAAGTCAGCCATTTTCATGTCGTGCTCTTGCAGATACGCGGTGATTTCGGCATGAAGTTCCCGGTCAACGTGAACGCTTATGCCTTTGGTGTTTGGATGGGGCATGTTCGTCCTCCTTTTCTCAAAATATTATGAAAGGCGGCGCTCTGAAAGCACCGCCTTGTCACCTTAATGATGGCTTAGAAAAAATGCATGGAAAAACCCATATCCTTCTGCACTTCCCGCTGGCTGATTTGCTCCGGCTGGGCAAAGCGCTCCATGTACCGCTGGGTTTCCTCATCTGTCAGGGAGCGGAAGTCCTCGCCATCCTCTCCCACAATAAAGAACGGCCCTGCTATGATAGAATCACCAACACGCCGGTTTCCCTCCATGCCCATCAGCTTGGCTTCCTCGTTGCCCACCAGGATCGTGCCATCCCCCAAATAAATGGGCTCAATAAGACCCATTACAGCCCTCTGTAAGGACTTCAGGTCATCGCCAACCTCACTGACAAAGGGCGGACGGTTGGGTTCCACGTAGACGATTTTCAGCAGTTCATCCGGCTTATGGGCCTTGCTTTCATCGAAGTCGATATCCTTAAAGCCGATTGTGTCGCAGAAATATGCGCCGTCCTCTGTGAGCATCACATCGGAGACGGAGAGGGAATGCCCGCGGTGCAGAGGGTGTCCTCTGGTGTTGAGCATGGTGAACACATCCTCCAAATTTTTGCAGTCCACGTCTCCGCTGAATACCTCGTCGTAGCTGGCGGGGTCTATATCCTTGATAGAGTTAAGCCCCATGAACTTAGCTCTGCCAGGGTCGCGCTCGGAATTGATTTGATAGATTTTGATATGCACGGTGTCCTCCTTTATGTCGTTTCCTGCTCATTGGTCTGCTCTTGTTTTTCCTCCAGCTTTTCTCTGGCCCAGTCGGGCATACGCTCGTCCTTCAGCACATCCAGGAAATCTTGACGCTCATGTATGACCGGGGCAGGCTCCTGCCAGGCCGTCCGAAAGGCCAGTTTATCACATTGACTGTAGTCTCTGCCTTCCTCATAACCGCCAGCGTCCCACTTGGTGTTCCAGTGTTTCCTGCACCAATCGTACCAGTTGGGAGCACCATACTTCTGAATGTTGTGGATGACTTGCGGGTCAGTTTTGCTCCTGCCGCACTCGATGTCCAGCTCCGGGGGCATAGGAATGATCTTGTTAAAGGAAATGCTGCCGGGGCCGAACTCATCGTTCTGGATCGCCGACAGCATCTCTTTGATTCTTTCTTTGTCACCATCGAAAGTGACAATATTTGCAACGTAATTTAGATAGTGTCTACACAAGGTAGAGGAATTGTGATAGAATGGAAGCATCAAAA
>CAJTXF010000157.1 GCA_910580045.1 uncultured Eubacteriales bacterium
CGCCCGTAGGGCGGGGGAACACAGATAATTATCTCTGTGGTTTGGACAATCCCCGAAATGGATTGACATTTCCAATCAGAGAGGATATACTATGATATTGTAAGGGCGTTGCCGCTTGACGGTCAGCCCAGATTTAATCAGTGGTTCCTTAATGCTTTACACTGGAATGGACTGACCGCTCGGGGTGGACCGGGCGGTCAGCCCGCTTTCACAGGGAAAAACAGCAACGCCCCACCCCTTGTGTTTCTGTATCAGGACGCGGAGGGGCTTTTTTATTATATACCGGGCCCAGAGAGCTTGTCAACCAGGGGATTGGGGGAACCTCCCCCAAAAAGCGCAGCTTTTTCTTGCAAAACGGCCGGAGATTTGGTAAAATATCAGCATGAAGAGCGAAAGGAATGAATTTACCATGCAGCAAAGCGAAAAGACCATGGACATGATAACCGGCCTATGCAAGACCCGGGGCTTTATCTTCCCCGGCAGCGAGATATACGGCGGCCTTGCCAACACCTGGGACTATGGCCCCTTGGGCGCAAGGCTGAAAAACAACGTGAAGGACGCCTGGCGCAAGCGCTTTATCCAGGAGCGGCGGAACTCCTTTGAGGTGGACGCGGACATCTTGATGCATCCCCGGGTGTGGGAGGCCAGCGGCCATGTGCAGAGCTTCTCTGACCCCCTTCTGGACTGCAAGGAGTGCAAAACCCGCCACCGGGCCGACAACCTGATTGACGACTTTGACCCCGAGGCCCACGCCGACGGCATGACCAAAGAGGAGATGTTCCAGTATATCAAGGAGCACAGCATCCCCTGCCCCCACTGCGGCAAGCACAATTTTACTGACATCCGGGAGTTCAACCTGATGTTCCAGACCTATCGGGGGGTCACGGAGGACAGCAAGTCCATCATCTACCTGCGGCCTGAGAACGCCCAGGGCGAATATGTGAACTTCCTCAACGTGCAGCGGACCATGCGGGCCAAGCTCCCCTTCTCCATCGGGCAGATTGGCAAGGCTTTCCGCAACGAAATCACCCCGGGCAACTTCACCTTCCGCACCATTGAATTTGAGCAGATGGAGTTCCAGACCTTCTGCAAAGAGGGCAGTGACGAGGAGCTGTACGCTTACTTTAAGGAATATGGCAGGAAGTTCTTTGAGGATTTGGGCCTGCCCGCCGAGAAGCTCCGGTTCCACGACCACGAGAAGCTGGCCCACTACGCCAAAGCGGCCTGTGACATTGAGTACCTGTTCCCCTTTGGCTGGGGGGAGATTAACGGCACCCACAACCGCACAGACTTTGACCTGACCCGCCATCAGGAGTACAGCGGCCAGAAGATGGATTATCTGGATGCAGAGACCAACCAGAAGTTCATCCCCTATATCATCGAAAGCACCTATGGCCTGGACCGGACGGTTCTGGCCCTGCTCTGCGAGGCATACGATGTGGAGACGCTGGACGAGGCGAAAAACGACAGCCGGGTGGTGCTGCGGCTGAGCCCAGCCATCGCCCCCTATAAGGCGGCGGTGCTGCCCCTGTCCAAAAAGCTGTCCCCCAGGGCGTTGGAGGTATATGACCGGCTCAGCGGCCACATGATGGCCGACTTTGACGATACGGGCTCTATAGGCAAGCGCTACCGCAGGGAGGATGAGATTGGCACGCCCTTCTGCGTGACGGTGGACTTCCAGACCGTGGGGGATGAGAAGACCCCGGCGGATAACCGCGTCACTGTGCGGGAGCGGGACAGTATGGCCCAGGAGCGGGTGCCCATAGAGGGCTTGGAGAAGTATCTGGAGGAGAGAGTGGGGAAGTTCTAAGAAAGGGGAAGGAGAGAGCAGGAGCGCAGCCAGACGAGCCTAACGGCCCGAGGCAGGCGCTGTCGCCAAGCACAAGCGACCGAGCGGAAAGCGCGGTCCAGGGGCGTTAGGCCCCTGGTAGGGGTGCGGGGGCAAAGCCCCTGCGACCTTGCCCTTAGGGCGGCGCGCACAGCGAATAGAGCGAGGCAGAGTGCAATTCATTCCCCAAAACATCCGGCCGTCGCACCAGTCCGCGCCGCCAGAGAACCCAGTCGCGCAAATCCGTTGAGTTGGGAAAGCTCCGCTTTCCCAACTCATGGAGAGCCGCAGACCGTCTGCAGGAGCGTGGCGGCCCTAAGCGGTCCCGTAAGATGCCGCTATCTCAGAAAGCGGGAGCTAACAGTGAAGTCCAGGGCCGCCACGTTTCGGAAGAACAGTCCGCAGCTCTCCGCCAGCTTGGAAACCTGGCGGTTCCCAAACTGTGCGGAATCGTGCTGTTCGGGAGGGTGGGCGGCGCTCAAAAGTGCCGCTGGCTGGCTTGGGCTGGCCGTCGGACGCAGTGCCTTGCAGTTTTCTTGGTGAGCGCCGCCCTCTTTATGGCGCTCTGGAGGAACTTGCTATTGCTATGAAGCTTCGACCTTGGGGACTCTGTCCCCAAGCCCCTGCCACCTTTTGAAAAAGGTGGACGAAAACTTCCATTGTGCTCTCCTTACCGCTTCTTGATTACTCCACCTCCATCTCCTGCTGACCCTCCCCCTGCGGGACGGCCAGCTCCTGGACCCGGTGACCCAAGAACCCATCACACGATAAGAACCCGAACGGGAGGTTGTTATGAATAAAAAGCATCGTTTGATTATCCGCCGCGTATGCGGCCTTTTGCTGGCCGCCGCGCTGCTGTGCGCCTTTGCCCTGCCCGCTTGGGCGGCAGAGGGGGATATGGACACCCAGGTGGAGCCCGGCGGGGGAGAGAATGACCCTGGCGGCGAGGGGCCTGTAGACCCTGACCCGGGTGTTGACCCGACCCCAGGCGTGGAGGACCCCACTCCGCCGCCTGCGGATGACCCCACCCCGCCCCCCACAGACGACCCCACTCCACCTCCAACGGATGACCCCACCCCGCCCCCCTCAG
>CAJTXF010000158.1 GCA_910580045.1 uncultured Eubacteriales bacterium
CTGACCACTTCTGGTCAAAAATCCGTCATTTCCTCTATTTTCAAACAAGCCCTAGGCGGGCCGTTAAAAGCTCTGCCTCGGAGGTTATTCTGGTGAGCGCCGCCTTTCTGGGGTTTTATCTTTACCGCTCTTGGATGGGGCGCTATTTCCGCTGGGCTTAGACCTTGGGGACTCCTGACGTTGGCTCCGCCAAGTCGCCCCAAACCCCTGCCGCCTTTGAAAAGGTGGACGAAACTTTTCGCCCGCCTATGTGCCTGCGCTTGGCGAAAGCCGCTGCCACGAGCCGTCAGGCTTCTGGCTCTACGGCCAGCGGGAAAAATTCCTTCCCCTTCTCCGTCAGTATCCCCTTCCCCGCCGTTGCGTCCGCCAGCCTCCTTCTCAGCTCCTCCACTCCCTCTGGCTCCATATGGAACTTTACCGTCACCGCCTCCAAAAACACCGTATCATCCACTTCGCCCCCGCACTCTCCTACCAGAGGCTGCACCCGGCCATAACTGTCATACCCGCAGGCAATCTCCCCCAGCACGCACTCTGCCATGCGCACCTTCTCCGCCGCGCCCAAGGCAATGCTGGCCGTATGGGAATAGGCACGAATCAGCCCTCCGCCCCCCAGCAAAATGCCCCCAAAGTACCGGGTTGCAACCACCACAGCATCTGTCACCCCGGCCTTTTTCAGCGTGTCTATCACCGGGATGCCCGCCGTGCCCTGGGGTTCCCCATCGTCAGAGAACCGCTGGATGCCCCCCTCCCGCAAAATGTAGGCATATACATTATGAGAGGCATCCCAATAGCTCCCCTTCATCTGGGCGATAAACTCCAGGGCTTCCTTCTCGGTCTTCACTGGCTGGCACGTGCCGATGAACCGGGATTTCTTCTCCACAAACTCTGCCTGCCCCCACTGCCGGACCGTGATATATTCCATTCCGCCGCCTCCTTTCCCTCCGCACTGCGCGGCCTTTGGAATAGGCCGCATAAAAAAGACGGCGTAAGCCTACGCCGTCCCTTTCTTGTCTGTTTCCTCTTCCCCGGCCGGTTCTCCGGCAGAGATCCGCTGTGCCAGCTGATAGCTGCGCCCATAGGCGTCCCGGTCCAGGAACCGGGCGTCATACAGCTCCCGGCGCAGAGTGGCAGGGTCGCCGAAGGTGTGCCATTGGCACAACAGCTCGTTGACCTCCCTTTCGGTATACACCTGCCCGGGCTGAAATTTTTCCGCCAGATAGGCAAGGGCCTGCTCCTTCATTGCGTGTTTCACCGGAAACTGCCGGAGCTTCCCCTCTTGGTCCAGAAAATTTTTCAGCGACTTCATGGCTTTTTACTTCAAGCCATAGCGCTTCTTGAACATATCCACGCGGCCGCTGGTATCCACCAGCTTCTGCTTGCCCGTGAAGAAAGGATGGCATTTGGAACATATTTCGACTTTAATATCCTTCTTGGTGGACCGGGTGTGGATGACATTCCCGCAGGCGCAGGTAATGGTGGTCTCATGATAGTCGGGATGTATATTCTCCTTCATCGCTTCGATTTCACCTCTTTGCCGTCAAATATGGGGGTATTATAGCACAAATCCGCTTGGAGAAGGCCGGTGCTTTCGCATAGCGAAAGAGAAGCGCTGCGCGCTTCAGGCCTTCTCCGGATGTCCGCTTGCGGACATTATACCACAGTCCGCGAAAAAAAGCAAGGAAAATCTTTTAATGGGGATTGTCCCAATCACAGAGATAATTATCTGTGTTCCCCCCGCCCGTAGGGCGGGGGGGGAACACGAAAAACTCCTCGGAACGGCCACTCCCCTTTTAATGCTTATTCCCTCCTGGGACACTTATAAAGACCCCTTTACACCAGCGGGCTCCGCAGGTCCCGCAGGCAGCGCTCCGTCTCCCAAAGGCCCGAAAGCGCCTGATAGTTCCCGTCCGGGTCTGTCATCAGCTCCGCCAGCCTGTCCAGCAGGGCAAGGGTTTCCCCGGCGAGAGGCTCGTTCCGCTCCAGAAAGCCCTCCATACACCGGGGGAAGAACACGTAGGAGATTTCATGGTTCATCAGGGCATGGAAATCGTACACCAAATACCTGCCCACTGCCTGCAGGCCGCTGGTGCCCAGCCCGTCCGCGTACAGGAAACGGCTCCCGTCCTCCCGGCCAGAGCGGATGTCCAGCCAGCTCTTTGCCGCCCAGTCAAACTCCCCAGGCTCCATATCATACTGGTGAACAGGCACAGGCAGGCCCTCATAGAACCCGTCCGCGTCAAAGGTGAGCCATCGGCCCTCCTTCTCCACCCACAGCTGGTTAATCCAGTGGTCCATAGTCCGCCCGGGCTGAATATAAGGGGCAAACCCGGCCCGGCTCCGGCAGGGCAGGCCCTTGGCCTTGCAGATGGCGCTGACCAGCACGGACACAAACCGGCAGGTAAGCACCAGCTTATGCTCCACCGCCCTGTCAGGCACAAAGCCCCGCTCGTCCAGCCGGAACAGCCCGGCGGCCATGGCAGGGGCGGTCAGGTAGATGTCGTCCTCGCAGGGGTGGCGGTACCAGGGCCAGCGGTTCATGTCGCCATAGCGCAGGTCAGCGTTGGCACGGGTGTTGCCCTCCGCCAGGGTGACCCGGTGGATGATTTGGTGGGAGATAAGGTCCCCCAGGGCTTTGGGCCCGTCGGGCAGGCTCCGGAAATATTCCGCGTAAGGGCCGGGGTAGGTAAAGAGGCCGCTCTCCTTCGCGGCCTGGACAGATGGGGATAGTGTTGTGAGCATGGTATACCTCCTAAAAACATGGTAAAAGTCGGGCCTGACGGCTGGGCGCTGTCTGCCCCGCTCTATCTAGGGCTTGTTTGAAAATAGAGGAAATGACGGATTTTTGACCAGAAGTGGTCAG
>CAJTXF010000159.1 GCA_910580045.1 uncultured Eubacteriales bacterium
CAGGGGCCAAGAGTTGGCCAAAGCCAACTCTCCGCCCCCCTGGACCCCGGTATCCGGCTTTAGGCACTGCTTGGAGCAAGCCACCTGCCCCGAACCGTCACCCCTCCTTCCCCAACCACCAGAATATTTTGCCAAGAACGCGCAGGCTTTCCTTCTCTGCGCGCTCTTTTTTTTGCCCCTTTTGCCGATTTTTCTCCGCTCTCTTGACAAACGTCCGAAAACGGACTATAATATGGAACGTCCGAAATCGGAGCAATTTTCACGTCCCTCAAGGAGGCACATTATGGAAAATCTGCCCATTGACCCTTCATTGCTGGAGCTGAACCAGGTCCTGAAAGAAGCCGATGACCTCTACCGGAGCGCCACCCGGCGGCTGGGGGTGCCGGAGTGTACCCTGTGGGTCCTCTACTCCCTGCGGGTCTGGCCCGGCCCTATCACCCAGACCCAGCTCTGCCAGCTGATACACCAGCCTAAGCAGACCATCAACTCCGCCTTGAAAGCAATGGAGGCCAAAGGCCATATCACCCTCTCCCCGGGCAGCGACCGCCGTACCCGGGAAATCACCCTGACCCCCCAGGGGGTGGAACTGGCAGAGCAGACCGCGGACTGGCTTATTCGCGCGGAAGGCCAGGCCCTGGCCTCCTTACAGCCCGCACAGCGGCAGGCCTTTCTGCAGGCCTACCGCAAATTCAACCTCCTGCTGCGCGATGCCATAGACAGCTGGGGAATGTCCAAACCACAGAGATAATTATCTGTGTTCTCCCGCCCTACGGGCGGGGGAACACGAAAAACTCCTCGGAACGGACACTCCCGACAGCTGGGGCTAAGCCTGATTCCGGCTTGGCGGGAAAACTGCTTTGATTTTTCAGAAAGGAGGGAGAGCTTATGAAAAAAGAGATACAGCTTTCCGACCACTTTACTTATACCCGTCTTCTGCGCTTTGCCTTTTCGCCCATTATGATGATGGTCTTTACCTCTATCTACGGCGTGGTAGACGGCCTGTTTGTCTCCAATTTTGTGGGCAAGGTGCCCTTCGCGGCCATCAACCTGATTATGCCCTTCACCATGGTGCTGGGCGGGCTGGGCTTTATGATTGGCACCGGCGGCAGCGCCCTGACGGCCAAAACCCTGGGTGAGGGCCGCCGGGAGGACGCGGAGCGGTACTTCACCATGATGGTGCTGTTCACCCTGATTGTAGGCGGCCTGGCCACAGTGTTCGGC
The DNA here is from genome assembly GCA_910580045.1 of uncultured Eubacteriales bacterium. Lineage (GTDB taxonomy): Bacteria > Bacillota > Clostridia > Oscillospirales > Acutalibacteraceae > Acutalibacter. The sequence goes on from CAJTXF010000159.1 coordinate 1,222, forward strand.
ATTGCCTTTATGGAGCCTGCCGCCCGGCTGCTGGGTGCCACGGACGCCATGATGGAGGACTGCGTGACCTATGGCCGCATTGTGGTGGGTTTCACCACAGCGTTTATGCTGCAAAACGTGTTCCAAACCTTCCTCTCCACTGCCGAGAAGCCCAAGCTGGGGCTTCTGTACACCATAGCGGCAGGGGTGGCCAATATGGTGCTGGACGCCCTGTTCATCGGGGTGTTCCGGTGGGGCGTGGCGGGGGCGGCCCTGGCCACAGGGCTGAGCCAGTGCGGGGGCGGGGTTCTGCCCCTGTTCTATTTCCTGCGGCCCAACACCAGCCTGCTGCGCCTGAGGAAAACCCGGCTGGAGGCCCGGGTTCTGCTGCGGGCCTGTGCCAACGGCTCTTCTGAGCTGATGTCCAACATCTCCGGCTCGCTGGTGGGGATGCTCTACAACTTCCAGCTGCTGCGCTTTGCCGGGGAGGACGGGGTGGCTGTGTACGGGGTGCTGATGTATGTGTCCTTCATCTTCGTGGCAGTGTTTATAGGGTTCACGGTGGCCAGCACTCCGGCAGTGGGCTTCCACCACGGGGCGGGCAACCATGCTGAGCTGAAAAGCCTGCTGAAAAAAAGCGTGGTGCTCATGTTTGCAGGGGGCCTGATGATGATGGTGCTGGCCTGGGTGCTGGCCCGGCCTCTGGCTCAAATCTTCGTGGGATATGACCAAGAGCTGGCGGAGATGACCCGGCACGCCTTTAGGGTGTTCTCCTGGTCATTTTTGCTGGCGGGTTTCAATATATTTGTGTCCTCATTCTTCACAGCGCTGAACAATGGCGGGGTGTCGGCGGCGATTTCATTTTTACGCTCGCTGGTATTCCAGATTCTGTGTGTGCTGGCGCTTCCGATGCTGTTGGGATTGGATGGGATTTGGTGGTCCGTAACCGTGGCGGAAGTGTTCGCGTGTGTGATTTCGGTGATTTTCCTGATGGCAAAGCGGAAGAAGTACCACTATTTTTAGGTGAAAAGAACCGCCTGACGGTCCGTGGCAGGGGCTTGCTCTAAGCAGCACCTAAAGCCGGATACCGGGGTCCAGGGGGGCTTGCCCCCTGGCAGGGGTTTGGGGGCGGCGCCCCCAAGGTCTTGCCCTTGACCTTACCTTATAGGGGGCGGCGCATCAACTCCCAAAGAGAAGCAGCGCCCGGATCCTACCCCCTGAGCTCGACTGAGGCACCCTTCCGCGCCGCCAAACAGCCCGAACAGCGTGAATCCAGAGCTGCGGACTGGCCTGACCACACGTGGCGGCCCTAAACCTAATTGTTAGATGCTGTCTTCTGAGACAGCATCATCTCCCGGGAACGCTTAGCCTCCCAAAGTCTGTGCAGGGCGTCCGCCTCTCAGAATCTTGCTGTGTGCTGCGGCTTGGGGGCGGCGCTGGTCGCTGCGACGTTCCGGCTCGGGCGGGCCGTCTGACATTTTGCCTCGCTCCATTTTCTTGGAGCGCCGCCCTAAGGGCAAGGTCGCAGGGGCTCTGGTCTCGCCTGCCGGCTCGGTCGGTTCGCAGCTTGTCTGCCAC
>CAJTXF010000160.1 GCA_910580045.1 uncultured Eubacteriales bacterium
GGGCAGGGGCGTGGGGGTGGGCACAACCACTGGGGGCGGAGGCGGGGTTGAAGTGGAGGAAACGCTGTTTGTAAACAGGACGGCCGCAGACTGGCCCGAACTAAAGACCACGCTGATGCCCTCTCCCCCTTGGACAAGACGCCTCACGTAGAAATCGCCCCCTAGAACCCGGGCCGTATATTCGCCTTGTGCAAGATTAAATTGCTCCGAAGCCCCGGCCGCCAAATTGACCCGCTTTACCACAGTGCCTTGGGCGTTGGCGATTACATAGTCCTGAACACCGTCGCCAGGGTTCTTTAAGGTGACTGGGTCGGTAGGTCCAGTCACCTTAAAGGTCACAGGACCAGGGCCTGTGGTTTCCTCGCTTTTGTCCTTGATATGGATTTGGGTGCTGTTCTGCGGCACGGAGGATTGGTCAAGGGTTTGGGTAATCGTGTCGTATCCTGAGTCATCAAAGCCGCCTGTCACCGTTTGTTTGTCCTTCTGAACAGGCGTCCATCCCAGCGTGAAAGTGCCAGTCTGGTTAGGAACCGTCACTGTCAGCTTCACGGAGTCAGGGAGAATCCCCACCGCGCTGTTAAAGTCAACACCCGTCCACAAGTCACTTAAAAGTGCCGGTGCTTTCGCATCCTCAATTTTCCCCGTGCATTTTGCTCCATCTTTCATCAAAAAGTCAGCGGTGCAGTTGACGGTGTATTCAGCCTGAGGAGTAACATTACTGATAGTCAGGTCTTTGACACAGCAGCAAGCCAAAAAATCCTGGGGTAAAGAGATTGGGCTGTCTCCTAAAGAAATCACAGCTGTCTGCTTACTGCCCTCTCTAAGCCCCGGGTACTCCACCTTAGACGCAGACCTGGTGACCTCCAACGTTCTCTCTAACTCATAGGTGCCTGCCGAAAGCGTCTCCGTTTTTGAGTCACCAGGCGACAAAGTAAAGCTGTCCTCGTCTATTTCGCTTCCATCCTCCAGCTGTTGGCACAGGGTGTGCTGAAACTTCTTGTCCGGGTCCGAGTCTTCCGGCGCTGTGATGGTCACCTCCGCGCTGCCGCACACCTCGAATTGACTCTGGCCGTCCTTTTCAACACTGTCCCGCTCTACCTCAACAGACACCCCAACGGAAGCGGCTCTTATTTCACAGATGTTTCCCTCAGCAATACCAGAGTAATCCAGGGATTTGGTCCCTTCCGAGTCGAGGGTTATATTACTGTCTACCGGTTTGTTGTCAAATCCATGTTTTCCCTTGTCAATAAGAGAAAACGTGCCCGACGCATCGCTGGGGCATACCAACGCCATGCCTGGTGTGTAGTGGAAGCTGATGGCTCCGCTTTGGGGCAAGAGCCGGAATTCTACATTTTCCAGCTTCGCGCCTGAAGTTTGGTCGATAATCTCAGTGACCTTGACCCTGCCGTTAAACGAACTTACGTCAACCTCCTTTTTGCTTGCCCCCGTGATTGACTCCTCAATAGGTGCAGGCGTAGGCTCACTGCCCCTAAGAGGACCTGCGTACTCCAGCTTAAACTTATACTTCGCGTTATAGGCCTCTGCCGGTGCGCCTGGGGCCAGCAGCTTCCGTATTTCCAGCGTATACGTGCTTCTCGGCTGGGCAAACGCCACCACGCTCACTGTCAGCAAAAGCAGAAGCACCAAAATCACCCCGGGGAACCATTTAGGCTTCCGGCTTTTCGTGCCATACTCCATTTTGGACCTCCTCGTCAGACATTTTGGGCACAGCCTTGGTCGAATTATATCACCATATCGAAAAAAGCAAGCTGTTTCCTCGTCAGGTGAGCATTTACCCGGCCAGGGACTACTTTACCGCCACTGCCTCAATCTCGAACAGGGCGCCCTTGGGCAGGGCCGCCACCTGCACGCAGGAGCGGGCCGGTGCCTCGCCAGGGAAATACTTGGCGTAAATGGCGTTGACAGCGGCAAAATCGTTCATATCCGCCAGGAAAACCGTGGTCTTCACCACGTCCGCGCAGGACATGCCCCCAGCGGCCAGCACGGCGCACAGGTTGTCCAGAGCCTGGGCGGCCTGGGCCTCCACCCCCTGGGGCAGCTCGCCGGTGGCGGGCACAAGGCCCAGCTGGCCGGAGGTGTACAGGGTGTTGCCGCAGAGCTTGGCGTGGCAGTAGGGGCCCACAGCGGCAGGGGCGTTTTCGGCGGTGATGGTTTTGTTCATAACAGGATACCTCCTAAAAGTTTCTTTTTTTATTATTATAACGCCTTCTGAGAAAAAAAGCAACTGCTCCGGAAGAAAAACCGTGGGTTTCTCCTGGCCTGGGCGAAAAAGCCCTCCGCAACGCCGGGCGGGCGAATGGGCTTGGGAGAGCGGGAAACTTTCTGAATGTGCTTAATACCTTTTTGCACCCTAGTCATTCCAGAGGCTGATAACACAAAACGGAGCCGCTTTCCAGCAAAGGGCTTGGAAAACAGCTCCGTTTCGGTGTTAGATAAAAACAGCCCCTGCCCAATCCTCTTGCTGATATTAATCAGTTTGGATTGGGCGGGGCTGTTTACGTTGGTCGAGGTGACAGGATTCGAACCTGCGGCCTTCGGGTTATGAGCTGTGGTGAGCCAGTTTTTCCAGCAGTTTTCAGGCATTTTTACTCCATTTTCCCGCAAAAACCCGAAGGTCTGCCCCTATCCGTTCCACTGAATTTTTTCGGTTCTGGGTCAGAAAATGGGTCAAACACAGCGTGTGGAGGGGTAGGAGTGGGGGAGACTACATCAAAATTTGCGCCGCTAAACAA
>CAJTXF010000161.1 GCA_910580045.1 uncultured Eubacteriales bacterium
GAAGATTTTTAAGCGGAACGGCTTCCCGGATAACTTCCACCTGCACACTTTAAGGCATCTTTTTGTCAGCACTCTGCTCCACCACGGCGTGGATAAGCAAACGGTTGCAGAGTTAGCTGGTCATGCTGATACATCATTCCTGGAGCGAACCTACTGTCACCCTCAAATGGAACTGAAGAATCAGGCAGCGCAGGTAATGACCAACGCCTTGCTCCACAGTGCCTAGCAACAAAATGATGGACATACCAACAGCCATAGCTCACACATTTTGTTGGTGTAGTAGAAAGTGAATCTGCCGCTGGACTTCCGCAAAAGGGTGTGGTATTGTGAGGTTGCCTCAACAGGGCAAATCACAACAGAAAGCAGGTTGACAGTATGGCGAGCATTCGTAAGCGAGGAAACAGCTACTTGCTGGTCGTGTCCATGGGCTATGATTTCGATGGCAAACGCCGCAAGCCCCAGCAGAAAACCGTTCATCCACCCGATGGCCTAACGCCAAAGGCCAAAGAAAAGTGGCTCGAGGAGGAAGCCGCACTCTTCGAGCGCCAGTGCCGAAACGAGCCACTCAAAGCGGTTGATAAAACCATCACTCTCGCAGCTTATACCGAGATGTGGCTGCGGGAAATTGCTCCGAATAAGCTGGCAAAATCCACCCTAGCCCGTGACAAGCAGGACATTGACCGCTTCATGCCGCACCTGGGCGGCTACAAGCTGACCGACCTCAAGCCTGAACATTTCCGCAATTTGTACGCTGAACTTCGTAAGCAAAAGAATTCTATTACCGGAAAGCCGCTCTCCGAATGCACTATAGAGGGTGTCCACGCTTGCTTGTGTGGCATCCTCTCCGATGCGATGGAGGGCGGCTTTTTGTCGCATAATCCAGCGTGGCGTACCTATAAATATGCTGGCAAAAAGAAGAAAAAGCAAAACGTGGCGGATGAGGAAACTACTCAGAAACTCATTGCCGCGCTGGAAGAAGAAAGCATCAAGTACGAAACTTATTTCAAGCTGATTATAGCCACTGGTATGCGCCGGGGCGAGTGCTGTGGCTTGAAATGGTGCGATTTGAACTTCAAAGAGAAGTCCATCCATATCTGCCGGAACGTGGTCAAAGTCACAGGTGAGGATATAATTGTCAAAGAACCCAAAACCGCTTCGGGTGACCGTTACGTCTACTTCTCCCCTGAGATGGCAAGCCTCCTCAAAGAGTATCGCAAATTCTGCGAGCAGGAAACTGAAACCTATGACGAACGAAAGCTGTCCGCTGACGACTATATTTTCCGCAGGCATGGGATGGAATTGCCTATGACCCCCAGCAGTTTTACTTGGCGGTTCAAGCTGATATTGAAAAAGCATGGCTTGCCATCCAACCTAAACGTCCACAGCCTTCGTCACACCGCAGCCAGCTTGATGATAGCAGGCGGAGCCGATGTAGCTACGGTGTCAGGTTTACTCGGCCACTCCCAGGTGTCCACTACGCTGGATATCTACACCCACGCCTTCGATGATAAAAAGAAAGCTGCCAGCGCGGTTTTGCAGGAAAGCCTTGATATATAACTCAAATGCAACCGCACATCCTGTCCATCAAAAAATCTTTCACCTCTGCTAAATGCAAAAAGCATGGGCTCCCTTCCCGGACAGCTGTATCCAACAGCATATTCGCCCCGAAATCATGGACGCATACAGCGTCTATGATTTGTTCTGTGAATATCTCTGGATCGGCGTCCGTGAACAGCCGCAGCAGATCCCCGCGGCAGTGGAAAAGCTCAAAGACCAGCGGGGCCAACTCATACCACCAGGGGCCGGACAGGAGTCGGCGCAGTCGATTATGATGGGCTGGTCGTTCGCTCCAATCAGGATATTTTCTCCGGTCAGATCGCCATGTACCAGCACAGTGTTTGTCAAATCCAGCCTTTCCGCACGGTCTGTCATCTCATCGCGTAAGCTGACTGGCAGACGTTCCAGGCGCGGATTTTCCAAGGCCCGTTTCAACAAATCCATCGGTGGAATCAAACCTTGTGCCGGGCGGTGCATGGTCTGGAGGAGCTCTTTGAGCTGCCGGATAAAGCCCTCCAATTGGCTGGGGCTGGCACATTCCAGCCATGGCCCAGCCAACTCGCCGGGGCAGTATTCGGTAATGATGTAGTAGAAAAGGTAGGTATCCTGTATCATCCCATGGGCGATCAGGCGGGGCGTGGATATCCCCCAGCAGGTCAGTGCCTCACAAACAGCGGCCTCGTTGGAATAGTCTAACTGCGAATCCATGCTAGACTCGCGGGGGCAAATATTTTTACCACATGATCCCCCGTGTGAAAGACCGCGTTCGTTCCGGGAGTCAGATTATTTAACTCTGAAAATGTCAGCCCCTCACGGCGGAAAATTTCTTCTGCCAGCGGGGTGAACGCCTTCGTCGATTGAAATATTGCACCCCATTCGTTCCAATTATGGATGGGCTCGTTGAATAACATTGGCCCTACTCCTTGTCCGGGTTTGCGTCCAGCAGACGCTGGATCCCCTCATCCGTGTACGAAAGCAGCTTGCCGTACCGCCGGGCTATATCCTTGCGGCACTCTGCATAAGTACCAGCAGCGATTGCCCTTTCTTTCTCTGCTTTCAAATCGAGATATTCCTGCAAAGCGGATTCATCCTGGTAGAAAATCACATTGAATTTGCCCTGATTCAGCGATAGAGGAAAGAGGTCGGTAAGAAATGCTGCATTTTCAACGTAGTAATGCA
>CAJTXF010000162.1 GCA_910580045.1 uncultured Eubacteriales bacterium
ACTGAAAATCATGGAAAATGAGAAACATCCACTGCGGGACACCTCCACCGGCCAAACCTTCACCGTGCCCGAGCGGGAATTCCTCGCCTCTGCCATTGCCTGCGAGATGGATTTGGCCTCTCCCGAGGAGGCCCTGAAGGCCCAGGCCGTGGCCGCTTACACCTACTACTGCCGCCAGCGGGACACCGGCCAGCCCATTGCCTGCAACCAGGAGTCCTGGCTAACCTACGCGCCGGACAGCGCCATGCAGGCCCGCTGGGGCGAGGATTATTCCCAGTACAAGGCCCTGCTGGACGGAATCGTGGACAAGGTGTACGGCCAAGTCCTCACCTATCAGGGCCAGCTGGCCCTCACCGCCTATTTCGCCATCTCCCCCGGCAGCACAGAGGCTGTGGAGAATGTCTGGGCCCCGGACGCCGGGAGCCAGCACCCCTATCTGCAGGCAGTGGCCAGCCCAGGCGACCAGTTCAGCGACGGGTACCTCTCCACCGCCCGCTTTTCTTCTGAGGAGTTCCGCGCCGCGGCGGCCCAGCTGGCCCCTGACGCGGACCTGAGCGGGCCCATAGACACCTGGCTCACGGGCCTGGAGTACACCCCCTCCGGCACAGTAAAAACCGCCCGGCTGGGCGGCGTCACCCTCACCGGCCAGGAGCTTCGGGCTGGCCTGGGCCTGCGCAGCGCGGCCTTCACCCTGACTGCGGAGGAGGACGGGCTTCTCTTCCAGGTCAGGGGCTGGGGCCACGGGGTGGGCATGAGCCAGGTGGGGGCTGTGTTCCTGGCCAAGCGCGGCGCGGATTATCAGGAGATTTTGGCCCACTATTACCCGGGAACTACTCTGGAGGGCGCGGCTTAAAGGGGAGTGTCCGTTTCGAGGAGCTTTTCGTGTTCCCCCGCCCCACGGGCGGGGGAACACAGATGATATCCCGGCGGTTTGGACAATCCCGCTTAAAGCCCGCCCTTCTTTCTTGCAAATCCTGTCGAATCGTGTTATAATAAAAAAGCCCCCTGTTGGTAAGGGGGGGCTCTAAGGACACTGCTGCATATGGCGGAAAAGCCCACCTCTTGGCACGAAAGGAGGTGGTTCACCTGACCCGGAGATTGAATCGAAGGGAGGTGAAGCTGAATGGGGAAATTCTTGATGCGCGCACTGCTCTTTTTACTTATCGCGCTGCTGGTGCTTTATTTCTTTCCCTTAAAAGCGAGCTAGCCGCCTTGGCTGGACCCCAAGCGGCTAGCTAATCAAAAAAGCTAGTTGATAAAGTGGGCTAACCGCCATGCGGCAGTGCCCTCTTTATTTATATTATACCACTTCTCCCGGAATTGTCAAGGGATGGTAGCCGGGATTTTTTGCGCCTGGGGCCCAGGGCTTGTTTGAAAACAGAGGAAAAGAAGGCGGTTTCGATTTTCAAACAAGCCCTACTCCTCCAGCTCATTGATGACCGCCTCCCTGTCCACTGCCAGGACAGGCCGGTAGCTGGCGTCCAGGGCCTGCACGGCCTGGCTCACCCGGCGGATAATCTCCTCATCGCTGTCCTTAAGGGAAAAGGGCGCGGCAATGTCAAAGAGCACATTGGAATGGGTCACCCCCCAGACCACCCGGAAATCGTGGATGCCCGCCTGAGGGTACAGGGCCTGGACCCGGGCCGTGACCTGCCCCCGCAGGGCTGCGGCCCGCTCGTCCTTTGTGGCCACCGGGTCCAGGTGGATTACCAGATGGATGTGCTCCCGCTCCAGAAAATCCCGCTCAATATTGTCAATGCGGTCATGGCTGACCAAAATATCCTCCTCAGCGGAGACCTCGCAGTGGACGCTGGCAAAGCAGCGGCCCTCGCCATAGCTGTGGACAGTCAGGTCGTGGATGCCGATAATGCCCGGATAGGCCCGGATTTTGCTGTAAATATCCCGCACCAGCTGGGGGGACGGGGCCGCGCCCAGCAGAGGGTCAGCGGTCTCCAGAATCAGCCGGACGCCGGAGACCACAATAAATACCGCCACCAGCAGGCCCAGCCAGCCGTCCAGCTGCCAGCCGGTCAGCCGGGTGATAAGGGCGCCCAGCAGCACCACGCTGGTGGAAATCACATCATTGCGGCTGTCGCTGGCCGTGGCAATGAGGCTTTGGCTGTGGATGGCCCTGCCCACGCTGCGGTAGAACCCGCACTGCCAGAGCTTGATAAGCACAGAGGCCCCCAGGATGCACAGGGACAGGGGGCCGAACCGGGCGGCCTGGGGGGAGAGAATCTTCTCCACCGAGGACTTGCCCAGCTCGATGCCCAAAAGGAGCACCAAAAAGGACACGATTACCCCGCAGAGGTACTCAATGCGGGCATGGCCAAAGGGGTGTTCCTTGTCCGCGGGCTTGCCTGCCAGCTTGAAGCCCACAAGCATGATAATCGAGGAGCCGGAGTCAGTGAGGTTGTTGACAGCGTCAGCCAAAATGGCAACGCTGTGGGAAAAGAGCCCGGCCAGGAGTTTGAGGGCAAAGAGGAGGAGATTGGTGGCAATGCCCACAGCACCGGCAGCGCGGCCAGCCTGCTGGCGGACAGTGGAATCAGTGGGGGAAGGGTAGTTTTTGACCAGTAAGCGCATGATGCTGTCGAACATGGGGACCTCCTAGAGAAAGGGAATGAGGGGCAAAAAAGCGCCGCCTGACGGCTCGGGGCAGAGCCCTTCGCAAAGCAGAAGCAAAGGAGCGGAAACCGGGGTCAAGGGGCGGATGGCCCCTTGCAGG
>CAJTXF010000163.1 GCA_910580045.1 uncultured Eubacteriales bacterium
GCGCTGTGCTCAACCCCAGGCCCCCATTTATCCCCCCCTCCTTGTCCTCCCTAAATTCTTATTGGAAAACCCCTCCGAATATGCTATAATATCCGCAGGCGGACATCCGGATTATATGCCATAATATACCCATCCCCAAGAAAAGAGGTCTCCCTTTATGAATTTCTCCAAGGCTATGCTCAACAACGCCTTTAAGCTCATCATCGCCGCTCTCGTCGCGGCCCTGGCCCTTCGCTCTGTCTCCATGCGCTTCTTCTTCGACTACTCCACCGGCTTCTACACTGACTCCGGCCTCACCGCCTGGCTCAGCCTGCTTATCCCCCTCACCCTGGTGGGCGCGGCCGCCCTGTTCTGCAAAACCGGCCTGCCCAGCCTGGGCAGCTATCAGCTGCGGCGAAGCCCTGTGCTGGCTGTGTTCGCCGCCCTGTCCGGCGGGGTGCTGGTGGTCTCTGCCCTGACAATGGCTAAGGATTACATGCTGTTCCTGGACTCGGGCTTCTCCCAGTTCGACTCTGTCCGGCAGGGCTTTAACCACCAGCTCTATATGATTGCCAGCTTCCTGCTGGGCCTGGTGCAGCTGGCCGTGGCCGGTGCCCTGCTCAGCGGGAAGGACATTTTTAAGAAGCTCTCTCTGCTATATATGGTGGCCGTGGTGTGGGGCGCGTCCAATATGGTGATGGTCTATGTGTTCTACGCCAAGTCCTCCTCTGTGGCGGAGAATATCTTCTCCATGGGCGGCGCGGCGGCGCTTTTGCTGAGCCTGCTGTACCTGTGCCGCCTGCTGGCAGGGGCAGAGGCCCAGGGCGCGGGGCTGCGGCTGTTCCTGTGGGGCGGCGTGGCGGCGGTGCTGGCCATCCCGTATTATGGGGTGGACTTGATTCAGCGGGCCCTGGGGTATGTGTACGCGGGCGAGGTGCCCCCCCAGTGCCAGCTGAGCGGGTTGGCGATGGGGGTGTTCGTGCTGGCGTTTTTGGCCTCAGTGCAGAAGCGGGGGCATGAGGCGGGCGAGCCGGCAGGGCAGCATTATAAGGAGCAGGGCGAGTAAAAAGGCACCTGCCGGCAAGCCCATCCCGCCGCCAGGCCCCGCTCTGTGCCTCCCCCTCTGTTTTCTCCGGGAAAAATATTGCCAGGGTCTTGTAATTCTGGAAGAAATGTATTAAAATAAGGGTAGTTCAGAACCCTATCATTCTTTAGGAGGTAATTCCAATGTCTGTAAAAGTTGCTATCAATGGTTTCGGCCGCATCGGCCGCCTGGCCTTCCGTCAGATGTTCGGCGCTGAGGGCTATGAGGTTGTGGCTATCAACGATTTGACCAGCCCCAAAATGCTGGCCCATCTGCTCAAGTATGACTCTGCCCAGGGCCGCTATGCTCTGTGCGACAAGGTGGAGGCCGGCGAGGATTCTATCACTGTGGACGGCAAGACCATCAAGATTTATGCCGAGAAGAACGCCGCCGACCTGCCCTGGGGCCAGATCGGCGTGGACGTTGTGCTGGAGTGCACCGGCTTCTATTGCTCCAAGGAGAAGTCTCAGGCCCATATCGACGCGGGCGCCAAGAAGGTTGTTATCTCCGCCCCCGCCGGCAAGGACCTCAAGACCATCGTTTACAGCGTGAACGAAAAGACCCTGGACGCTTCCGATACCATCATCAGCGCTGCCTCCTGCACCACCAACTGCCTGGCCCCCATGGCTGACACGCTGAACAAGTACGCTCCCATCCAGAGCGGCATTATGACCACTGTCCACGCCTTCACCGGTGACCAGATGGTTCTGGACGGCCCCCACCGCAAGGGCGATTTGCGCCGTGCCCGCGCTGCCGCTGTGAACATTGTTCCCAACAGCACCGGCGCTGCCAAGGCCATCGGCCTGGTCATCCCCGAGCTGAACGGCAAGCTGATTGGCTCTGCCCAGCGCGTGCCTGTCCCCACCGGCTCCACCACCATCCTGGTGGCTGTTGTCAAGGGCGAGAACGTGTCTGTTGAGGGCATCAACGCTGCCATGAAGGCCGCCGCTTCCGACTCCTTCGGCTACACCGAGGAGCCCCTGGTGTCCAGCGACATCATCGGCATCACCTACGGCTCTCTGTTCGACGCCACCCAGACCATGGTCACTGAGATTGGCAACGGCCTGTATCAGGTGCAGGTGGTCTCCTGGTACGACAACGAGAACAGCTACACCAGCCAGATGGTGCGCACCATTAAGTACTTCGCCTCCATCTAAGGATTGGCGTAAATACAGATAACGGAAAGCCCCGCGGACAAGCTCCGCAGGGCTTTCTTTTTTTGCGGAGTTTCCCGCAGCAAGCCCATCCCGGGGTGAGCCTGACGGCGGGCCCATCCCGGGGTCAAGGGGCGCATGGCCCCTTGCGGGGTTCGGGGCAGAGCCCCCAGGTCTTGCCTTTGACCTTGACCTAAAAGGGCGGCGCTCCAACAGAATGGATTGAGGCAGAATGTCAGTCGGCCCGCCCGAGCCAGTACGTGGCACTTTGAGCGCCGCCCCCAGGAACGCCCCATAAGCCGCAGCCCGCAGCAAGATTCCGAAAGCCAGGAAAGCGTGGCTTTCCTGGCTTTCGGAGAGAGGCGGACGCACTGCACAAGCGTCGGGAGGCTAAGCGTCCCCCAAAGATGCCGCCAACCCAAGAAGATACCGCCGACCGCCCCAAATCCCAGCGGGATTGTCCAAACCACAGAGATAATTATCTGTGTTCCCCCGACCTACGGGCGG
>CAJTXF010000164.1 GCA_910580045.1 uncultured Eubacteriales bacterium
CCGCCAGATTTGCAGGATATTGTCCACGCACTGGTTGACTTTTGTGCCGGGTTCGTCCGGCAGCATGGGGTTGATGATGCGCTGGTCCAGCCCCAGCTTGCGGCCATCCGAGGTGATTTTCAGCATATTGTCGGTTGATGGGTCAACGGTTCCCGAATGGACCTTGGCGGCGCGCTCGGAGAGGACCTTCACCATATCCTGCTGGTGTTCGGTGGGCTTTGCCACGATGTTGTGGTATTCCACCTCCGGGGTGGGCAGGTCCAGCTGGTCGGCGGTCTTGATGTCCGCCACCTCTTTGAACAGGTTCATCAGCTCCGGCAGGTTAAAGAACTTGGAAAATCTTGTCCGCGCCCGGTAGCCCGTCCCCTCCGGGGCCAGTTCCAGGGCTGTCACCGTTTCACCGAACCGGCTGGCCCAGCAGTCGAAATGGGTCATGTTCAATTCCTGGAGCCGCTCATACTGGAGGTAGCGTTTTGCTTCAGATGTCCGTCATCGTCAATGACTTCCAGCGCGCAGAGCAGATAATAGCTGGAATCATCGGCAAACAGGGACTGGAACCACAGCCCGAACAGCGGCCCCAAATCCATCTCCATGAGCCTTGGCTCCAAATCCGCCATTGCGGAGGAAATGTCGATGGAAGCGTCCGCGCCGATGACGCCGGAAGCCTGGGCCACGATGCCCTGGGCCACATCAAATACGCCCATCACAATATTCCAGGTGTTGGTGACAATGAGGATGGCACAGGCGGTCTTGAATATCCACTTGAAAAACACAGCGGTTTCAATATCGTGGAAGTTGTTCTTGTCGGTGATGATCTGAATCAGCTCCAGCGTCATTACAAAGGCCAGGATCACGCCTGCTATGGGGAGAATGACCGTTTCCGAAAGGCTTTGTACCATGCTGAAAATACCCGCGTTCCAGCCCTGGGGCGTCTGCCCGATCTGCCCCGATATGTCCGCCACCTGGTTGTTGACCGAATCGAACATACTGGTGTCATTGTTCATAGGATCTCCTTTCCGTTCATCAATCCTTTTAACCGTTCCATTTTCCCCTGTGCCGTGGATTTTCTGATGTTCTCCCCAGTGAAGAATACCGGGCAGCACATTTCAAGCAGACGGTCATAAATCCGGGCATGGGCGGTGTCCTCCGGGTGCTGCAATTCCTCCAGTGTGAGGTTTGTTGTGACTATCAGCGGCTTCCGGCTTCGGTATCGGCTGTCAACCACGTTGTAAACCTGTTCAAGCCCGTATTCCGTGCCGCGCTCCATGCCGAAATCGTCAAGGATAAGCAGAGGGAAGCGGCAAAGGCGGTCTATGTATTCGTTCCTGCCCTTGTAGCTGGCGGCAAGGTCATTGAGTATCAATGCAAAATTCGTCATGCACACGGAAATCTCACGCTCCATAAGGGCGTTGGCGATACACCCGGCAAAATAGCTCTTGCCTGTGCCTACCTTGCCCCATAGCAGATAGCCGATATTTTCCGCTTTCATTTCCTCCCAGTTCGCCGCATAAAATAGAGCCTTATCCATTTGGGGGCATTTGCCGTTGTCGTTCTCAAAAGTCCACTGGCGCATGGCGGTGTTGGAAAAGCCCCGGCGTTTTAATTCCTCCACGGTGTCGCGGTGCTTGCGTTCCCGGTCGGCGGCTTCCTGCTTTTCCCGGCGTTTGCGCTGGCAGTCACATTCTTTGGGGTGTCGGTCACGCCCGAAAAGGCTCTTTCCCTCGGTGAAATAGGCTTCTTTGGGCTGGCGGCAGCTCCCGCAGTATAAAAGCCCGTCCTCGCCCGTGTAGTCCTCCGGCTCTGGCTCTGTTTCTGTGGCAAGCCGGAAAATAGCGTTGTCATAATCGCTCATAAAATCGTCCTCCTTGTTCATGGTCTTTTCCACGCCCTGTTTACAGGGCGTTGTATCTCTGCTGTCAAAGGCTCTCGCCCTCCTTGTAGGAATAATCGGGGATTCCCTTTTTCGGGTTCTCCTTTTTCTCCCTGTCCGCCCACCTGTAAAGCGTGGCGGCATGGCTCACATAATCATTCCCGCTGGAAGCAATATACCGGCTCATTTCCTCGATAAGCCGTTCAAGGCTGTCCGGGTATTCCTGCTTCAGCTCCGCATATTCGCTTTCAGTGAGGAAAACATTCTGGTATTTGCCATAGGGCGCGGGCAGCTCCCCACTCACTCCCATTAGTTGATTCTCTTTTAGTTTGTTTATATTTATTTGATTAGGGTAAAGTTTTCTTGATGTCATAGGTAAAGTTTCCTTTAGGTCTGATGTACAGTTTTCTTTATGACTGACATCAAGATTTCTTTGTGTCATAGGTAAAGAAACCTTTACTACTTCCGGCACTTTCACATAAAGGCGGTTCGGCGCGGAAAATCCCCGGCGTTCCCTCTCCAAAAGCCCGGCAGCGTCCAGCTCATTCAGTGCGCTTTGTATCGTCATGGTGCTTTTATCCAGTATTTCCGCTATCTCCGTAATGGGATAGACAATGTATGTCCTGCCCTCGCTGTCCTGCCAGCCGTTCTTCTGTGAGAGGGCGGAACGGTCAAGGAGCAGCGCATAGAGCAGCTTCGCCGTCTGTGGCAAGTCCATTTTCAGCAGGAAACGGGGGTATCGGAAAAACGGCGGCATGCCGTACTCTTGCATTGCCCGTATAAATCCGCGATTTCCTGCTGTGTGTAATTCCCGAAAAAGTAAAGGTAAATGATTTCCCTCTTTTTCTCC
>CAJTXF010000165.1 GCA_910580045.1 uncultured Eubacteriales bacterium
CTCACGCTATGAAGGTCAAGGGCTAAGGCCGTGGGGCTTTGGTCTCGTCTGCCGACTCGGTCGGTTCGCAGCTTGAGCGCCACTGGCGCTCGCTCACCCCACACCCCACCACCTTTTGAAAAAGGTGGACGAAAACTTCCTTTGGCCCGCCGTTAGGTGCTGGGTTTCCCCCTGGACCCTTCAAAAACTTTCCGTTTTGCTCTCAGCTACGTTTCTGAATTTTCCATTTGCTTTTTTACACAGACGAAAGGAGCGTTCCCATGCGCAAATCTTCTCAGGTCTCCGCCGGGCTTGTCAAAATCGGCGGCGGTGCCCCCATTCCTATCCAATCCATGCTCAGCACCCCTTCCACTGACATCCCTGCCAGCGTCCGTCAGGCCATTGCCCTCCAAGAGGCTGGCTGCCAAATCCTCCGCATTGCCATCCCTGACATGGCCGCTGTCCGTGATTTAATCCCTGCCATCAAAAACGCTGTCACCATCCCCCTGGTGGCTGACATCCATTTTGACTACAAGCTGGCCCTGGAATCCGCCGCTGCCGGGATTGACAAGATACGCATCAACCCCGGCAACATCGGCGGCGACAGCCGGGTCAAGGCCGTGGCCGACGCCTGCCGCCAGCGGGGGATTCCCATCCGGGTGGGGGTCAACGACGGCTCGCTGGAAAAGCATATCCTGGCCAAGTACGGCCATCCCACCCCCCAGGCCCTGGCTGACAGCGCCCTGTACCACGCTTCCCTGCTGGAGAAGTTTGACTTTACTGATATCGTCCTGTCCATGAAGGCCTCCTCCGTGGATTTCACCATCAAGGCGTACCAGATAGCCGCCCAGCGCTGTGGGTACCCCCTGCACCTGGGCATTACCCACGCGGGCACGGCCCGTATGGGGCTGGTGAAGTCTGCCATTGGCATTGGAAGCCTTTTGCAGCAGGGCATTGGGGATACCATCCGGGTGTCCCTGGCCGCGGAACCGGCGGAGGAAATCCGGGCCGGGAAGGACATCCTCAAGGCCCTGGGTTTGCGGCGGGGGGTGAAGCTGATTGCCTGCCCCACCTGCGGGCGCACGCGGATTGATTTGATACCCCTGGCGAACCGGGTGGAGCAGGCTTTGGCGGATTGTGAGAAGGACATCACCGTGGCAGTGATGGGCTGTGCGGTGAATGGGCCGGGCGAGGCCCGGGAGGCGGACGTGGGCATTGCCGGAGGCAGGGGAGAAGGCTTGGTGTTCCGGAAGGGAAAGATTTTGCGGAAGGTGCCGGAGGACAAGCTGTTGGATGAGCTGTTGGTAGAGGTGGATAGGCTGTAGCAGAAGCCTGACGGCAAGCCCCGACCGGGGTCAAAGGGCAGCGCAGTGCCTAACGGCAGGCCAGAGGAAGTTTTCGTCCACCTTTTTCAAAAGGTGGCAGGGGTTTGGGGGCAGCGCCCCCAAGGTCTAAGCCTGGCGGCAAAAGCGAATTCCCCAAGAGCGGCAAAAGAGGGCGGCGCTCCAAGAGAAAGGAGCGAGGTAGAACCTCAATCGCCTATCCAGCGTCCCAACGTGGCAGCATTTCGCGCCGCCCCATAAGCCGCAGCACATAGCAAGATTCCGAAAGTTAGGAAAGCGGTGCTTTCCTAACTTTCGGAGAGAGGCGGACGCCCAGCACAGGCGTTGGGAGGCTAAGCGTCCCAGCAAGCTGCCGCCCAGCCCAGAACACACCCACCTCACTGCGCTCGGCCCCATAACCCAAAAAAACCAGGCCCAAAAGGCCGGAAAGGTCGCAAAAATGACAGAGGAAAAAGTATTCCCAACCCCTTCCGGGGACATCCATTATTGGACAAGCCTGGCAGGGGAGGACAGGCCCTGGCTGGTGTTCCTGCCTGGGCTGACAGCGGACCATAGGCTGTTCGATAAACAGATGGAGGGCCTGTCGGGGCGGTACAGCTGCCTGGTGTGGGACGCGCCCGGCCATGGGAACTCCCGGCCCTTCCGGCTGGATTTCAGCATGGATGACCTGGCACGGTTCCTGAGGGACATCCTGAATCGGGAGGGAATCGAGGGCCCTGTGCTGGCGGGGCAGTCTTTGGGCGGGTATATTGCCCAGGTGTTTCTGGAGCTGTTCCCGGGCCGGGCCAGAGGCTTTGTGTCCATTGACTCCTGCCCGCTGAAACGGGAGTACTACACAGGCTGGGAGCTGGCCATGCTGAAACATACCTATTGGATGTACCGGCTGTTCCCCTGGGGCCTGCTGAAAAAGATTGGGGCCCAGGGCACGGCCATGTCCCCCTATGGCCGTGATGTGATGAGGGCCATGATGGAGAGCTTTACCCCCAAGGAGTATTGCCTGCTGACAGATTACGGGTTCCGGCTGCTGGCCCAGGCGGTGGAGGCGGGGAGGAAGTATGAGCCGGGCTGCCCGGTGCTGCTGCTGTGCGGGGAAAAGGACGGGGCGGGCTCGGCCAAGCGCTATAACCGGGCGTGGGAGAAACGGGAGAACCGCCGCCTGGTGTGGCTGAAAGGTGCAGGGCATAATTCCAATACGGACGCGCCGGAGGAGGTAAACCGGCTGATTGATGAGTTTGCGGAGAGGTGCAGTATGTGAGCCTGACGGCAAGCCCCGACCGGGGTAAAAGGGCAGCGCAGTGCCTAACGGCAGGCCAGAGGAAGTTTTCGTCCACCTTTTTCAAAAGGTGGCAGGGGTTTGGGGGCAG
>CAJTXF010000166.1 GCA_910580045.1 uncultured Eubacteriales bacterium
CCCGCGCTGGGAGGCTAAGCGTTCCCGGGAAATGCTGCTTGCTGTAAGGTCAAGGGCCAGACCGTCAACAGCATCCCAACTGCAAGCAGCATCTTTCGGGAACGCTTAGCGGCCCAACGCTTGCGCAGACGGCCTGCGGCTCAGGATTCGCGCGACTGGCAGCTTTGGCGGCGCTCCTGGTTCGACGCCCGGACTTATGATGGCCGTCGGACCTAGTGCGCCGCTCCTTTCTCTGTGAGCGCCGCCCTTTAAGGTCAAGGTCAAGGGCCAGACCTTGGGGACTCCTGACGTTGGCTTCGCCAAGTCGCCCCAAACCCCGCAAGGGGCCAAGAGTTGGCCAAAGCCAACTCTACGCCCCTTGACCCCGGTCGGGGCTCGCCATCAGGTGTTCTGTTCCCCTGAACCCCGCTCCACCCTTGACCCCTCCTTCCAAACGCGCTATAATAGAAACCAGCTTTCCCCTTAATCCCTCAAAAACTACCCCCAAGGAGGCTCTTGCCATGGACCAACTGGACGTCCGCTCTATCCTCGAACAGGTTCGCTCTGGCCAATGCTCCATTGACCAGGCTGTTCTCCAACTGAAAATACAGCCTTTTCAGGATTTGGGCTTCGCCAAAATCGACTCCCACCGGGCTCTCCGTCAGGGCGCTGCTGAGGTCATTTACGGCGCGGGCAAAACCCCCGAGCAAATCCGGGACATTGCCTCCGCCATGTACCGCGGCGGCCAGTCCACTGTCCTGATTACCCGCATGAGCCCGGACGCCGCCCAGCTGGTCAGCGGCGCCCTGCCCCTGACCTATAACCAGCTGGGCCAGGTGGGCATTGTGGGTGAGATTCCCCCGCCCCGGGGCGACGGGAAAATCGTGGTTGCCACCGGCGGCACCAGCGACATGCCTGTGGCTGAGGAGGCCGCTCTCACCGCCCAGGCCCTGGGCAACCATGTTGTCCGCCTGTATGATGTGGGCGTGGCCGGGCTTCACCGCACCCTGGCCCATTTGGATGATTTGATGAGCGCCCGGGTCATCATTGCCATTGCGGGCATGGAGGGTGCCCTGGCCAGCGTCATTGGCGGCCTGGCCGACTGCCCGGTGATTGCCGTGCCCACCAGTGTGGGGTACGGGGCCTCCTTTGGGGGGCTGTCCGCCCTGCTGTCCATGCTGAATTCCTGCGCCAGCGGGGTCAGCGTGGTGAACATTGACAACGGCTTCGGCGCCGGATACCTAGCCAGCATGATAAACACCTAGCGGTGGGCGGCTCGCGTAGCGCCCGCTCCTCGGGCTACGCTTCTCGAAAACGCTCCCGGCTTCCAGCGTGACGCTGGACCCAGTTCGCGTTGCGCCCGGTTCCCGGGCTACGCTTCTCGAAAACGCTCCCGGCTTCCCGCGCAAAGGAAACGCTTCGGGGATGGGGAACGCGGGGTGCCCCCGCTGGCGGCTCGCGTAGCGCCCGCTCCTCGGGCTACGCTTCTCAAAAACGCCCCCGGCTTCCAGCGTGACGCTGGACCCAGTTCGCGTTGCGTCCGCTCATCGGGCTACGCTTCTCGAAAACGCTCCCGGCATCCCATGCGTCACTGACGTGACGCGCAAAGGAAACGCTTCGGGGACGGGGAGCGCCCCGGCCGCTGGGACCTGCTCAGGCCAAGCGGAGCAGGCCAATCCACCAATTGCCCAAAAGAATACGCAGAAAGGCGGTCAACCAGATGACAGCAGAACAGCGCAGAAAAAACCTTTGCCCTCCCCGGCCCGGGGCCCACGTGGTGCTGGACACGGACACCTATAACGAAATTGACGACCAGTTCGCCCTCTCTTGGCAGATGCTCTCCCCAGAGCTCAACACAAAGGCCCTGTACGCCGCCCCCTTCTTCAACGAGAATTCCACTGGCCCCGAGGACGGTATGCGCAGAAGCTATGAGGAAATACACAAGCTGTTGGGCCTGCTGGGCCGGGACGCCCCAGTATTTCCGGGCTCGCCCAGGTACCTGCCGGACGAAAAGAGCCCTGTCCCCTCCCCCGCGGCAGAGGATTTGGCCCGGCGGGCAGAGGGCTACTCCCCAGAGAACCCCCTGTACGTGGCGGCCATTGGGGCAATCACCAACGTGGCCTCCGCCATCTTGCTGAACCCCCGGGTGGCGGAGAACACGGTGGTCGTCTGGCTGGGGGGCAATGGCCGCCACTGGCCGGACGGGCGGGAATTCAACCTGAGCCAGGACATTGCCGCGGCCCGGGTGGTGATGGCCAGCGGCGTGCCCTTTGTCCAGCTGCCCTGCGGGGGCGTGGTGGACAGGCTCTCCACCACCAGGCCGGAGCTGGAGCATTGGCTGAAGGGCAAGAACCCCCTGGCCAGCTATCTGGCGGAGAACACCATCCAGGCGGCGGAGAGCTATGGCAAGGGCACGGCCTGGAGCCGGGTGATTTGGGACGTGAGCACAGTGGCCTGGCTGCTGGATAGGGAGGCGCGGATGGTGAGTACGCAGATTGTGCCCATGTGCCTGCCCGGGTATGGGCATCAGTATGAGGACGGGCCAGAAGGGCTGGAGATGGGGTATGTGTATAGGGTGGACAGGGATAGGGTGTTCACCAGAATGTTCCAGTGCTTGGGGGAACACAGCGCCTAGCGGCGGGCCAGAGGAAGTTTTCGTCGTCTCGGCTGCCGCCTCGGTCGGCTCGGGACGGTCGCCACTGGC
>CAJTXF010000167.1 GCA_910580045.1 uncultured Eubacteriales bacterium
GGTGCTAAGCGGGGGAAAATCTGGAGATTATTTCAAAGGATTACCTATCGCAAAACGTGGCACGAAATTATGGCGCCATAGCAGAGAAATACGGATATCACGTTTCTGTTATCGACCTGCGCAACCCCACCCGCTCCCATGGCAACAACCTGCTCCATTTGGTGAACAAATATATGGACGCTTACCTGGAAGCGCTCGACCAGCTTGCCTATAAAGCCAAGGCCGAAAAGTATGCAAAAATCATCGCAAAAACCATCATCATGTCCGGCATGGACGGCGCATCCTTTGGCGACAACGCCTACTTTTACGATGCCGCCGAGGGACTTCTGACAGCGACGATTCTATTGGTAGCAGAATTTTGTGAACCCCCAAAAAGACACATCGTGTCTGTGTTCAAGATTATCCAGGAGTTGCTGGCCCCTTCCCAGCAGAAGGGGCAGAATCAATTCCAGCAGCTCATGGCAATGCTACCCAACGACCACAAGGCCAAGTGGTTTGCTGGGGCCGCTCTGAACACCTCCAAGGAATCCATGGCAAGTGTCATGGGCACGGCCTTATCGCGGCTTAACTCGTTCCTTGACAGCGAACTCGAGCAAATTTCAAGGTTCGTCTACTAAAACAGCAAATATTTTCTAGTAGTCAGTGACGACCCAAGATGAATCTCACATGGAGTTTTCTTTATAGCCAGTGGTTTTACTGTACTGAAAGCCAGTGACAGACTTATAGCCTTTGATATATTCCCTGCATTATGATAACGCTTTCTTCATGGAAACGCCAGGTATTTTACATTCATTTTACTCTATCTGCCTTTCGCATTTTACATGGCGGGAGTATCATGGTTGATGCAGGCAGGAGAAAAAGTCCGGAAAACCGCTTTGTCTGCCTGAAACACAAATCCATAGTCAAAGGAGTTTTTGTAATGAGAAAGGTCCAAAAATTGTGCAGCTTATTGTTAGCAGCCATACTTACTGGAGCAGCGCTGACGGGCTGCTCACAGACTTCCCCCGGCCAGGAGTCCGGCGGTAATTCCACACCCTCTGTTTCCACAAAGCTTACCGGCACAGTAGCGACCGACGGCTCCACCTCCATGGAGAAGGTCATCGGCGCGCTGGGGGAATCCTTCCAGGAGCAGAATGAAGGCGTTACCTTCACCTACAACCCCACCGGCTCCGGCTCGGGCATCCAGGCCGTGCAGGAGGGCCGCTGCGACATCGGCCTCTCCAGCCGGGAGCTGAAGGACGAGGAAACGGAGGCCGGACTCACCGGGACAGTTCTGGCCCTGGATGGCATCGCGGTCATCGTCAACCCGGAAAACCCGGTCACGGATATGGACATGGAGACCATCGCAAAGCTCTATACCGGGGAGATAGAGAACTGGAAGGATGTAGGAGGCAATGACGCCCCCGTGGTCCTCATCGGACGGGAGGCGGGCAGCGGCACCCGGGACGGCTTTGAGTCGGTCACCGGCACGGGGGAGAAATGCCAGTACCGCCAGGAGCTCACCTCCACCGGCGACGTGATAACCGCCGTAGCCCAGAACCCCGACGCCATCGGCTACGCCTCCCTGGCCTCGGTGAAGGACAGCGTCCGGGCCCTGACAGTAGGCGGCGTTGCCCCTACGGAAGATACCGTGAAGGATGGCAGCTATGTCATCCAGCGGCCGTTTATCCTGGTGACGAAATCCGATGCCAAGCTTTCTGAGGCCGCCCAGGCGTTCTTCGACTTCGCCACCTCCGCAGACGCTGCCCAGCTGATTTCCGACGCGGGCGCCGTGGCAGCCAACTGAACCTAACAGCGGAAGCGGCGGCAGGCACATTGGCCGCCGCTCTCCCATTCCAGGAGGTAACGCTATGGGAAAACATCAAAAATTTGTTGAGAATTCTGTTCATGGGATATTCCTGCTCTTGGGCCTTATCACAGTGGGCTGCGTGCTGCTCATCACCGTCTTTCTGGTGCTGTCCGGCATACCGGCTATCCGGGAGATTGGCCTGTTGGATTTCCTGCTGGGAGATACCTGGGAGTCCACCGCCCGGGACCCCAAGTTCGGCATCTTACCCTTCATCCTCACCAGCATCTACGGCACGGCGGGGGCCATCCTGTTCGGTGTGCCGGTGGGCTTCTTCACGGCGGTATACTTAGCAAAATTGGCCCCGCCCAGGGTGAAATCCGTGGTGGGGTCGGCGGTCAGCCTGCTGGCGGGCATCCCATCGGTTGTATACGGCCTGGTGGGTATGCTGATTCTGGTGCCGGGCATCCGCACATTGTTCCATGTCCCGGACGGGGCCAGCCTGCTGGCGGCCATCATCGTGCTGGCGGTGATGATACTGCCTTCTATTATCAAGGTGTCGGTGACGGCCCTAGAGGCCGTGCCCAGGGAGTACGAGGAAGCCTCCCTGGCCCTGGGGGCCACACCTGTGGAGACCTATTTCCGGGTGACGGCCCCCGCCGCCAAAAGCGGCATCGCGGCGGCGGTGGTGCTGGGGGTGGGCCGGGCCATCGGCGAGGCTATGGCTGTGATGATGGTCTCGGGCAATGTGCCCAATATGCCCTCGCTGTTTGAGAGTGTGCGGTTCCTCACTACGGCTGTTGCCAGCGAGATGTCCTACTCCAGCCCAGGGAGCCTGCAAAGAGAGGCGCTGTGCTCCATCGCCCTGGTGCTGTACC
>CAJTXF010000168.1 GCA_910580045.1 uncultured Eubacteriales bacterium
GCCAGGGACAGACAGGACTTACTATATAGCAGCAGTGTCTGTCCGTCCAAAAAGGACAAAAGACAAAAGGGACAAATTGTCCCTTTTGTCCCTGTCCCTGGGGCGCTCCCCTTTTCTTCCTTGCCAGGCAGCCATCTATATATAAGGCGGAATTGCTCAGCCCACCAGCATCCGCCCCTCGGGCAGAATGGCAGGCTCGGGCTTTGCCCGCATCCAGATGGACAGCCCGAAGCTCAAGGGCCCCACCCGGCCAATGAACATGGTCAGGCACAGTATCACCCGGGAGACGCTCTCCAGCTGGGTGGTCACCCCCGCGGTGAGCCCCGCTGTCCCAAAGGCGGAGGCCGCCTCGTACAGCACGTCAATAAACCGGAGCTGGGGGTTCAGCAGGGCCAGGGCCGTGGCGTCCGCGAACACCACACCCAGCCCCAGCAGCACCACGGTCAGGGACTTGTACACCATGCCCGGGGAGAACCGGTGCCCAAGCACAGAGGCCTCGCTCCTCCCCCGCAGGGTCGAGGCCACTGTGACCAGCAGCACCACAAAAGTGGTGGCCTTCACCCCCCCGGCGGTGGAGCCCGGGCACCCGCCCACAAACATCAGGGCCACAGAGAGCACCTTGGTGAAGCTGCTCTGGGCGCCAATGTCCACAGAGGCGAACCCAGCGGTGCGGGTGTTCACGGACTGGAACAGGGCTGCGTTCAGCCGCGCCCCCAGGCCCATGCCCGCCATGCTGCCCCCGGACTCCAGCAGGAAGAAGCCCAGGGTGCCAATCAGCAGCAGAAGCCCTGTGGCCCGCAGGCACACCTGGGAGTGGAAGTTCAGCCGCTTCCTGCTCTGGCGGCGCAGGGGGGGCTGGATTTTGCACAGATAGATGTCCCGCACCACCACAAAGCCCAGGCCCCCGGTGATAATCAGCCCGTCAATGGTCAGGCAGACCAGGGGGTCCCCGGCAAAGGCGGTAAGGCTGGAATTGCCCGGCACAAAGCCCAGAATGTCAAACCCCGCGTTGCAGTAGGCGGACACCGCCACAAACACGCTGGGCCATATCCCCTGGGCCCCGTACCGGGGCACCAGCCGCAGCATCAGAAGCCCGGCGCCCAGGCCCTCACACAGAAAGGTAAAGCCCAGCATCAGCTTGAGCAGGGCCGGGGCGTCGGGCATGTCGCCCCCGCTGGCCTCCCCGGTGAGGACCATCTCCCGCAGGCCCAGCCGCCTGCGCACCAGCAGGGAAAAGCCTGTGGCAAAGGTGGACAGGCCCAGGCCCCCCAGCTGAATCAGGCCCAGAATCACGGCCTGGCCAAAGGGGGACCAGTGGGAGGTGGTGTCCACCACCGAGAGGCCTGTGACGCAGGTGGCGGAGGTGGCGGTGAACAGGGCGTCCAAAGGGTGGGTGAACGCCCCGGCGGCAGAGGACACCGGCAGAATCAGCAGCAGGCAGCCCAGCAGAATCAGCAGCACAAAGCTGATGACAATCAGGCGGACAGGGGCAGCGGTTTTGCGCCAGGCGTCCAGCCGCTGTTTCAGGGCAGACAGATTGGGCATGGTATCACTTCCAGTGGAGGGATTGTCTTAGAAGGGGAAATGTTATAAAACCACAGGCTTTTACAGCTTCTCAAAGCCGGGCGCTGGCCAGGGCCTGGCGCAGGCCGCTTTTTTCCAGCAGCACGCACAGGGGCAGGCCCAGCACCAGGCAGACAGCCAGCTCCCCCAGGCCCACGGTCAGGGCGCTGTAGGCAAAGTTCGCGGCAGTAAAGGCGGAAAAGGTGAAAGCCCCGGCCCCGTTCAGGCAGGAGATCTCCAGCCCCACCACCAGGGCGTTGACAATCACCGGGGGCAGAGGGGCCAGCAGGGGCAGGCCCTTCCAGCGGATTCGGGAGACCGCGGCTGTGCCCAGGGCAGCCAGCAGGGTGGCCGCTGTGCCGAAAACCCAGTCCACCACCCCCAGGGGGCTGCCCAGGTTGGCCAGCAGGCACCCCACGGTCAGGCCGGGGATTGCGGCAGGGGTGAAGGCGGGCAGCACGGTGAGGGCCTCAGAGAACCGGAACTGGACTGGGCCATAGGCCAGGTTGAGCATGGCCGCGGCATAGGTGAGGGCAGCGTAAAGGCCGGCAATCACAGCGCTGAGGGCCAGGAAACGGGCGTTGCTTTTGGTTGACATTGGTACTTCTCTCCTTTGGTACGAGGCCTGTCCCCTCCGGCAGAACGCAGGCAGGGAACGGCCCCTAGTTTTGTTTAAGGTCAGGATTTTCCGACTGACCGCCGCCGGGCCCGGTCGGGGGGACAAGCCCGGGCGGCCTATATAGGATACGACTTTTTGAAAAAAAAAGCAAGCCCCGGGGGAAATTTTCCTTGCGTTTTCCGGCAAACCACGGTATAATATAAAGCAATACGGCATGCGGGCGTGGCGGAATTGGCAGACGCGCCAGATTTAGGTTCTGGTGGGTGACCGTGCAGGTTCAAGTCCTGTCGCCCGCACCATCCTAGGAAAACCAAAAAGATATTTGGGCAAAAAACCGCGTAACCACGCGGTTTTTTGCATCTCAGAAGCCTGGATTTGAAAAGTCAAAAACGTAGATGAAAGTAAGCGAAAAATAGATCCGAACCTACGCAAGAAAAGAAGAAGGCGGTATAATGAAGGAGGGATGAAGAAAAA
>CAJTXF010000169.1 GCA_910580045.1 uncultured Eubacteriales bacterium
CTGCCCCACACCCTGCCAGGGGGCATGCCCCCCTGGACCCCGGCCGCCGCTCCTTTGCTTGTGCTTTGCGGCAGGTACTGCCCCGGGCTGTTAGGTGGTGCTCTCCGCCCAATAGCTCTCGATATCGTTCACCTGCACCCCTTCCACGCTGTGCCCCAAAAACAGCTCCGCCACGCCCGCAAAGTTCTCCGGCGCGTCTGTCACATAGTACTCCGCCCAGCGCGGCCTCTCCCCGCCGCTGAGCATTTCCCGCCTTTTCAGCTCCTCCGCCAGGGCCAGCGCCGCCTCCCTGCCGCTGTCCACCAGCTCTACCCCCTCCCCCATCACCCGGCCAATGGCTTTGCTGATAATGGGATAGTGGGTGCAGCCTAGAATCAGCACGTCCACCCCTGCCTGCCGCAGGGGCTCCAAGTACCGCTTGGCCGCCAGATAGGTGATTTCCTCCTCCGGCTCCACGAACCCGCTCTCCACCAGGGGCACAAACAGGGGGCAGGCCTGGCAGAAGACCTTCAGCCCTGGCTCAGCCTGCAGAAGGGCCTTGGTATAAGAGCCGCTGTGGATGGTGGCATTGGTGCCGATAACCCCCACGACCCCCCGCCGGGTGCGCTTGGCGGCGGCCCGGGCCGTGGGGTTCAGCACATCGAAATAGGGCACCGGCAGGGCTGCCCCAATGTCCCCGGCAGTGGAGCTCACTGTCCCGCAGGCCGCCAGCACGGCCTTCACGTCGTGGCGGGTGAGGAAGGCCATGTCCTGCCGGGCATAGCGGCGCACAGTCTCCCGGCTTCTGGTGCCGTAGGGCACCCGGCCCGTATCCCCAAAATAGATGACGCTCTCCCCAGGCAGGACCTTTTCCAGCTCTTTCACAGCGGTCAGGCCCCCCAGGCCAGAGTCAAACACCCCGATTGGCCGGTTATCCATGGGCCCCGCCCGCTCTCTCCAGGGCCAGCTCAACCAGCCGGTCCAGCAGCTGGGGATAGCTCAGCCCGCAGGCCATCCACAGCTTGGGATACATGCTGATGGAGGTGAACCCAGGCAGGGTGTTCACCTCGTTGAGCACCACCTCCCCCTCCCCGGTGACAAAGAAGTCCACCCGGGCCAGGCCCGAGCAGCCCAGCATCCGGAAGGCCCGCACAGCAATGTCCCGGATTTTTTGGGCGGTTTTCTCCTCCAGCCGGGCAGGGATGAACAGCTGGCTGGTGCCGTTCACGTACTTGTCGTCATAGTCGTAGAACTGGGCAGAGGCGCCAATCTCCCCCACAATGGAGGCCTCGGCCCCTGGGCGCAGGCCCAGCACCGCGCACTCCACCTCCTGGCCGGAGATGCCCTGCTCCACCACCACCTTGCTGTCCTCCCGGGCAGCCTTCCTGATGGCCGCGTCCAGGCCCTCAGGGGATTCCACCTTGCTGACGCCCACAGAGGAACCCGCGTTGGCGGGCTTCACGAACACAGGGAAGTCCAGCCGGGCCTGTATCTTGTTGAGAACCACGTCCGGGGCCGCGTCATACCTGTCCGCATAGAACCACAGGTAATGGGCCTGGCTGATGTCCGCCGCGGAGAGCAGGGTATGGGTCACTGCCTTATCCATGCAGACAGCGGAGCTGCGCACGTCACAGCCCACATAGGGCACGCCGGAGAGCTGGAACAGCCCCTGGACAGAGCCGTCCTCCCCGTTTTTGCCGTGGAGGGCAGGGAAGACACAGTCCAGGGGGATAACCCGGGCCTGGCCCTCGCCCAGGGCCACCAGCCCATGAACCCCCGAATCCGGCGAGAGGAACGCCGGGACCCCCCGGGCAAGCCAGGAGCCGTCCCCCAGCCCGGCGGCAGGGCCCTCATAGAGCAGCCAGCGGCCCTCTTTGGTAATGCCGATTTTATAGATTTCATATTTGGTTTCATCAAGGTTTTCCAGGATAGAGGCAGCGGACATGAGAGAGACCTCATGCTCAGAGGATTGGCCGCCGAAAATCACGCCCAGGCGCAGCTTGTTGCTCATGGGAATCACACTCGTTTCGTGGGGGAATTTTGCAAAAGGGGCGGGGGGCAGAAAGGGCCCAGGCCCCCTTTTACAATATTATACTATATGCGGAAGGGATTATCAACCGTTCAGCGGACAAAAGCGGAGATTCCCGGCACATTTTTTACAAAACCTGCCGCTCCCTCGCGCCAGGGTATCCGCGCCAGTGGGCAGCCCCATCCAGAAAGGGCGCAGAAAACCCGCAGGCCCCGTATACCAAGAGCCTGCGGGCAAAAAACTTCGCGCATCTACAATGCAGGTGCGCTAATCGAATCCAGCAGCATGTATGCTGCACGTCACGCTGGCCTTACCGTGCTTATGAAAGATGCCATCGGCCCTTGGAGAGCCAAAAGACCTAGTATTTACGCGGTTTTCCAGGCTTTTCAAAAGCCGTCACAAGAACTCTGCCTTAAAAGATGCCGCTTTTTCGACACAAAGAAGTGAAGTAATTCGAACTCCTTTGTCTAGGGCTTGTTTGAAAATAGAGGAAATGACGGAATTTTGACCAGAAGCGGTCAGCTTCAAGGAGAAAACCGCAAGGAATACTTGCGTATTACGAGGATTTTCGACGCAGAAGATGGCTGCTTCTGGGTAAAAAGACGGCGTTTTCGATTTTTCAAACAAGCCCTAA
>CAJTXF010000170.1 GCA_910580045.1 uncultured Eubacteriales bacterium
CCCTGGCAGGGGTTCGGGGACAGAGTCCCTGAGGCCTTGCCCTTGCCCTTAAAAGGGCGGCGCACAAAAGGGAAGGAACGGCGCAGAGCCTAAGGGGGCCCCCAACGTCGGCGCGAGGCAGTCATCCGCGCCGCCCCCAGTGCCCCAAGCCGCAGCACCCAGCAAGATTCTGAGAGGCGGACGCCAGCACCCACGCTGGGAGGCTAAGCGCTCCAGTACACTGCTGCTAACTCTGGGGCAAGGGCCTGGCGGTCAACAACATCCCATTCGTAGGCTGTAAGGGCAAGGGCCTAACAGTCAGCGGCTTCCTGACGGTCAGCGGCAGTTCGCGGGGACGCTTAGGGCCCCACGCTTCGGAAGGTCAGTCCGCAGCTCTCCGTGACTTGGGAAACGGGACGTTTCCCAAGTCAACGGATTCACGCTGCTTGGGATGGCGGGCGGTGCGGATGACTGCCTCGCGCTGTCGTTGGGGGCCGATTCACGCTCTGCGCCGTCCCTTTCCTTTTGCGCGCCGCCCTAAGGGCAAGGCCGCAGGGGCTTTGCCCCTGCACCCCCACCAGGGGGCAAGCCCCCCTGGACCCCGGTCGCCGGCTTTGGGGTGTGCTTGGCGAAAGCGCCTGCCTCGGGCCGTTAGGCTCAGCGCCTTAATTTTCCGTAGATATACGTATCCTTCCAAACAGGATTGCCCTGCCCGTCTGTCTTAAAATACACATTCTGTCGGAGGTGCCCCTCCCGGCAAAATCCCAAAGCCTCCAAAAGCCGCCAGGAGTTTTCGTTCTGCGGGTCGCACTCCGCAAAAACCCGGTGTACGCCGCTGGCAAACGCCTGGTCAAGCATAGCGCGGCAGGCTTCCGCTGCCAGGCCCTGCCCCCAGTAAGCCCGGTTGAAAACAAAGCCCAGCTCCAAAGACTGGAAGTCCCGCTTGCCCAGGTACACATTCCCAATCATCCTGCCAGAGGCTTTCAGCTCCACGGCAGTCATCTCGTCTGTAGAGATGCGCCATGCCAAATTTTCCCGGGCCGCCTCTATGTCCATAGGCTCATAGGGCTCAAAAGCCACGGTCTCTGGGTCAGAGAGATATTCCAGCAAGTCCTGCAGGTCGTCCTCCCGATAGCGCCGTAAAATCAGGCGGCTGGTTTCCCCAATGGGGGCAAAGGAATCCATAGGGTGTACCTCCAATCATTTTGATGATTTCAGTTTACCACAGTTTATTTCCAATTGCAATGCGCAATACTAAAAATATTGAAGAAACTGAAAGGTGGAAAGTTTATGGTGAAAATACAGAAGGTCTATGGCTGCGAGATTCTGGACTCCCGGGGCAACCCCACGGTCAGCGCCACGGTCCAGCTCTCAGACGGCACGATGGGCACTGCCGCCGCGCCCTCCGGGGCCTCAACCGGCAAGTTCGAGGCTATTGAGCTCCGGGACGGGGACGACCGCCGCTATGGGGGCAAGGGTGTGCTGAAGGCTGTACGCAATGTGAACGAAATCATCTCCCCGGCTTTGGAGAAGCTCCACTGCCTTACGGTCCGGGAGGTGGACGGGGTGCTGGGCAAGCTGGACGGTACCCCCAACAAGGCCCATCTGGGGGCTAACGCCACCCTGGCTGTGTCTTTGGCCTGCGCCCGGGCCATTGCCGCCCATTACCGGATGCCCCTCTACCGGTTCCTGGGGGGCGCGGCGGCCTATAAGCTGCCTGTGCCCATGATGAACATCCTCAACGGCGGGGCCCACGCGGGGAACAACATCGACATCCAGGAGTTTATGATTGTGCCCACTGGGGCAGAGTGCTTCCGGGAAGGCCTGCGCTGGTGCAGTGAAATCTACCACACCTTGGGCTCTCGGCTGAAAGCCCGGGGCCTCTCCACCGGGGTGGGAGACGAGGGGGGCTTTGCCCCGGATTTGAGCTCAGACGAGGAGGCCATTGAGGAGGTACTGGCCGCGGTGGACAAGGCCGGGTACAGCGGCAAGGTGCAGATTGCCCTGGACGCGGCAGGCAGCGAGTGGGCCAAAGAGGGCGGGAGCTACCACCTGCCCAAGCGGGGCAAGACCATGGCCCCGGACGATTTGATTGAGTACTGGGAGAGCCTGGTAAAGCGCTATCCCATCATCTCTATTGAGGACCCCTTGGGGGAGGAGGACTTTGACAGCTGGTCAGAGCTCACTGCCCGGATTGGGGGCCAGGTGCAGCTGGTGGGGGATGACTTGTTCGTGACCAACCAAGAGCGGCTGCAAAGGGGCATTGACCAGCGGGCAGGTAACGCCATTCTTATTAAGCCCAACCAAATCGGCACGTTGACCGAGACTCTGCAGGCCATTGATTTGGCCCGGCGGAATGGGTATAACACCATTATCTCCCACCGCTCGGGAGAGACGGAGGATACCTTTATAGCCGACCTGGCCGTGGCGGTAAACGCGGGGCAGATTAAGACCGGGGCTCCCTGCCGCACAGAGCGGGTGGCAAAATATAACCGGCTCCTGCGCATCGAGGAGTGCTGAGGTATAGGGAACGCCTTTCTACTGTGTTTGCTATACTAAAAATAATGAAAAGCGGCTGGAGAAATCCAGCCGCTTTGTTTTTCTAGGGCTTGTTTGAAAATAGAGAAAGTGCCGGATTTTTGCCCTGGCCGGTGCGG
>CAJTXF010000171.1:0-908 GCA_910580045.1 uncultured Eubacteriales bacterium
TGATAGACTTGATTATATACTTGATTACCCCCTTGATTACGGGGTCCGAAAATCCCAGTGTTTATGCGGCTTCCCAGGTTTAAAGGTCATAGACTTTTTCTCTAAAGGTCATAGACTTTTTCTCTAAAGGTCATAGACTTTTTCCAGAAAGGTCATAATTGCGGTTGACAAGACACTGTCCTTTTGCTATTCTAGCGAAAAAGGAGGCGAAGCCATGCCCAGAAGGAGCGAATTCGCAAAGGATTTGACATACAGCCCCGCAGCCCAGGACATGGACAATCTCCTGGTCCAGAAATCCAATCCCCTGCAGACCCTTTCCCAGACCAATCTCACCCTGCCCGAGTTCAAGATCCTGGACGCCTATCTGTCCCGCATTGACAGCCGGAAGCCGGAGGCCCGCCTGGTCCAGTTCGAGCGCGGGGCCCTGGAGCAGCTGCTGGACGTGGAGAAGATCCCCCTTCCCGAGCTGGAAAAGCGGCTGAGGAATCTTTTCCAGGTGGTCCGGGTAATGGACGGGAGCAAAGCAAAGGGCTACTGTCTGATCGGCCTGTTTGAAAAGGCGGACTTTGACATGGACGAGAGCGGGCGCTGGCAGGTGAGCCTCTGCTGTACGCCCGCGGCTATGGAGTACATCTTCAACATCGAGAACCTGGGCTATCTCCGCTACCGGCTGCGCAATGTGGTCAGCCTGACCTCCCGTTACTCCTACTTCCTGTACCTGTACCTGGAAAACAACCGGTTTCGCCGTTCCTGGACAGTCCCCTTGGAGGAGCTGAAGGAGGTGCTTGCCTGCACGGCGAAGACCTACAGCGAATACAAGCGCTTTAACGACCTGGTGCTGAAGAAGTGCGAAAAGGAGCTCAACAGCAAAACGGACCTGAGATACAGCTATGCTCCGGTCCGGCGGG
>CAJTXF010000171.1:918-2620 GCA_910580045.1 uncultured Eubacteriales bacterium
CGGGTCAGCGCCATTCGGTTCACCCTGCAGACGGTCCGGGACCGGGTGCCGGACCAGCTGACGATTGAGGAGCTGCCGGTCCCCCCGAGGGAGCCGCAGGGCGGCTACAGCACCGATGAGCTGGCTTTTCTGGCCGAGGCCTGTGACAACGAATTCACGGAGGAGGAGATGCAGGTGATTCTTGACCTGCTCCTTCAGGCCGTCCCCTACGATGGCCAGCAGGGCAGAGAGCGCTATCGGTATCTCCGCCAGAAATACAATCTCCTGCAGCTGTACGCCAGCCAGAAACCCATCGCCAACCGCTTCCACTACCTGAAATCCATCCTCCCAGCGTGACGCTGGACCCAGTTCGCGGGGCGCTGAGTTGACGAAGTCAACTCATAGGCACAGCCAGCGCTGGGTGGGATTTGGCCGCAGGGCTTGTGGCCGCGGTTTGTTGCGGCTGCTGGCCGATAGGGCGTGTTCCCATAAGCTGAGCACACCCTAGGTTTTTTTGGGGGGGAGTTTGATGGCATTCGGAGGTGGGGGGAGGGTCATTTAGCTGACGTTTTGGCGGATTATCTTTTTTCCTCCGCACCTTGTAAATTCCTACCGCTTATGTTATAATTTTTCTGCACTGCTCTAGTAAAAATTTTCTTGAGGAGGAAAAGAATTCATGTCCATGAAAAAACGTCTGCTTGCCCTGCTGCTGGCTCTGTACCTGGCAGTAGCCATGCTGCCGGGCGCCGCTCTGGCTGCGGGCACACCCTTTCACGACGTCAAGCCCGGCCAGTGGTACTCTGACGCCGTCAGCTATGTGTACAACAACGGCCTAATGTCCGGCACCGGGGCCACCTCGTTCGGCCTCAACACCCCCACCAACCGGGGGATGATCACCACCATTCTCTACAGCCTGGCGGACAAGCCCGCTGTCTCCGGCAGCGTCAACTTTTCCGACGTCAGCCCCAACGCCTACTACGCCAAAGCCGTGCAGTGGGCCTCTCAGGAGGGCGTGATCAAGGGGCTTGGCAACAACCGCTTTGGCCCCAACAACCCGGTCAGCCGCGAGCAGCTGGCAGTCATGCTCTACAGCTTTGCCAACTACATGGGCGCGGACACCAGCAAGACCCTGGACCTTCGCCACTTCTCCGACTACAGCCGCATCGACAGCTGGGCCATAAAACCCATGCAGTGGGCATACTGCATGGGCCTGCTTACCGGTAAGCAGGGCAACCGGATCGACCCCAGAGGCCACGCCCCCCGGTCCGAGGTGGCCGTCATCCTCTACTCCTTCTGCGAGAAGGTGCTGGGCTCCGGCGAAGAGACCATCTACAGCGTGACCTTTGACCACAACTACCCCGGCGGCCCCTCTCCGGTCCAGCAGGTCAAGGCCGGCCAGACCGTGGCCGCGCCTGCCGACCCCACCCGCCAGGGCTACGTCTTCGTGGGCTGGTTCACTGCAAAAGAGGGCGGCAATCCCTTCAGCTTTGACACCGCCGTCAACGCGAACACCACCGTCTACGCCCACTGGACCCCGGAGCAGGGCGGAGAAATCCCTCCCACCGGCAATGTCACCGTGCGCTTTGACTACAACTTTGAGGGCGCGCCCACAGGGCAGTCCGTTTTGGTTCCCGTGGGCAACAAGGTAGAGTCCGTCGCCCCGCCCACCCGCGAGGGCTACACCTTCACCGGCTGGTACACCCAGCCCAGCGGCGGCAG
Source organism: uncultured Eubacteriales bacterium (assembly GCA_910580045.1). Lineage (GTDB taxonomy): Bacteria > Bacillota > Clostridia > Oscillospirales > Acutalibacteraceae > Acutalibacter. Next base: position 2,617 of record CAJTXF010000171.1, read on the forward strand.
CCTC
>CAJTXF010000172.1 GCA_910580045.1 uncultured Eubacteriales bacterium
TTGTCCCTGCGACCCAGGGACAGGCGGGGCTTACGCCCCTTGTGGAGCCGGAAACGGCAGTCCCTGCGTTTCCGGGAAAAAAGAAAAAAGCGGGGCTGGCCTACATTCCTGTAAGCCAGCCCCGCCAAGATCATCTGTGCGGATCGGTGCGCTGTTCCTCCTTGCGCCGCTCCTCCATAGCCGCCTGTTCCTTCTCCTTTTCCAGAAGGACAGCCACCACTTTCTGCGCCACAAGGTACTCCTGCATTTCCGTCCTTGCCTTTCGGTACGCCGGATAAGCCGCCCGTTTCTGCTCCAGAAGCTGGGCATACTCGGCGTTCAACTCCTTGACACGAGGGAGTTTTTTCAAGCCGAGTTGTTCAAAAGCCTCCTTCGCCGCCTTGTGGAGCGTGATGGCCTCCCGATGCCCCTCAAGGAATTTTTTGCTGTACCCTGCCTTGCGGTAGGCCACATAGACCTCCCTGGTCTTGGAGTAGTTGATGATGTGTTTTTTCAGAGCGGCGATCTCCTGCAGCCGCTGTTCCGCCGCCTTGATGGAGTCCCCCAGACCGTTGAATTGGGTGACTGCCGCATCCGCCCTTGCCGCCAGTTCATCAAAGCTGTCGATCTCGTTCTCCTGCAAAAAGCACATGACCTGTGCCATCTGTTTCAGGTTAAAGAGCGTTGCCCACCGCTGGTATCCAGCGCCTTTCCCCTCGTTCAGCTTCGCCTGAATATCAATGAGAAGGGAAAACTTCTTGTCGTGGACTTGCAGGCTTTTTCCTGGAGACCGCTCCCTGTGTTTCCCGGCAATGGCCTCTTTCAGGTCATCCACCGTGTAGCCCTCGCCCAGCGAACTGAACCGGGCAAAACGCTCCTGTCCTCTGCATCGTACAGAAGGCCGCTTGCCCGGTTTGTACTCGCATCCGGCCTCCGTCAGGAAGGAGAGCAGTTCCTCGAAGTCCTTCGGCTTTCTCTGCAATGCCGCATCAATGATGGCCCGCAAATCGTCACGGTTGGAAGTCCGCTTGGGGTACTCGGTGCGCTTTTTGCGTTCCCGATAGGGGCGTGGCTCGATGACGGAAAGTCCATGCTCCAGACACAATCGATCGCTTACCCTTTGGAGTGCCAGCCCGGACAGAAAGAAATCCCTGAACTTCCGGGTACAGTCCAAGGCGGTCGAATTGAAGATGATGTGATTGTGGATATGCGCCCGGTCGGTATGAGTGGCAACGATGAAAGCGTGTCTCCCTTTGGTGAAGCGCATCCCCAGCTCATAGCCGATACGGTTGGCCTCCTCTGGCGTGATCTCGCCCGGTTTGAAGGACTGGCGTATCTGGTAGGCGATGACATCATGCTTCTGGCGGCGGCCCGTTATGTGTTCATACTGCCGCTTTGACAGAAGGAACTGCTCATCCGCTGTCCGGGCGTCGCACTCATAGCTGGAGATATATTTTCCGCCCTCGGTCTTTTCCTCATTTTTGGAATAGTCCGTCCTGTCCGCCAGCGTCTGGGCGATAGTCTTGCCCTTGTTGATGTGGAGCGCGATCAGCCGTGTCGCCGCCATATCCCACCTCCCTCGTTCATGGTCTTACATTGCCAGTTCCTCCGGGAACCGTGTACTCCGCACCTTTCCGGGGAAGCTGTCCCTCTGCGGGTCGGCTGTCCCCCTGCGGTCGAAAGCGGCGATCTTCTTTTCAAGACCGGCCAGGTCTTTTTCCTTTTCCTTGACGATGGCGGTACGCTCCTCCAGAGTGCCGGAGATCAGCTCGTCCAGCAGATACTCCACATAGTCCATTTTCTGCAAGGCTTCGCAGAACAGAGGATGCCAGTCCTCGTCCTCTGGGCGTGGCGCGTACTGCTCCTTCCAGTCACGGAGCAGATGGAGGTACTCGCACAGCACACGGTAACAGCGGTTCTCCTTTTTGCGGTACTCCTGTGCCGCCGCCAACTTGGAAATGACGGACGGCCTCCTCTGGGGCTGCCACGCTTGCAGCCCTCATACCGCACCCCAAAGTCCTCCGCCAGCTTCTCGGCGGCTCTCTTGGGGGAAAGACCGAACAGCTTGCCAACAAAATCGATCACATCCCCGTCCTCCTGACAGCCGAAGCAATGGAACCGCTTATCCACTTTCATGCTGGGCGTCCTGTCATCGTGGAACGGACAGCAGGCCATGCCGTTGCGCTTGACCTCGATCCTGTAATGCTCCGCCGCCGTTCTTGTTGGTACGGCGTCCTTGACTGCTTCAAATAAATTCATTACCATGCCCCCTTTCCCGGTATGTAAAAGGGGCGAAAAAAGAAGGAGCGGCAATCGCCGTTCCTTCTGGTGTATCTATGATGGGATTTTTGTTGTGTGTTGAAAACTATCGCCGGATAGTGTATAATCGACTTGGAAAGCTGAAATTTGTAAGTATAGGAGGTCGTAAAGAGATGCAAGACAATAATTATGTTGTTTTTGAAATCATAGGAGTTAAGCATGATGGTTTTGTGAACTCATTTGTTTTTTCTCAAGATGCAGTATGTGAAATCAGTAATGATAAGTTTATTAGAAAAGTCGTAGTATCAGCGAGCCTGTCCCCAATCTTGTGTAAACCTCCAAAGTGATGTAGAATAGGGACATC
>CAJTXF010000173.1 GCA_910580045.1 uncultured Eubacteriales bacterium
CAAGGTCAAGGGCCAGACCTCGGGACTCTGTCCCGAACCCTGCCAGGGGGCAAGCCCCCCTGGACCCCGGTATCCGGCTTTAGGCGCTGCTTTGCGACAGCCCCTGCCACGCGCCGTCAGGCTTCTCTCCCTTACCCCAGCACTGCCCCGGCAATTTGATACACCACAAAGCTCACTCCCCACGCCACTGCCACCTGGAACCCTGCCGCGAACAGCATCCATCTCCAGCTGCCTGCCTCCCGCTTTATGGTTGCCAGCGTGGCCGCGCAGGGAATATACAGCAGCGAAAACGTCATCAGCGCCAGCGCATTGGCCGGGCCAAATCCCATGCTCCCCAGGATGGCAGAAAGGCTCGCCATGCCCGCCGCTGAGTTTACATTGTTCACACTGAACAGCACCGCGCAGCTGGACACCACTACCTCTTTGGCTGACACGCCTGCCAGCAGCGCCACCACAATCTGCCAATATCCCAGCCCAATGGGCGCGAAGAAGGGTACCAGCCACCGGCCCAGCAGAGAGCCAAAGGTGTCTGACATATCCCCGCCCGAGTAGCCCCCGGGCCCAAAGTTCAGCAGCACCCACATCAGGATGGACGCCACAAAGATGATAGTGCCCGCCCGGCTCAGATAGTCCTTCACCTTCTCCCACACATAGATGAAGATGGTGTGGCCGCTGGGGGCCTTATACTCCGGCAGCTCAATGAGCAGGGCGCTGCCTGTGGACTTGCCCCCCTCTGCCAGCCGCATCACAAAGGCGCAGGCCACTGCCACCACCAGGCCCAGCAGGTACATGGAGTAGGCCGCCAGCATGGCGTGGTCAGCGAAGAACATCTCAGAGAACAGCACGTAGATGGGAAGTCTGGCGCTGCAGGACATAAACGGCGTGATGAGCATGGTCTTATACCTATCCCGCTTGTTCTCCAGGGCCCGGGAGGCCATCACCGCGGGCACGCTGCACCCAAAGCCCAGAATCATGGGGATGAACGCCCGGCCCGACAGGCCCAGCTTGCCCATAATGCCGTCCATCACATAGGCCACCCGGGCCATGTAGCCGCTGTCCTCCAAAAAGGCCAGGGCCAAAAACAAAATGATAATATTGGGCAAAAAGGTCAGGATACCCCCCACGCCGGTGATGATGCCGTCCACAATCAAAGAGGTGAGCATGGGGGCCACGCCCATGGCGTCCAGCCAGCCCAGCACCCCGCCGGAGAACCAGTCCAGGCCCAGCTGGAAATACTCTTTCAGCCAATCGCCCACTGTGAAGGTGAGGAAGAAGACCAAGGCCATAATGCCCAGAAAGATGGGCAGGCCCCAAAACCGGTGGGTGAGCAGTTCATCCGCCCAATCAGTGACTGCGGTGCGCTCCTCCCGGTTGACCACAACCTCCTGGATAATCTCGTCAATAAAGTCATATTTCTCGTTGATGATGTCCTGCTCATAGCTCCGGTCCAGCACGTCCGGGCAGTTGACTGGGTACTTTTTCAGCAGCTCCCGGTCCCCCTCCAGCAGCTTGATGGCGTGCCAGCGGTAGTTGGGCAGCTCTGGATAGCGGGCCTGCAGGGCCTCTGTCAGCTGGTCAATTTTGTCCTCTATCTTGTCGCTGTAGACCATAGCGAACTCGCTGTGGTGCTGGTGCTTGTGCCCAGGCCGGGTGCTCTGGGTCGAGGCCCCGCCGCCGTGGTGGTGAATCAAAGGCACATCTGAGGGCTTCCCCACATGGTGGGCCGCCGCGTGCATCAAAATATCCAGGCCGGTCTTGCGCCGGGCAGAGACCGGAATCACGGGAATGCCCAGCATTTCCGGCAGGCGGTGGGTGTCGATTTCCATGCCCCGCTTTTCCACAATGTCCATCATGTTCAGGGCCAGAATCACGGGCTTGCCCAGCTCGATAAGCTGTAAGGTAAGATACAGGTTCCTTTGCAGGGCAGAGGCGTCGGCCACGTCAATAATCACATCCACCTCGTCGCTGAGTATGTACTGGCGGGTGACCTGCTCCTCCATGGTGTAGCAGGTCAGGCTGTAGGCCCCGGGCAAATCCACCAGGCGGTACTCGCTGTCGTGAAAGCGGAAGCGGCCCTCCTTCTTCTCCACCGTGACGCCGGGCCAGTTGGCCACCTTCAGGTTGGCGCCAGTGTAGGCGTTGAAAAGGGTGGTTTTGCCGCAGTTGGGGTTTCCGGCAAAGCCGATGGCAATTTCTCCGGCCATTCAGGATTCCTCCTTTACGGTAATATGCCGGGCGATGTCCATACCGACGGCGAAGCGGGTGCCCCGGACGGTGATAATCATAGCGCCCCGGCGTTTTTTCCGCAGAACGCGGACCTGACTGCCGCTTATCATGCCCAAGGCCTCCAGGCGGCGGGAGAGCTCAAGGGGCAGCTCTAAATTGGCGACCCGGTAAACAGAAAGGGGAGAGCCATCGAGTAAAGTCATGAATATTCCTCCAAGTTAACTAGAGCTAACTGTATTATAGAGCAGAGCGGGAGAAAAGTCAAGGGGGAAGTTAAAAGAGGCCTGACGGCGGGCCCATCCCGGGGTCCAGGGGCGCATGGCCCCTGGCGGGTCCAGGGC
>CAJTXF010000174.1 GCA_910580045.1 uncultured Eubacteriales bacterium
CCACTGGCAGACGCTCACCCCCAAACCCCCACCACCTTTTGAAAAAAGGTGGACGAAAACTTTCTCTGGCCCGCCGCCAGGCCCCCGCCTTAATAAATTTTCAAGGAGAACTCCGTATGGCCAAAGGTACAACCGAGAAAATAAAGAAGAAAGCTATGGGCGTTATGGCTGCCCTTGTCTTCGTGGGCTTCGGCGCTGCCGCTGTCAGCCTCTTTCACTGGCAAATCCTCCAGGGCGAGGAACTCAGCGCCAAGGCTATGGAGCAGTCCCTGCGCAGCACCACCCTGCCCGCCATGCGCGGCACCATCTATGACGCCACCGGCACCAAGGTGCTGGCCCAGAGCGCCAGCGTCTGGACCGTGGTTCTGGAGCCCGCCTATCTGGCCCACGACGAGTCCCTCCGCCGGACCGTGGCCGCTGGCCTGGCCCCCATCCTGGAGCTGGACGAGGCTGAGCTCTATGAGCTCACCGGGGACGCCGGCTCCTATTATACCATAGTCAAGCGCAAGGTTGAGACGGACGTGCGGGATAAAATCAACAGCTTTCTCGAGACCAATAAAATCGACAACGGCGTCCGGCTCATTGACGACTACAAGCGCTATTACCCCTACGGTACTGTGGCCGCTAACGTGCTGGGCTTCACCGGCAGCGACAACCAGGGCTTGGAGGGCTTGGAGTCCTACTATGAGAGCGAGCTTTCCGGCAGCGCCGGACGGCTGGTTGCCGCCAAGAACGGCTTTGGCACTGACATGCCCTTTGAGTATGAGCAGGTGGTGAACGCGGAGGACGGCTATGATTTGGTGCTCACCATTGACGAGACAGTCCAGAGCATTCTGGAGAAGTACCTGGCCGAGGGCATCGAAAAGTTCAAGGTGAAAAACGGCGCGGTGGCCGTGATGATGGACGTGGACACTGGGGGCATTCTGGGCCTGGCGGTCCAGCCCACCTATGACCCCAACGACTATCAGACCATTCTGGACAAAAACCTGCTGGCCCAGATTGAGGCCCTGCCAGAGGGGGAGGAGCGGGACGAGGCCGAGCGCCTGGCCCAGAACACCCAGTGGCGGAACAAGGCCGTCTCTGACACCTACTACCCGGGCAGCGTCTACAAGATGTGCGTGGGCTCCATGGGCCTGGAGGAGGGGCTGATTACAGAGGACAGCCAGTTCACCTGCACCGGCTCTATCAAGATGGACGGGGTGGATGACCCCATCCACTGCTGGAAGCACGCGGGCCACGGCACCACCACCTTCCGGGAGGGGCTGTGCAACTCCTGCAACCCCTGGTTCATGCACATCGGCGAGCTGCTGACCGTGCCCACCTTCTGCAAGTACCGGGACGCCTTTGGCTTCACCAGCAAGACGGGCATTGACTTGCCCGGCGAGTCCGGCAGCATCTACCATGACGAGGAGGATATGCTGCCCATTGACTTGGCCATTGAGTCCTTTGGCCAGAACTTCTCCATCACCCCCATCCAGATGATTACCGCCTGCGCCGCTGTGGCCAACGGGGGCTATCTGGTGCGGCCCCACGTGGTGGACAGGGTGGTGGACAGCCGGGGCAATATTGTGAAAAGCGCGGACACCAGCTACCGCCGCCAGGTGGTTTCCGACAAGACCTCAGCCACCATCGCGGACATTATGAAGCAGAACGCGGCCGCGGGCACAGCCCGGGGCGGGTATGTGTCCGGATACCGCATCTGCGGGAAGACGGGCACCTCGGAAAAAGTGGCAAAGCACAACGAGGATTTGCGGGAAGACCCCAATGCCCAGATGACCTATATTGCCTCTTACTGCGGCTTCGCCCCGGCAGAGGACCCGAAATACGCCCTGCTGGTGTTCTTCGACGAGCCGGACGGGGATGAGAACGGGGGCTTCACCGGCGGCAACGCGGTGGCGGGGCCCATCTTCTCCGCCATGATGCAGGAGCTTCTGCCCTATCTGGGGGTAGAGGTGGAGTACGGCGAGGATGAGCATGACCAGCGGGACATGGTGACCCCCACAGTGGTGGGCATGAGCATCACAGAGGCCCAGGCTGTTCTGGAGGAACACGGGCTGAAATACAGCATTGTGGGCGACGAGGAGAACTGGGAGAACCAGGTAATAGAGCAGATACCGGAGAGCGGCTCGGCGGTGCCCAAGGGAGGCACAGTGGTGCTGTATACCTCTGGCTACGGCATGGACGAGGCTTTGGTAGAGGTGCCGGACTTCTCCCGTGAGGATTTGGTCAACGCCAGCTATATCGCCTATGTAAACGGGCTGCAGATAACCGTAAACGGAAGCCGTGACGAGGGGACCGTGGTTATGATGCAGGCCATACCGGCAGGGGAAAAGGTGAAGAAGGGAACGGTAATCACGCTGACCTTTGCGGAGAACCTGGACACAGAAGCGTATGTGCATATTGGGGAGTAGAGCGGCGCCTGGGGTTGAGCCCCGACCGGGGTGAGCAGTACCTGACGGCGGGCCCCGACCGGGGTCAAGGGGGTGAGCAGTACCTGACGGCGGGCCCCGACCGGGGTCCAGGGGGGCTTGCCCCCTGGCGGGGTG
>CAJTXF010000175.1 GCA_910580045.1 uncultured Eubacteriales bacterium
TGTTGTGCTACTGTTTAGATACTGTCATGAGAAAGTGGTATTGTCCTTGAGAAGTGCTTCATCTGTGCTGTTTTAAATATTTCCTTTCCTTTTTTTCGAGCAAACAGGGATGCTAGCATTTAGTTGTCCTCTTGTCTTTGCACAACAGGATCATCCTCCTCTGAAGAAGAATATGGAGTACGTGAAGTGACTAGTTCCGATTATGCCAGGATGAAGAAGCCCTGTCTATCTTCTCATCAGAAGGAGCAGTTGAAGGATGGTTACATTACTCCCCACAAGACCAAACTAACTTCAGCTCAGAAGGACTGACAAATCTCCATTTTTTTGCTGTGATGCGCGAGTACAATGTTGTTCTAGGATTCTTTCTGGTGAGTTCCATTTTTCTAAAAGTGTGCTCTACATGGACCATGTATGTGCCTGTTGAAACTGTCAATTCATAGTACAGTTTGCTTTATACTAATCACTTTTTTGTATTTGTGCAAACAGGGGTGCTCAGCTTGATTTCAATGGGAACTGCACAAAATGTTCATGAATACATCGAATCATTCATTTCCACCACAAGAAAGGAGGTGCCGATAAGTTCAAGGCGTTGCAACATATAAGGGCGAAATCATACAAGCTACGCGCGAATTTGGTTGATTTTGGTGGAACTGCACAAAAAGAACAGCTGGTTTATTTAGCACGAGGTGCCATGTCAATGTCCGAACTGATGGCAAACCCTGCCCATTCCACAATCGTAGGCATTTGATATTTTGGAATGGGACAACCTTGTCAAATTTTGCTCATTGATTTTAGCAAGACATGCGTTTGATATTTTCGAATGGGACGCCCTTTGCTGTCAGCAGCGTCGATCAATTTTTTCTTTATTCTTTAGTTGTGAAGTAAATATTGCCTCTGACATGTGAGTCGCTGAGATGCATAATCATCGATTGTTTTGAATGTTCTCTATGAATTGCCAGGCCTGTGTGTTTGATTGCAATGTACAGAAACGCTAAAAAGCTGCTCAAACTCTTTGTACTCCTTCTGTTCCTTTTTACTTCGCACATTGTGAAAGTGCATACTTTTTTGTATAAGATTGGTCAAAGTAGAGATACTTTGACTGCAGACAAAACTTGTATGCAGACTAGAAAGGACCGGAGGGAGTACATGTGAAACTGCTGCAAACGAGGTGATCACCCTGGGAATAATGCTAGTACGTATTGTTTTGCATGTTCATCCAATGCCAGTGATACAGGAATTCGAACTAATCGAAATAAATTCATTCATACACGGTCGGATTTCATATAAACATGCCGGATTTCATTACATTTCATACATTCTTCAACTAAAAAGGGGTGCGCTGGAGGTATAATTAATTAACCGAAGCTACCCACCTGTGTCCCGCTGAGCCGAACAGAAGCTTCAGTGACTTAATTGCAGGTGCAGTTGCGTAACTGACATGTGGCCTGTTGGGCCCACGTGTCAGTCAGCCAACTGCACCAGCAGTTAAGTAGAAGCAGCGTTCTTCTCCAGCGCAGCTCTCCGACTCCACGTCGCCGCCAAGAAGCTAACCGGCCGTCAATGGTCAACCCGCCTAGCTTGGCTTCAACCGGAGGGTAGCAGCGGTGGCCTTACTTGGACCCGAGCGGCGGCGACCTACCGTGTTCTACTCTTCCTCGTTTTCTGTGTGGCGCGGCCTCGTTGGCAGCGGGGCGGGGCCTCGGCGGAGCCGGCGATGTCCTCTGTCTCGTTGCCGGCGGGCGGCGCCTCAGCGGAGCGGTGGAAATCCTCCCCCACGTTGCCGGCAGGGTGGGGCCTCGGCTGAGCCGGCGATGTCCTCTGCCTCGTTGTTGGCGGGGCGGGGCCTCGGCGGAGCCGGCGGTGTCCTCTGCCTCGTTGTTGGCGCCGCGGGGCCTCGGCGGAGCAGGGCCTCGTCGACGCCAGCGGAGCGGGGACTCGTCGGAGCCGGCATTGTCCTCTGCCTCGTCCTCGGTCTCGCCAAACAGCGCCTCGCCCGCTTCATCGCCCTCTTTGCTAGCCTCTTTGTAGGCGGCCGCAGCCTCCGCCACCCGCATGCGGTACCGCCAGCGCTCGAGGCGGCCCTTGCGGGCGGAGCGGTACGAGTCGAGCAGCGCCTCCTGCTCCGCCCGCTCCGCGGCGATCTGCTCCTCCGCCTGCAGGTGCTCCTGGAGGAGATGGTGGTTGTATGCGGCGTCGGCCTGCGCCTCCCGGAACTGCTCCTCACGCATCTGCCTCACCCTGTCCATATATTGGGCACGGGCCTCGCCGATGGTCATGGTGCAATGCACCGGCGAGGATGGCGCGGAGGAGGGGGTTGGCGCCGGATCGTCGACTACCATGTTCTCCATTGGGACGTCGTCGTCCTCCGGCTGCCTGCCGGCCAGCCGGTCGGCAGCAATGGCTGCCATCTCCTTGTGGTCCGTCGTCCGCCCGTCCCGAAGAGCGCTGGAGCGCGAGGAAGCCATGGTGGGCAGTAGTGGTGTGGACAGGAGAAAGGGAACGGATGCGGATGACTGCGGCTATGGCCGGCGCAGCAGTTTA
>CAJTXF010000176.1 GCA_910580045.1 uncultured Eubacteriales bacterium
CCGAACCCCTGCCACCTTTTGAAAAAGGTGGACGAAAACTTCCTCTGGCCCGCCGCCAGGCGAATCGCGTTTATCCCCATCTCCCTTTCAGAAAGGATGACCTTCCCATGAAATCCCTCTCCCTTCTGGGCTCCACCGGCTCCATCGGCACCCAGACCCTGGACGTTCTCCGCGCTCTTTCCGCCAGCGGCCATTCCCCCTGGCAGGTATCTGTACTGGCCGCCCACTCCAATACCCAGCTTTTAGAGGCCCAGGCCCGGGAGTTCCGTCCCCGGGCTGTGGCCCTTTTTGAGCCTGCCGCGGCCGAGGATTTCCGCCACCGCACCCGGGATTTAGGCATCCCTGTGCTCTCCGGCATGGAGGGCCTCTGTGAGGCCGCTGCCTGGGAGGAGGCCGATTTGACCCTCAACGCGGTGGTGGGCATGGTGGGCCTGCGGCCCACTCTGGCGGCAATCGCTGCCGGAAAGACCGTGGCTTTGGCCAACAAGGAGACCCTGGTGGCCGGGGGGGCTCTTGTCACTGCCGCTGCCCGGGAGAAGGGCGTGGCGATTCTGCCTGTGGACAGCGAGCACTCGGCCATTTTCCAGTGCCTGCGGGGCAACGATTTGGCCCAGGTGAAGCGGCTGCTGCTCACCGCCTCAGGGGGGCCGTTCTTTGGCAAAACCCGGGCAGAGCTGGGGGCCGTCACCCCGGCCCAGGCCCTGCGCCACCCCAACTGGTCCATGGGGGCCAAGGTGACCATTGACTCAGCCACCATGATGAACAAGGGCCTGGAGGTGATGGAGGCCCGCTGGCTGTTTGACGTGCCGGTGGATAAAATCCAAGTGGTGGTGCACCGGGAGAGCATTGTCCACTCTATGGTGGAGTATAATGACGGGGCGGTGATGGCCCAGCTGGGCACGCCGGATATGCGCCTGCCCATCCAGTACGCCCTTACATACCCTGCGCGGCTGCCCGGGCCGGTGGGGGAGCTGGATTTGTTCGGGCTGGGGCAGCTGAGCTTTGCGCCGCCGGACACGGAAGCCTTCCCCTGCCTGGCCATTGCCCAGGAGGCCCTGCGCCGGGGCGGGCTGGCTCCCGCCGCGGTGAACGGGGCCAACGAGCAGGCCGTGGCCGCGTTCCTCGGGGGGCGCATCGGCTTTTTGGAGATTCCGGAGCTCTGCTCCGGAGCTCTTGGCTTGGATGTGGCCCCTGCTGAGGAGGGCCTGTCCCTGGAAGCCGTGCTGGAGGCGGACAGGGCCGCGCGGGCGTATGTGGACACACAACTGATAGGGAGATGATATTTTGCAGGCACTGTATATTGGATTGTTGATTGTTATCGGCATTTTGCTTTTCAGCTTTATCATTTTCTTCCACGAGCTGGGCCACTTCCTGTTCGCCAAGCTGGCGGGCATCCGGGTCAATGAGTTCGCCCTGGGCATGGGGCCCAGGCTGTGGGGGTTCCGCCGGGGCGAGACCACATACTCCCTGCGGCTGCTGCCGGTTGGGGGCTTCTGCGCCATGGAGGGGGAGGATGAGGCCAGCAGCGACCCCGGGGCCTTTGGCAATAAACCCGCCTGGAAGCGAATGCTGGTTGTGGTTGCGGGGGGTGTGTTCAACATCATCCTGGGCTTTGTGATGATGCTGTTTCTGCTGGCCCCCCAGGAGATGTTCGGCACCACGATTATCGCCCAGTTCACCGAGGGCTCTGCCCTGTCCGCCGCCGGGGCAAAGGAAGGGGACAGGATTTTGGAAATCGACGGCTACCAGGTGAACACGGACAAGGACATGGGCTTTGCCCTGGCCCTGGCTGACCCCAACCAGGTGCACATGGTGGTGGAGCGGGACGGCGCCCGGGTAGATTTGGGCACCTTTGCCATGCACAGCCAGGAGCTGGAGGGCAGGAACGTTGTGGCCATGGACTTCTATGTCCTGGGGGAGAAGCGGAGCGTTCCCGTGGTGCTGCGCCGGGCCGTGGCGGATACGTTCTCCACCACCCGCATGGTGCTGGAAAGCCTGAAGGGCCTGGTGACAGGGCGCTTCGGCATGAACGAGATTGCGGGGCCGGTGGGCACAGCCCGGGCCATCTCTCAGGTGACGGGAGCAAGCCTGGCCTTTGGGTTTGGCGAGGCCCTGAGCAGTATGTTAATGGTGATGGTGATAATCACCGTGAACCTGGGCATTGTGAACCTGATGCCCCTGCCTGCCCTGGACGGGGGACGGCTGCTGTTTTTGGTGTGGGAGGCAGTGACCCGCAGGCCGGTGCCCGCCAAGTATGAGGGGTATGTGCACGCGGCAGGGTTTGTGCTGCTGATTGGGTTTATGGTGGTGGTGACCTTCCACGATATATTTATGATAGTGACGGGATAAAGCGAAGGGCCCTGGCCGGAGGACGGCGAGGGCCCTGGTTGTAGAGGCGGGTTGCACCCGCGGGCCGCACGCGTAGCGCTCGCGAGACTTGCCCATGGGCAAGTCTTCGACTCGCTGCGTTTCTCGAAAACGGGACCGGCAGACCGCGCAAAGGAAATGTGGGCGGGATA
>CAJTXF010000177.1:0-2113 GCA_910580045.1 uncultured Eubacteriales bacterium
GGTTCGCAGCTTGTTTGCCACTGGCAAACGCTCACCCCCCTGGACCCCGGTATCCGCCTTTTGGGGCTGCTTTACGGCCGCGCCCCGCCCGCGCCGTCAGGCGCTTTTGCAATGTGTGCTCTACGTTTGAAAAATGAATAAGAGTTTCAGGACAGCAAGGAGTTAAAACATGGACATTTTCTCAATTTTCAGCCTCTTGGGCGGTCTCGCGTTCTTCTTATACGGAATGCACGTGCTCTCCGCCGGACTGGAAAAAATGGTGGGCGGCAAGCTGGAATCCATCCTCCGCTCTATGACCTCCAACCCCTGGAAAGGCCTGGCCCTGGGTGCTGTGATTACCATCGCCATCCAGTCTTCCTCTGCCATGACCGTGATGCTGGTGGGCCTGGTCAACTCTGGCATTATGGAGCTGAGCCAGACGGTCAGCGTCATCATGGGCTCCAGCATGGGCACCACCCTCACTGCCTGGATATTGAGCGCCACAGGCATTGAGAGCGACAGCTTCTGGCTGCAGATGCTCAAGCCTGAGTCCTTCTCCCCCCTGGTGGCCCTGGTGGGCGTGATTATGCTCATGACCGGCAAGGACGGCAAGAAAAAGGACGCGGGCAGCGTCCTGGTGGGCTTTGCCATTTTGATGACCGGCATGACCCTGATGAGCCAGGCTGTGGCCCCTCTGGCCGAGACCCCTGTGTTCAAGGATTTGCTTGTGATGTTCAACAACCCCCTGCTGGGCCTGCTTTTGGCCACGGCCTTTACCGCCGTGATTCAGAGCTCTGCCGCCGCGGTGGGCATCCTCCAGTCCCTGGCCCTGACAGGCAGCATCTCCCTGGGCATGGCCTTTCCCATTATCGCCGGGGCCAACATCGGCACCTGCATCACCGGCCTGCTCTCTGCCATTGGGGCCAACAAGAACGCCAAGCGGGTGGTGGCTGTAAGCATCTACTTCAAGGTCATCGGCGCGGCCATCTGCATGACTGTGTTCTATGGCCTCAACGCAATCTTCCATTTCGACGTGGTGGACGCGCCCATCAGCGCGCTGGGCATTGCGGTGGTACATACTGTTTTCAATGTTATCAACACCTTTGTGCTTATGCCCTTCTCCAAGCCCCTGGAAAAGCTGGCTAAGGTCACCATCCGGGACACCAACACCCAAGAGGCCCTGCTGGACGAGCGCCTGATGCTCTCCCCCTCCTTTGCCATTGCCGAGTGCCGGGCCCTGGCGGTAAAAATGGCCCACGCGGCCCGGGACTCCATGCTCTCCGCCATTCAGGTCATTAAAGAGTACGACAGCAAGACAGCGGCTGAGATTACGGAGTGGGAGGAAAAAATCGACCTGTACGAGGACACCCTGGGCACCTTTTTGGTCAAGCTCAGCAGCAAGGACCTGTCCCACTCGGACAGCAATGAGGCCGCGGAGCTCCTCCACGCCATTGGGGACTTTGAGCGCATCGGAGACCACGCCATCAACATCCTCCGGGTGGCGGAGGAAATCCACGACAAGCAGCTGCATTTCTCTGACAAGGCCCAGGCTGAGCTGGAAGTCATCACCCGGGCCATTGTGGATATTCTCAACCTGACGGTGGAGGCCTTTGAGTTTGCGGACAATGTCCGGGCCGCAAAGGTGGAGCCCTTAGAGCAGGTGGTGGACAGCCTGAAAATTGATTTGCGCAACCGGCACGTGCGCAGGCTGCAGGAGGGCCGCTGCACCATTGAGCTGGGCTTTGTGCTGACAGATTTGCTGACCAATTATGAGCGGGTGTCTGACCATTGCTCCAACGTGGCGGTGACGGTTATCCAAATCAAAGACTCCTCCATGGACGCCCATGGGTACTTGAATGAGCTGAAAAGCTCGGGCAGTCCGGAGTATACCCATGCGTATGATGATTATCTGCGCAAATATACGCTGCCCAGTTCCCATGCGTAATCACGCACGTAATATAACGCGCGTAACAAAGAAGGAGTCCGCCAGTGGCGGGCTCCTTTTTGTATACCTAATGGCGGGCCCATCCCGGGGTCCAGGGGGGTGAGCGTTTGCCAGTGGCAAACAAGCTGCGAACCGACCGAGGCGGCAGCCGAGACCTTGCCCCCTGGTGGGGCTTGGGGCAAAGCCCCA
>CAJTXF010000177.1:2123-2474 GCA_910580045.1 uncultured Eubacteriales bacterium
CGGCCTTGCCCTTGACCTTAATCCCTTAGAGGGCGGCGCTCACAGAGAAAGGAGCGCCGCACCAGGTCAGACGGCCCCCAAACGTCCGAGCGTCGAACCCGGAGCGCCGCCCACCATCCCAAGCAGCGCAAATCCGTTGACTTGGGGAGCCGAAAGGTTCCCCAAGTCACGGAGAGCTGTGGACGGGCCTTCCGACACGCTGGGCCCTAAGCGTCCCCGCAAACTGCCGCTTACGGTTGGGAAGCCGTTGACCGTCAGGCCCTTGCCCCAGAGTTAGCAGCATTGTGTGGGAACGCTTAGCCTCCCAACGTGGGTGCAGTGCGTCCGCCTCTCTCCGAAAGTTAGGAAAGC
>CAJTXF010000178.1:0-1913 GCA_910580045.1 uncultured Eubacteriales bacterium
CCCAGGCCCCTCAATCACACCCACGCCCTCGGTGACCCCTCCGGCTGCCAAGGGCTCGTACCGGGTGGTGCACCAGTACTATCTGTGGACCTGGGACGGCATCTTCTTTGAGGGCGCCAGCGAAATCGCCACCATTCCCGCCCCCTTGGAGCAGGAGAAAGAGCCTGAGGAGCGCACCCGCTATGACGCGGCTGGGGTGGAGTTGGAAGAGGTGTTCGTGCCCCAGTTCTACCACCCGGACTACAGCGATGAAGAGGGCGTGCCCCAAGTCTACACCCACCACAGCGACCGCTATGGCCACATGCTGGGCGGGGATACCTATCAGGTGGATAGGGCCATGGACTATGTAATCTCCACAGAGAACGGAGAGGAAATTATCATCCTGCGCTACATCCGGGGCGATGACGAGGAAATCGAGATTCCCGACGACCCGGTTCCCTTCCCCAGCGCCCACCCGGACCCCACCCCCAACCCCTCTCCCACGCCCAAGCCTTCTCCTACCCCTAAGCCCACCTCCAAGCCTACCCCAAAACCCACTTCCACCCCCAAGCCAAAGGCCACGCCTAAGCCCACCTCTGTGCCCAAAACCGGCGCGGGGACACCCCTGTCCTTCTGGGTGACCCTGAACGTCAGCTCCCTGGCAGGGCTGGGCGCGGTTCGGTACACCTCCCGGCGGAAGCGGGACCGCGGCGGGCGCGCGCGGAAATAGAGCAGCATATTTTGCCAAAGCAGCCTGGCGGCCATGCCGGGCTGCTTTTTCGTGTTGGGCCGGGTGAGGGGGAAGGAGGCGCAGGAGTTGGCTCCAATCAGACAAATTGCACAGCCTGCATGGAAAAAATCCAGCAAATTCCTGGCAATTCGCCCGGTTTCCCCTATATAGTCCCTGGCTCTTGCCCCCACGACAGGATGTTCCCATTGACTTTTTGTCCCAGATGTATTATTATAGCTTTAACAAACAATACTAACAGCATCGGGAGCACGAAATATTCGGCCAGCTTTTTGGGCCTTTCTTAGGATGTGGAAACGTGGATAAATATGTCATTCATGGCGGCCGCCAGCTGTGCGGCGAGGTAAATATCAACGGGGCAAAGAACGCCGCTGTGGCTATTCTGCCCGCTGTCCTTCTCTCTGATTCCCCCTGCCGGATTGAGAATCTGCCCGACATTTCAGATGTAAAGAACGCTGCCCATATTCTGGAGGAAATGGGCGCGCTGGTCGCTTATCCTGACCGGCACACAATGGACATTGACCCCCGCCCCATTGATACCCACACAGTCAGCGCCGGGGTGGCCCGGCGTATGCGGGGGTCTTACTACTTTATCGGGGCCCTGCTGGGCCGGTGCAGGCGGGCCCTGGTGCCCCTGCCCGGGGGCTGCGACTTCGGCGTGCGGCCCATTGACCAGCACCTGAAGGGTTTTGAGGCCCTTGGCTGTGAGCACAGCCTGGACAATGGGGGCATGATTTCCGTCTCTGCCCCGGGCGATTTGCATGGCTCCCACATCTATCTGGACGTGGTCTCTGTGGGCGCGACCATGAATATCATGCTCACCGCTGCCAAGGCCCTTGGGGTGACGGTGATTGAAAACGCCGCCCGAGAGCCCCACGTGGTGGACTTGGCCAACTTCCTGAACACCATGGGCGCGGATATCCGGGGCGCGGGCACGGACACCATCAAGATTCACGGGGTGCAGCAGCTGCGGGGGGTGACTTACGCCATTATCCCTGACCAAATCGAGGCGGGCACCTATATGATGGCCGCCGCGGCCACCCACGGGGACATCACCGTGAAAAACGTGACCCCCAAGCATTTGGAGTCCATCTCCGCCAAGCTGGTGGAAATGGGCGTGACCGTGGTGGAGGGCGACGACACAGTGCGGGTGGTCTGTGATAAGCAGCTGCGCAAGTGCAATGTG
>CAJTXF010000178.1:1923-2432 GCA_910580045.1 uncultured Eubacteriales bacterium
ACCCTGCCCCACCCAGGCTTCCCCACAGATATGCAGCCCCAAATCACCACCCTGCTGTCCACGGCAGGGGGCATCAGCATGGTGACGGAGAGCATTTTCAGCGGCGGGCGGTTCAAATATGTGGACGAGCTGCGGAATATGGGCGCGAAAATCACGGTAGAGGGGAGCCTGGCCGTGGTAGAGGGGGTGCCGGTGCTGAAAGGCGCGCCGGTGCGGGCCCTGGATTTGCGGGCCGGTGTGGCCATGGTGCTGGCAGGCCTGATGGCCGATGGAGTGACCCAGGTGGAGAATATCCGCTTTATTGAGCGGGGATATGAAAATATTGTGGATAAGCTGGCAGGCCTGGGCGCGGACATTTATTTGCAGAGGACCCCGGACAATGGGGGGTACCTGTACCAGATTGGGTGAGAGGGGACAAGCGCGGCCTGACGGCCCGAGGCAGCAGCTTTTGCCAAGCAGTACCTAAAGCCGGGCGAAAAGTTTCGTCCACCTTTGAAAAGGTGGACGAA
>CAJTXF010000179.1 GCA_910580045.1 uncultured Eubacteriales bacterium
CTGCCCCCGCACCCCCGCAGCCTTTGAGAAGGCTGGCGAAACTTTTCGCCCGGCTTTGGGTACTGCTTTGCGAAAGCGTCTGCCACGGGCCGTCAGGCTCCCGCTTCTTCCTACCTGTTCTCCGGTTCTCCGTCGCAGTACGCCCCCTCTACCGGCGACGCCGCGTTCCTGGTGAACAAACCCAGCGCCCCAGTCTGGTACCTGGCCTCCTTCGGCCGCCACCGGGCCCGCCGCTCTCTCAGGACAGTCTCCATCTCCTCCGGGGATTTCCGCTCCCCTTTCACCCCGCACAAACTCAGCACCCGCCCCGGGATATCCAGCTCAATCAAATCCCCTTCCTCCACCAGCGCGATAGGCCCGCCCGCTGCCGCTTCCGGGGACACATGGCCAATGGCCGGGCCTTTACTGGCGCCCGAGAACCTTCCGTCTGTAATCAGCGCGATGCTGGCGGACAGCTCTGCATCAGAGGCAATGGCCTCAGTGGTGTAGAACATCTCCGGCATACCGCTGCCTCTGGGGCCCTCATAGCGGATGATGACCCCGTCCCCGGGCTGGATTTCATGGCGGAGCACAGCGGAGATGGCCTCCTCCTCGCTGTCAAAGGGGCGGGCCCGCAGCAGGGCCCGGTGCATCTCCTTGGGCACCGCGCTGTGCTTGACCACCGCGCCCTCGGGGGCCAGATTGCCTTTCAGAATAGCCACCGTGCCGTCTGTGCCAATGGGCGCGCCGAAGTCCCGGATAACCTGGGTACGGGTGAGCCCGGCAGCTTTCAGCTGCTCCTCCCGGCGCTGGTAGAAGCCGTTTTGGCGCAGCTCTGCCAGGTTTTCTCCCAGGGTCCTGCCGGTTACGGTCATCACGTCCAGGTGGAGCATGGACTTGATTTCCTCCATCACCCGGGGCACGCCGCCCGCGTAGCTGAAGAACTCAGCGGGCCACTCCCCTGCCGGGCGCACGTCCAGAAGGTAGTGGGCGCCCCGGTGGATTTTGTCAAAGTCCTCCGCGGACAGCTCCACCCCAAACTCCCGGGCAATGGCGGGCAGGTGGAGCAGGGCGTTGGTGGAGCCGGAGATGGCCGCGTGTACCATCACCGCGTTCTCGAAGCTCTTCCGGGTAACCATCTCCCGGGGGGCGGGGCCGGAAAGGGCCAGCCGGGCAATCTGCTCCCCGGCCCGCTTCGCGCTCTCCAGCAGCTCAGGGGAACCGGCAGGCAGCAGAGCCGTGCCTGGCAGCATAAGCCCCAGCGCCTCTGCCATAATCTGCATGGTAGAGGCCGTGCCCATAAAGGAGCAGGCCCCGCAGGAGGGGCAGGCGTGCCGCTTGTAATAGGTCAGCTGCTCCTCGGTAATCTCACCCCGGCGGAACATGGCGCTGTATTTGCCAATCTGCTCCAGGGTGAGCAGGTCCGGCCCGGCCTTCATCACCCCGCCGGTGACAATAATGGCAGGCATGTTGACGCGCCCAATGGCCATCAGGTGGGCAGGCACAGACTTGTCGCAGCTGGCCAGGAACACACCCCCGTCAAAGGTGGTGGCGCCCGCGTGAATCTCAATCAGGCTGGCCAGAATATCCCGGGAGACCAGGGAATAGTTGCCCCCGTCGTGGCCCTGGGACATGCCGTCGCAGATGTCGGTGGCAAAGTACAGGGCAGACTTGCACCCAGCCTTATCCGCCTCTTTGGCCGCGGCCTGGGACAGCTCCAGCAGATGGGCGCTGCCCGGGTGGCTCTGTCCAAAAGCGCTCTCAATCAAAATCTGGGGCTTCTCCAAATCCTCAGGGCTCCAGCCCATGCCCATGCGCAGAGGGTCCATTTCCGGGGCCAGGGCCCGGACTTCCTGACTTTTCAGCATAAGAATGCTCCTTCCCTATTTTTCACATGATGGATAGAAAAACTCAATTTTTTACAACAAAATCCCCGGCGGATATCAGCCTGCATATTTTCCGCGGCAGGGGGTAAAATACTCTCGAAAAGCCCGCCGGGCCCCACTGCGGGCCGTCTGGGCACCTTGACGCGATGGGGCCCGGAAGGCTTTGATTTTCTACGAGAAAGGGTGTTTCCACAATGCAGAACCAGAACAATCAGAACAGCAAGAACCAGAACCAGCAGAACAACAGCCAGAACAGCCGCTCTCAGAACCAGAACAGCAAGAATCAGAGCAGCAAGAACAGCAAGAACCAGAATAACCGCTCCAACTATGAGCAGGAGCAGAACGAGCAGTTCTAAGTAAAGGGAAGGAGAAGGGGCCTGGCGGCGCGCCGGGTCCTTTCTCTATGCCAGGGCAGCGGCGAGCCTGATGGCGCGGGGGGAAGGTCCCCAGTGGGGACCGTTCTGACCCGACCGAGTCGGCAGACGAGA
>CAJTXF010000180.1 GCA_910580045.1 uncultured Eubacteriales bacterium
TGCTCATTGAGGGAGGAACGAAGTGCCTCCAGCGCGTCCGACTGGTTATGGAGAGCGGTCCGGTATTCTTCCGAGTTCGGAGCGGGATCTTCATAGGGGGACAGTTCTCCCCGAAAGAGCTTTTGGAGCAGTGTGTCCATCTTAACACCTTCCAAGATTGTTGTGGAGTTCTCACCTGGCGGTATATTCAATTCACTAACACTGGAGGGGGTTACTGTATGCTCTATCCAGAATTGCCCATACCGCTGTTTGAAATCCCCCCTCGGATTCGGACTCCATTTTAGCCAGAAAAGCATCCCGAGCTGCCGTAAGTGGGTCCGGCAGGCAGTTAAGGCACGCGATCCAGCTTTTATGCCAGGAGAGCATGCTTAGCCTTCCGTAGCAGAATATGGTGGCTGCTATGACTGCGCAGCGCTCCTGTATCTGTTTCTTATTAAGGCTCTGCCACTGAGCAAGGCAGTTCTCCCAGCAGGCGTCCAGCTTTTCCTGGAAGTCCAGGTATAGCTCCCAGGTTTCCACTTTCTCTGTCACGCTGCTGATAAGAGTGTCATGATCCGGTGTTTCACGGAAGGAGGTATATCGGTTTTCCCTTCCGTCCTGCCACAGGGAAGAGCCGCAGTCATCCCCGTCCACCCATTCATGTTCGATCACCTTTCCGCCGCACCGCTCCGATAAGCCGCGCAGGAGATCATGAGTCCGTTCCTCTGTGCGGAAACAGGCCCAGCCGCCTGGTCTTATACATAAATGTTGCAGCTTACCTTCCTTCTCAGCGGTTTGTAACCTGTCTGTCAGCATATGCGCGTATTCCCACTCGCTTTCCCAGCTGATTACGTTTTTGACCATACCATGCTTACACTCCTTCCATAACCGCTGTGACAGGCTGGGAAACCATGCCTTCCTCTGTTAAGCGGGCCAGCCTGTCCTGCAGCCGCAGGGCGGTCTTGAGACGTTCCTTGTCATTTGGCTCCTGGCGGTCAAAAAGGATTTCCAGCGCGTCCCGGAGGACCCGGTTTTCCTCATCTGAGAGGGTGATCTCAGAAACCTCCCGCTCCATTTTCTGACCCCGCCCGTTGAACATGAGGGAGCACTCCGCCGCTATGCGGCACATCCGCAGATAATCATCTGCGCTTGAGCCGTGGATACCGGCTATGGCGAAGGTGCGTCCTTCCCATTCGTTGCCAACCAGGGAGACCAGTTCGAGGCTCATGTACACGTCCTCCGGCTCGGAAAAGTCCACATTGCACCTGGCGTAGTCGAAGTAGGGCATAGGCGCGGGGGTCTTTTCCCAGAGCTCAAAAAAGTATTCCGGGAGCAGGCCGGCTTTCTCCAGATGGGCTTTCAGAGCGTGGAAAACGCCATGGGTGGTGTCCAGGCCGAGCCGCCGGGCCCGCTCTTTTTCCTCCGGCTCGGTCCAGAGCTCGATGTCAAATGTGTGTATGGTTTTCATTTGCGTTACCGCCTTTCTCTTTTTTGGGGGCTGCCGTTTTCGGCCCGCCCTTTTCACCCCCAACATTACCCGAAACCGGCGGGGAAGTCCATACCCAATGCCACCGAATGTGCGGGCCGTTTTTGCGGCTATGTATCACGAATGTTCACATAGTCTGTTCCTGCCCCGGCTCCTGCTGGTGCTGTTCCTGCCAATACTCAGCCAGCTCCTTGTAAGTGTCACTGCCAGTCACGCTGTCCTGCCCCTTGACCTTGAAGGCGAACGACCCAAAGTCCACGCCGTGGTCCATGAGTATCTTCCCAGCCTCCGGGCACTGATACTCTACGCAGGCCGCGAGCGTATCGAAGTTGCCTTGGCTTACCTTCATTCCCAGGTCCAGCAGTTCCTCAAGTTTCCAGTCTTCATTTTTTCCCCGACACTGGATGAAGGCACGTATTGTACCATCGCCGTTCGCGCCCTTCTGCGCCATCAGTTTGGGCAGTTTCATGTCGCCGTTAAGCAGGGCGATTTTCAACAGTTCCCTGGGGGCGGCGGACACTTCCTCGGGCGAACAGCGTTGCGTGTCAGGTATATGATAATCAATAACGTCACCGTCCAGAAAAATGGCCCTGCAATAGTCATGCATACGGCTGGAAGCATATTCGTGGGAAAACCTTATTGCAGGATAGTCCTGATAAATGTCCGCGAAAAAGTTATCCAGCGGCTTGATAAATGTGCGAAAACGGGCGCCGCCGGGGATTTCTTCCAGGCATTGAAATCTGCCTATCCTTTCACAGCTTTTAAGATTGGCCAGTATACTTTCTCCTTCCTCTGGATAACAGTGCCAACGCAAAATATTTTGGTATATCATTCGACC
>CAJTXF010000181.1 GCA_910580045.1 uncultured Eubacteriales bacterium
GAAGAAATCGCCGTTCTGTCTGTCAGCGGCAGCGGTTACACCAAGGAGGTCAACCTGGTATCGTGGAACGGCGCGGAGCCGAAGTATGATATTCGCAGTTGGTCGCCGGGGCGGGAGAAATGCGGCAAGGGTATCGTGCTGACGCAGGATGAAGTGAAAAACCTCTTTCTGGCCTTGCAAAAAGTATTGTCTGAATGATGTTGGCGAGGTGGAACGCCTGCGGGCGCTCCCCCTCTGTGCTTGATGGGAGGATATACGGCTATGGCGAAAAAAGTAGTACGCCCAAAGATAAAGGTGCAGCCGGTCTATTTGGGCGGCGCGGATATGCGGGAGGTCTTTATCTCCCTGCTGGTGGACGCGGTACGGCAGGGGAAATACCCCGTTCGCACCTTTGAGAATGTGAAAGATACGCATTACAATGAGGACAGAAATCAGGAAAAGGAGGTCATTTGAATGGGTGTTTTACGGACAGCCCTCTACTGCCGTCTGTCGAAAGACGATATGGCCCAAGGGGACAGCGAGAGTATCAGGACGCAAAAGGCCATGCTGACCCAATATGCCAAAGAGCATGGTTTTTTGGTGGTGGAGGTCTACGTTGATGATGGATGGAGCGGCCTTAATTTTGACCGTCCAGACTTTAACCGTATGCTGGACGATATTGAGGCGGGTAAAATTGATGTGGTCATCACCAAGGATTTATCCCGGCTGGGCCGCGATCATCTGAAAGTGGGGCATTTTACAGAAATTTACTTTCCGATGAAGAATGTCCGCTATATCGCGGTCAACGACTGCGTGGACACCGCCAACAAAAACAACGACATAGCGGCGTTGAAAAACGTCATGAACGAGTTTTACAGCCGGGATAATTCCCGCAAAATCCGTTCGTCCATACGGGCCAGGGCAAAGGCGGGGCTGTACCGAGCCTCGTTTAATCCTATCGGCTACCGCAAAGCCCCGGACGACCACAATAAGCTGATTGTGGATGAAGAAACGGCCTGGATCGTCAAGCGGATATTCGAGTATGCTAACGCCGGGATGGGGCCAAACAAAATCGTCACGCTGTTTCGCCAGGAGCAGGTGCCCAGTCCATCGTGGTGGCTCCATCAGCGTGGGGAAAAGCATTATGACAAACGCTTTCAAAATCCGGTAAAGAAATATGAGTGGTCGCATACTGTAATTCGGGGAATCATCGGAAATCCCGTTTACCTCGGCCATACAGTGATGTGCAAAACAGAAGTCGTGTTTAAGGTCGGAAAATACAAAAAGGTTCCCGAAGCCGAGCGGATACGGGTGGACAACACCCATGAGCCGCTGGTGTCGCAGGAGGTCTTTGACGGGGCAAATGCTAAAATTTTGAGCCGACGGCGCGACACGACGGATAATTTTGTGTCTATCTTTTCCGGGCTGGTGAAATGCGGGACTTGCGGGAGAGCGTTGGGGCTGCGTTATTGGACCGGGAGAAAATATCGGATTTACGTCTGCACCGCTTACGCTCGCAATACGAAAGAATGTACCGACCACCGCATTTTTTACGACGACCTATACGACGCGGTTTTAGCCGATATTCAGTATCATGCCCAGCTTGCATTTGAGGACAGGGACAAGGCCGTTGCCCTGGCTGTCAGGATGAACGACAAAGCGGAGGGCAGCAAGGCGAAAAGCAGCGAGGGCAAGCTGAAACAGGCTCGGAAACGCTATGACGAAGTGACCAGGATGTTTGACCGGCTGTATGAGGATTCCCTGTCCGGGCGTATCTCCAACGACAATTTCACCCGGCTGGTGGACAAGTATCAGGCGGAGCAGGCCCAGCTTTTGGAGCAGATCGACGCGCTGGAACAGGCCATGCAGGAGGTCAGGGACACCCGGCAGAACGCCGTACAGTGGGCCGACCTGATGGCGGAGTACGCCGGTATCCAGGAATTGACCGCCGAAACCCTCAATCTCCTTGTGGAACGCATTGAGGTTTTTGACCGGGCGGCGACAGATGACGGAGTGGAGCAGACCATCCGTATCTGTTACCGCTTCGGCGGTTACATAGGGGAACGGTGTTTCAGGGCAAGAGTGCTGAAACATCCGTCCCGAAAGAAAGGGGCGGACAATGAAAAAACATTACTTGTATCTTGATGAAGCGGAGTGGCGGCGGCTGGTGTTCTATCTGAACGAGTTCCGCAACAAACTGATCGCCCAAGGGCGCTATACCGACTGCGTGGACGAACTGCTGGTAAAGACAATCAGCGCAAAGACAGTAAAAATACGATGATGGGGGTATTA
>CAJTXF010000182.1 GCA_910580045.1 uncultured Eubacteriales bacterium
ACCGCCCTGCTTGAAAATCGGTATTTACACCGATTTTCAAGTGCGTTTACTATAACAACATACACATCAATGATTCGTTTGATGATTATCTCTGTGCCCCCCAGCCGGAGAGACACAAAAAACTCCCTGGACACTCCCGGCCAGCGACTGTCCAGGGAGTTTTCCAGGCGCGGGGGCATTGGGCGGCAGTCAAAATTTGTGCGCCAAAATGTGCTTCTTTTTTTCAAAAGTAGTTGCAACCGCAACCACTTTGCGCTATAATGTCTGTATATTCCATTCCCCGCAAAGGAGCGCCTGCCTGTGAAAACAATCTTCCGTTACCTTAAACCATTTATCCCCCGCATGGGCCTGGGCCTGACCATCAAGTTTATTGGCTCTGTGACCGAGCTGTTCCTGCCCTGGGTCCTCTCCTATATGATTGACACCGTGGCCCCCACCAAGGATATCCCCCGGGTCCTCCTCTGGGGCGGGGCCATGGTCGCTGCCGCTGTGCTGGCCTGGGTGACGAACATTTTGGCCAACCGCATGGCCGCCTGGGTGGCCCAGCATACCACCCAGGCCATCCGCCACGATTTGTTCGCCAAAATCTCTGAGCTCTCCTGCGCCCAGATTGACCGGTTCTCCATCCCCTCCCTGGAGGCCCGGCTGACCACGGATACATATCAAATCCACCAGATGCTGGGCATGATGCAGCGCATTGGCGTGCGGGCCCCCATTCTGCTTATCGGCGGGGTGCTGGTCACCCTCACCCTGGACCCGATGCTGACCCTGGTGCTGGTGTGCACTCTGCCCTTTATCTCCCTGCTGGTCTACAGCGTGTCAAAAAAAGGCGTGCCCATGTACAGGGCCCTGCAAAGGTCGATTGACGCTATGGTCCGCACTGTGCGGGAAGCTGTCTCCGGCATCCGGGTGATAAAGGCCCTGTCCAAAGTGGACTATGAGAAAGAGCGCTTCAACCAGGTCAACGCCG
The DNA here is from genome assembly GCA_910580045.1 of uncultured Eubacteriales bacterium. Lineage (GTDB taxonomy): Bacteria > Bacillota > Clostridia > Oscillospirales > Acutalibacteraceae > Acutalibacter. The sequence goes on from CAJTXF010000182.1 coordinate 971, forward strand.
GGGTGGTGGAGCGGGAGACCAAAGCCGGGACCACTATGGCCCTGACCAACCCTCTGATGAACCTGCTTTTGAACCTGGGCCTGACTGCTGTTATTATTGTGGGCGCTTTCCGGGTCAACGCGGGACTGAGCCAGCCAGGAAAAATCATCGCCTTTTTGAGCTACTTTACCATCATCCTCAATGCCATGATGGCCATGACCCGGATTTTCGTCTCCTTCTCCCGCAGCTCCGCCAGCGGCGACAGGATTGCCGAGGTGCTGGCCACCCCCGCAGATTTGCCAGTGCGGCCCCTCCCCCGAGAGGATGGAGCCTATCATGTGGAGTTCCGGGACGTGAGCTTCTCCTATGCCAAGAAGGAGCCCAATGTGGAGCATATCAGCTTCGCCCTGCGGCCTGGGGAGACCCTGGGCATTATCGGGGCCACAGGCTGCGGCAAGTCCACGCTGATTCACCTGCTGATGCGGCTTTACGACGCGGACAGCGGCAGCGTCACCATTGGGGGCAGGCCCATTGCCTCCATTCCCGCTGAGGAGCTGCACACCATGTTCGGGGTGGTGTTCCAGAACGACGCCCTGTTCGCGGACACTATCCGGGAGAACATTGCCTTTGGCCGGGGGCTCTCTGATGAAGAGATTGAGAAAGCCGCCCGGTGCGCCCAGGCCATGGAGTTCATCTCCGCCCTGCCGGACAAGTTTGAGCACATGCTGACGCCCAAAGGCACAAACCTTTCGGGCGGGCAGAAGCAGCGGGTGCTGCTGGCAAGGGCTCTGGCGGGCAGGCCGGAAATTTTGATTCTGGACGACTCCTCCTCCGCGCTGGACTACCGGACAGACGCGGCACTGCGGGGGGCTCTGCGGAAGGAGTACGCAGGGGTAACCACAGTAATCATTGCCCAGCGGGTGAGCTCGATTTTACACGCGGACCATATTCTGGTGCTGGACGAAGGCCGGGAGCTGGGATATGGAGCCCATGAGGAGCTGATGGATTGCTGTGAAGTATACAGAGAGATAGCAGTATCCCAGATGGGCGAGCACGGGCCGGAAAGCGCGGAGAGCGCACCGCCGCCTAACGGCTCGGGGCAGCAGCTGTCTCCAAGCACAAGCTAAAAGCGGCTCGAAAAGTTTCGTCCACCTTTTCAAAGGTGGTAGGGGTTTGGGGGCAAGGCCCCCAAGGTCTTGCCCTTAATAGCGTGAGCGAAACGCAGGAGGGTAGGAAAACGTCCCAGTGGGACGTTTTCCGTAGGGGGTCTCGCCTGCCGGCTCGGTCGGTTCGCAGCTTGTGTGCCACTGGCACACGCT
>CAJTXF010000183.1 GCA_910580045.1 uncultured Eubacteriales bacterium
GGCACGCGGTTTTGGAGTGGATGTGGAAATAGGATGGCCGGAAATATAGCCGCCGGTTTCCCGCACGGTTGAACCGTTTCTGTTTCCTCGATTTACGTCCCGAGAAGTTTTGATGCTTTATTGATGATATTCAAAATTCTCAAGACCCGAAACAGACTTTTTCAAACCAAGTCGCAGAGTTCTTTATGGAAAGCTGTAATTTCAGTCGTGATAATAGCATAGAAATGAAGCTATGTCAAGTCGGCGGTATCCCCTCAAATTCTGCTCCGCTAAACAAAGAAAACGGTCAATCACATAAACCACTCTCAAACACTTGCATCCCAAAGATCTTCCTGCTATACTATAAAAAATTTTGCTGAAATTGGAGGAAGAACATAGTGGATTTACGTGTTCTCGAATACTTCCTAATGACCGCCGAGGAAGGCAGCATCACCCACGCCGCCGAGCTGCTGCATGTGTCCCAGCCCACGGTTTCCCGGCAGCTGATGGACCTGGAGCGAGAGCTGGGCAAGACGCTTTTGATACGCACGAAAAAGAATGTCAGTCTCACAAAGGACGGCCTGTTGTTCCGGGAGACCGCCCGTGAGATCCTTGCCCTCTACCAGAAAGCGGTGCGAGAGGACACCAGTGCCGGGGAACTCTCCGGGGACTTGTACATTGGCATGGGTGAGACCGGCTCGGTGCGGTTCCTGGCCCAGGAGATCGCCGCCTTTCAGACGCTATACCCGGGCGTACATTTCCATCTGATATCCGAGAACGCCGACCGCATCTGCGAGGACATCGAAAAGGGCCTGCTGGACGCGGGGCTTGTCATGCGAAATGTGAGTTCGTCCACCTTTGAGATACTGGAGCTGGGCCTGACGGAGACCTGGGGCGTGCTGGTGCCGGAGGGGCATCCCCTTGCGGCAGAGCCGGAGGTCTCAGGCAAAATGCTCCGGCAGGAGCGGCTGATTCTGCCGGAGAACACCGTGTTCAAGCAAGAGCTTTTGCGCTGGCTGGGGCAGGGGACTGAGGAGCGGGTGGGGGCCACCTACAACCTCATCTTCAACGCTTTCCCCCTGGCCCGGGCCGCCAGCGCGCTGATCGTCTGCCTGGGCACAGTCGGGGAGCGTCAGGAGGGGATGATCTTCTTGCCATTCGCCAAAAGTAAGACCGCCTCGGCGTCCCTGATATGGAAGAAAAAGCCCGTGCAGACCCCGGCGCTGGAGGCGTTCCTTGAGTATGTGACTCATGCAATTCCCGAATAACACTTTATTCAAAATAGATATTTTACATTTTGCTGACCTTCTGCTATACTGTAGCCAAGACAAAAACAGGAGGTCGTTTTCATGAAAAACTTTTTCCATCACGCACCGGTAAAGGTACTGTTCGGCGAGGGCGGCGTAGAACGCCATCTGGGCATGGAGCTTCGGGCTTACGGCAAAAACATCATGCTGGCCTACGGCGGCGGCTCCGTGAAGCGGAGCGGGCTCTACGACCAGCTGGTCAGCATTTTAGAGCAGGCAGGCAAGACTGTCGTTGACTTCGGCGGCATCACCTCCAACCCCACTTATGACATGGTGGTGAAGGGTGCTGAGACTGTCAAAAGCCAGAACGTAGACTTCATTCTGGCTGTGGGCGGCGGCTCGGTGATGGACTGCGTAAAAGTCATTTCCACGGCAGCAAAGGCCCCCGGCGACTACTGGAAGCTGATTTTTGAAGACCATTACTACCCCATGAGCGGCATTCCCTGGGGTGCGATTGTAACCCTCTCCGGCACAGGCTCGGAAATGAATGGCCTGGGCGGCATCAGCAATAAGGCGCTGAACACGAAAGTCACCTTACCTGGCAGCCCCGCGAGCTTCGCCATCTGCGACCCCAGCTACCTGCTGACCGTTCCCGAGAAGCAGCTTGCCTCCGGCATTTTTGACAATCTCAGCCACTGCATGGAGACTTACTTCGGCCCCGGCGAGTGCGTGTCCGACGCCATGAACGAGGCCGTCATGCACGATATTATTGAGAATGCCCGGGCCTGGCGGAGGGACCCCAAGAATATCGAGATTCTCGGCAACCTCATGTGGGATTCCTCCCTGCCCCAGACGTTCCTCTTCAACTGCGGCAAGGAGGGCGGCTTCCAGTGCCACCCCATCGAGGCCCAGCTTTGCGCCTATACTGGCAGCAACCATGGCATGGCTCTGGCTGTTATCCACCCCAGTTACTACCGGCATATCGTGAAGGATATGCCCGAAAAGTTCGCCCGGTTCGGGCAGAAGGTATTTGATT
>CAJTXF010000184.1 GCA_910580045.1 uncultured Eubacteriales bacterium
GTCCTCGCTGGGGATGAGCCCCAGAGCACGGCCATTGTCAAATCTACAGTGCAGGGTGCCGATATCGTCCACAGTGAGAACTGTACCGCGGGTGTTATCATCGACACGATGCATATCCTCGCCCAGATACTCAAAAGTTAAACTTTGTTTAACTTTCAGCATGATCCGGGTACCGCTGGGGTATTCGGCCTTGTAACGCTCCGCCATTCGGTGCAATTTATCCCATTCGTTCATCTCGAAAACCTCCTTCAGATTCCGCCCATTCCTTGATGGGGTTCCAGGTGCTCGTCCAACTCATCCTCCGTACAGAGAAAATAATCATCACTGTCTGTTCAAGAGTTTCGCTTCGCGAACTCTGTACGAAACGTACAAGTCGCCCTCATCGGTTTCGATGGGCCGTTGCTCGAAACCTTCTCCAAGCCCATCTGAACACTGTCCAAGGATTTCCTCCCGCAAATCCGCCATCTCGTCCGGCGTGAGCAGCTCCTTGAGGTGGCAGTCGATCCGGCCCAGGAGCCTGCCGTCTATTTCCTCCACCGTCCAAACAGCCGACATGAGCTTGGCTGCTACGCCAGGGTTCACTAACCTTGGGGAGTTTGCCCTTGGGCAAACTCCGGGACACAACCGGAAAACCTATATTAACCACAACAGTTGGTGTTGTGTCCTGGCCATCATCACCCATTTCCGGGGCCTGCTCGTCGGCAATGCCCTGCTCGATTTGGTCTTGATATGCCGCCAGGAAACCGCTGCCAACCTCAATATACTCGTCGCACCCGCCGTCATCCAGTTGGCCCACCATGGGGCAATAAAACGTCAGCTTGACCGGCCCGGCAGCCTGGGTCATCTCCCGAATGTCATCGAACAGCATTTCTTTCGTCAGGTACTGGTTGTGGACGATGTTCTGTTCCAGGTCTGTGAGAATTTCCTCTCTGGCGGTGCTGACGGCGAAGGCCACGGTGTTGGCGTCAGCCAGGGTGTCGTTCTTGCCGAACACCCGTAGCAGGCGGTTGCCGATCTTGCTGTCGGAGGACAGGGTGACTTCCACGTCCTTATCGTCATGGAGCAGGATGTTTTTCGGGGGCTTGCTGATACCGGCATCCCGCATATCATGGTAGAGCTGATGAATGTCGGTGGGCAGTTCCCGCTCAAGTTCTGCCCCGTTTTTGTTGGCGATTTTAACTTTTATCATGCTAAATCCCCCTCATTGCAAGGTCCAGGTCATCGTCCAAAATCATTTCCAGCGAACAGCCGCTGTCCATGCAGACGAAGCCGCCGTCAACAAACTGCCCCTCACGGTCTTCGCTGATCTGATTGCCCAGGGCATCGAAGTCGATATAGTCCGCCAGCTCCGGCGAGGCGCTGTACTCGCTGTGGTGATCCACAAAATGTTGGCCTACATCCTCATCCGTCTCCGCGCCCTTGATGAACACAAAATCGTCCAGATGCCGAGCCACACGCATAATGTCCCCGCTGCCGGAAACATCGGCGTACTCCACAACCGCAGCCAGCTTCTCCATACCTTCCGTGGTTCTCGGAAATGCGTCAGCCAGTTCGTTGGCCACCCCGAGGCCATGATCCCGCAGCATAGTTTCCAGGTGCTGTATCCAGGTTGGATCGTCCAGCATGAAATCCATGAAAGCCACCTTGCACATATCCGGGGACGGCGCGCCCATCCGCCTGGCCGCTTTGATGACAGCGAGTTCATCTTCCGGCAGGTACAGGTACTCGGTTTTGGAACCGTACTCCATCTGCGCGACGGCAATAATGTCCCGGCGGGGTTCGCAGTAGGGAAAAGTTGCGCCGTGGTAGATTTCACGGTATGGCACATCCTTACTCGTGAAGAGCAGGCCGTAGTTGGTGGGAGTCCCATCCCCGCTGGTCAGCAGGTCACGGCCTGCCTGTTCGAAGTCGAGTTTATCAATTTCGGAAGCGGGCAGAGCCCCCATCTTATTGAGCAAGTATTTCCTGCCCACAGCAGCCAGGTCAGTGACATTTTGCACCAGCGTGTACCTTTCCATATTAAAGGCGAGGTTAATAAGCGCTTTGAGGTCTGACGGCTGCTCCACCTGTACAGCCGCCCAAAACTGGTCTTGCTCATACGGGGTAAACCGGTCGAGGTTTTTGGCAAGAAAGTTCAGTTCGTCCAGATCAATTTCTTTCCCATTCAGCATGGCCAGGGCCTCTGGAGACACATCGTCGGCGGTGACCTTGAAGGGCGCAGTGTGGAACGCCTTGACGAGC
>CAJTXF010000185.1 GCA_910580045.1 uncultured Eubacteriales bacterium
AGCAACCAGGGGACTAATTTGATTGGGACCGGAGGCAGACTGGTCACCAAGTGTAGATGCAACCAGTTTTTCGGCCTTAGTGCCGTCCTTGTCCTGCAGCTCCTTCGCATCGCTGGAATAATCCAAAATGAAGAGTTTGGAAGTATCCTTAAAATCAGCAGGCACATTGATGCGCACCAGTTTGTTATCCTGGTCGATAATGCCGGTGAAGGTGTTCTTCTCGTTCACAGCACTGATGTCGCTTACAGTGGTCAGCTTGATGGAGTCAACAGTGTTGTTGGCGCTGGCCTTGGCCTTTTTGATGGTGAAACGCTTTTCAAAGGCTTCATTACGAATCACAGGTTTATTTTCAGCGTTATAGAGCAAGTCGCTTGCAGATACTGCAGGAGACGCATTCGAATCAGCTGCAGTAAAGCAGGTGTCTCCGCCCCAGTAGGCATGAAGAACTACCTTCGCCAAGGTTCCATCAGTAAGGGTAGTCCCAGCAGAATCGACAGTTCCCTTGCTATCAAGGGTCATGTCCTGGACAGTGGTACTTGCTGTAACAGCAACATCAGCCCCATTACTTCGCTTATGTGCCACATCAATAGCTGTGCCGGAACTAGCGTCGATACCATAAGTTCCTTTTGCATAAGGCGGTTGTACGCTTACAACAGTAGCGCCGCCATCAACGTCAACGCGCACTTTCCAAGCATTCATGGCGGCAGCATTGACAGTGTCATAAGGCACAGTAATTACGCCGTTGCTGTCAGAGCTGTATTCCTTTTTGTTGGTCTCGTCAATCAAGGTCATGCCAGTAATGACAGGAGCCTTGGTGGTGGGAGTGGCGGCAAAGGTCAGGTTATAGGTGGTGTTTGTTTTGCCGTCTTTGCTGGTAACAACCAGCTTCAAAGGGGTCTTGCTGAACTTGCCCACAGGGAAGCTGGCAAAGGTCACAATCCCGTCGTTGGCATCGGTTTTTCCTGTGGTGTTTACAGAGTCGTCAACCACCTTGTCGCCGTCTTCCATACCCTCCACAGTGCTGGTGATGGTAACAGTGGAGCCCTCGGAAACGTTCAGAACAACGTCCTCAGTAGTGTTCTCACCGAAAGCTGTGTCAGGAGTGAAGTCGGTTACATACACGGTCTGATTGGTACGCTCAACCTCAGTAGGAGTAAAATCGCCCACCTGAACGCTGCTCAGCTCAGCGGCAGTGTTCTTGGCCTCAGTGATGGTCACAATCACGTTGCCAGTGCCTTTGTCAGTGGTGATGAAGAAAGTCTTAGCAGAGGAGAAATTAAAGGCCGCAACACCGCTGCTCTGCTTGGGGTCGCCGTCGTCGCCGCGGTCATAGGCTACGTTGCCGTTATTATCTGTTTCTTGAATGAGCTTCACACTGTCAGAAACAGTGTAAGTAGGAATAATTTTGGTAAGGTCAGTGCCATAGGGAACCTTAATATCAATGGAAATCTGGTCATAGGTGGAAGGGGTAGTTGGGGCAGTAGGAGTCGGGTCGGAGTGAGTAATAGTAACCTTCTTTTCCACCATGCTGGGCACTGTAAAGTCAGTGAAAATATCCTCAATCACAGTCTTCACAGTATACTGCTGTGTTGCGCCGCTCTCAGCACGCACCCAGACAGAGCCAATGCCAGTGGCAACAGTGTCGCCGTCCTTGGTGGTATAAACACCAGTGCCCTTGTCAGTGGCAGTGTAGGTGATGCCGGTCATGTTCTCGTCAGCAACACCGATGGGTTTCACAATGGTGATAACCTTGTCCGTGTTGTTGATGTCAGCGCTGATTACCTTATCGCCGGTCACCTTGGCAATGGTGGTGTCCGTGCTCTTGGCCCGCTCGGTGACGTTGATGGTCAGGGTGCGGACGGCGGGCTCGGCAGCGCCAGCCTCGGTCACGCGCAGCTCCAAGGTATAGGTGCCGAAATAGCCGGTCTCAGGCTTGGTGACAGCCTTGGTGGTCAGGTTCACGGCCCGCTTGGCTGTGCTCAGGCTGGGCAGGCCCTGCAGGCTGTCGCCCTGCTGCTGGCCGTTGGCGCCGAAAATAGCGACCTTTGTGCCAGTCATGCTCTCGAGCTTGATTTCGAGAGCGCTCAGCTTAGCCTTGACTGTGTCGCTGGGGTAAGCCAGGTCCACAGAGTAGCCAGCCTCACTGAGCGTGGTCTCCTCACCATCGACAAGAATCTTGTCGGGGTCAGCAGCAAACGCGCTCATGGGAATCATCGCGGCGACCATGAGAATGGCCAGA
>CAJTXF010000186.1 GCA_910580045.1 uncultured Eubacteriales bacterium
CAGGGGCTTTGCCCCCGCACCCCCACCACCTTTTGAAAAAGGTGGACGAAAACTTCCATTCCGCTTTTAGGCTTGCACTTGGCGGCAGCGGCTGCCCCGGGCCGTCAGGCTGCTGCTCATCTATAATCTGTAGGCTTTCAGAAATCATTCCGGCGGGAACAGCCGGGTGGGGAGGGGTTCTCTGTGGTTTCCTCAAAAAGGAAAATTCTTATAAATTGCTTGCTGTATAGCGTGCTGGCTTTCTATATTCTGCTCTTGATATGTATCTTGTTCCGGCAGAGACATGGGGCCAGGGCGGCAAACTTGATTCCCCTGCGTGGAATTATCAGCTTTTTGACGGGCTGCGATTTGGTATCCGGTACAACGGATTCCGGGTTTTTAAGAGGGCTTGCCCTGAGCAACCTGCTGGGGAACATCGTCATCTTTGTGCCGATGGGTGTGTATGCCAATTTGCTGAGCAAGAAGAAAGCGGTATGGAGAAGCGTTTTGCTTGTGGTGATTATCAGCATGGCCGCAGAGGTTATACAGTATGCTTTCATGCTGGGGATAGGAGATATAGACGACGTCATTCTGAATGGCATAGGCGGTTTGATGGGCGTCCTTCTGTATCAGGGGCTTTACAGGCTGTGTAAGGCAGACGACTGGAAGGCCCGCTGTATTACAGCGGCCGCGGCGCCCATTGCAGGGGCTTTGAGCTTTTTGGTGTTGATTGGGATGAACTGACACAGGATAAAGGAGAATTCTTATGGGACTATTCGATAAAATTCGCCAGGGCCTGAAAAAGACCCGGGAGAACATCAGCGGGCAAATCAGCCTGATGGTGAACTCCTTTACCAAAATCGACGAGGATTTGTTTGAGGAGCTGACTGAGCTGCTGGTCATGGGCGACGTGGGCATGGACACCGCGGAGTTCATCACCGGCGAGCTGCGGCGGCACATCAAGGAAAAGGGCATCACAGACCCGGGCCTGATTATGGGGGAGCTCCAGGGCATTGTGGCCGAGCTGCTCGCCGGGGACTGCGGCCTGCACATCAGCACCCAGCCCTCGCTGATTTTGGTCATTGGGGTCAACGGCGTGGGCAAGACCACGGCCATCGGCAAAATGGCCGCCATGCTGAAAGCACAGGGCAAGTCGGTGATTCTGGGCGCGGCGGACACCTTCCGGGCCGCTGCCATTGAGCAGCTGGAGGTCTGGGCCCAGCGGGCGGATGTGCCCATGATTAAGCACGGGGAGGGGGCTGACCCGGCGGCCGTGGTGTTCGACACCATCGCGGCGGCCAAGGCCCGGCACTGCGACGTGATTATCTGCGACACGGCAGGGCGTCTCCACAACAAGAAAAACCTCATGGACGAGCTGGCGAAAATATCCCGAATCATCGAGCGGGAGCTGCCCGGCTGCGATAGGGAAAACCTGCTGGTCCTGGACGCGGCCACTGGCCAGAACGGGGTCAACCAGGCCCGGGAGTTCATGGGCGCGGCCAGCATCACGGGCATTGTGCTCACCAAGCTGGACGGCACCCCCAAGGGCGGGGTGGTGCTGCCCATCAAGCGGGAGCTGGGCCTGCCGGTGAAGTTCATCGGCGTGGGGGAGCAGATTGACGATTTGCAGCCCTTTGAGCCCCAGGCTTTCGCGGCAGGGCTGTTCAATATGGAGGAGCCAGCTGCCCGGGCGGAGCAGGAGCCGGTTGAGCGGGCCGGGCAGACCGCTCAGCCCGTTCAGCCGGAGGCAGGCGGGCCCGCGCCCAGCCTGTTCATGGCCGCGCCGGTGGCGGAGGAGCAGGCGGAGAGCGAGGAGAGCCCAGAGGAGCGGCATACCCGGTTCCGGCGGTTTGCGGAGACGCTGATGGAAAAGCTGGATAAAGGGGGAGACGTAAAGGAGCTGGTACCGGAGCTGATTCAGTGGAGGGACGATAGGGAGCTGGATAGAGACGACCAGCGGCTGGTGCGGAACCTGATGCTGACGGTACAGAGCAGAACCTGACGGTCTGCCGCAGAACCTGACGGTCTGCCGCAGGGCCTGACGGCGAGCCCAGAAAAGTTGTGTATACACATACACAATACACATACACAATTGTGTATACACAACTCTGGAAAGTATGTATATACCGTGATACACACTATATACGGGGGTAATCCATGAAAAGCATTGCAGTGGTGAACCAAAAAGGCGGCGTGGGGAAATCCACCACCGCGGCAGCCCTGGCCGGAGGGCTGTGCCTGTGCGGGCGCCGGGTACTGG
>CAJTXF010000187.1 GCA_910580045.1 uncultured Eubacteriales bacterium
ATCCGCCCGGACAGGGCAAAAAGACGGTGTTTGCGATTTTTCAAACAAGCCCTAAAGCAAAACAACATTATTATACACCAAATACGCTCCCTGCACAAGTCCCCAAGTGGAAATTACCCCGCCAATGGCCGGGAGTGTCCGTTTTGGAGAGTTTTTCGTGCCCCTCCGCCCTGCGGGCGGGGGGGCACAGATGATTATCTCTGTGGTTTGGACAATCCCCCAATGGCCCGGCGCTTGACAAATTTTCCCACCCCATATATAATTTTATACTGTATACCATACGGAAAAGAGGAATGCCCATGGAGAAGCTGGAGCTGTTGAAGTCTTTCTTCGGCCACGATACCTTCCGGCCCGGCCAGGAGGATTTGGCGGACGCCCTTCTGGGGGGCCGGGACGTGCTGGGCGTGATGCCCACTGGGGCCGGGAAGTCTGTCTGCTACCAGCTGCCTGCCCTGATGCTGCCCGGCATGACCCTGGTGGTCTCCCCCCTTATCTCCCTGATGAAGGACCAGGTTGCGGCCCTGGTTCAAAGCGGCATCCCCGGGGGGTATCTCAACTCCTCCCTGACCCCCGGCCAGTGCGCGGAGGTGCTGCGCCGGGCAGAGGCCGGCCGGTATAAGCTGCTCTATGTGGCCCCTGAGCGGCTGCTGAGCCCTGGCCTGCTGCGGCTGGCCAGGCGGGTGAAAATCCCTCTGCTGGCTGTGGACGAGGCCCACTGCGTCTCCCAGTGGGGCCAGGATTTCCGGCCCAGCTATCTGCTGATTCGGGAGTTTTTGGAGAAGCTCCCGGCCCGGCCCGCGGTGGGGGCGTTTACTGCCACTGCCACGGTCCAGGTGAAGGAGGACGTGGAAAAGCTCCTGGGCCTGGAAGCCCCCCTGCGGGTGACCACTGGGTTTGACAGGCCCAATCTCTACTTCCAGGTGTCCAGGCCCAAAGACAAGGAAGTCTATCTGCTGAGCCTGCTGAAACAGCGCCGGGAGCAGAGCGGCATTGTCTACTGCGCCACCCGCAAGCTGGTGGAGAGTGTCTGCGCCCTGCTGGGGGAAAAGGGGTTTGCCGCCACCCGGTACCATGCGGGGCTCAGCGACGAGGAGCGCCGCCGAAACCAGGAGGATTTTGTGTATGACAGGGCCCGGGTGATGGTGGCAACCAATGCCTTTGGCATGGGCATTGACAAGTCCAATGTAAGTTTTGTGATTCACTATAATATGCCCAAAAACGTGGAAAGCTACTATCAGGAAGCGGGCAGGGCAGGCCGGGACGGAAGCCCGGCAGACTGTATCCTCCTTTTCGCCCCTGGGGATGTGCGCACAGCCCGGTATCTGATTGAAAACAGCGAGGACAACGAGGCTCTCAGCGAGGCGGACCAGGAGCGGGTCCGCAGGCTGGATTTGATTCGCCTGGACAAGATGACTGGCTACTGCAAGACCAGCGGCTGCCTGCGGGGGTATCTGCTCCGCTATTTTGGCGAGGCGGCTCCCCGGCCCTGCGGGGCCTGCGGCAACTGCAAGAACGCCAATCGGGGGCGGAAGGACATCACCCTGGACGCCCAGAAAATCCTCTCCGGCGTGGCCCGGGTGGAGAACAAATACCGCAAGGGGCTGGGAGTGACAGCCATTTCGGGGATGCTGCTGGGCAGCCGGGAGCGGCGGATTTTAGAGCTGGGGCTGAATGAGCTGTCCACCTACGGCATCCTGAAAGGGACGGGCCGCACAATGCTGCTGGACGAGATTGACTTTCTCATTGAGGGGGAGTACCTGCGCCGGGACGGGGAGGAATACCCAGTCCTGCGGCTGGGGCCAGGAGCCAAGGCTGTGCTGTTTGGGGGCGAGCGGGTGCTGTTCACCCCCCGGAGGCAGGAGAAAGAGGAGCAGGCGGCTGGGTCATCTGTGCCGCCCCAGCTGGAGGGCAGGGCAGCGGAGCTGTACCAGCGGCTGCGGGCAGTGCGGAGCCGGTGTGCCGAGGCGGAGCGGGTGCCGGTGTACGTGATATTTACCAATGCCACGTTGGCGGATATGGCCATGAAGCAGCCCAGGGATATACCGGGGCTCAAGAGGGTAGAAGGGATTGGAGAGATACGGGCAGCCCGGTATGGCAAAGCGTTTTTGGAGGAGATTGCCAGGTGGAGGGAGGAGGGCGGAGCCTGACGGCCCGTGGCAGACGCTTTCTCCAAGCAGTATCCAAAGCCGGGCGAAAAGTTTCGTCGTCTCGGCTGCCGCCTCGGTCGGCTCGGGA
>CAJTXF010000188.1 GCA_910580045.1 uncultured Eubacteriales bacterium
GACTCAGAAAGCGGGAGCTAACGGTTAGGTCTAGGGCCTGACCGTTCACAGCAGCTCAACCGCGAACGGCATCTAGTCAGAACGCTTAGCGGCCCAAGGCTTCGGAAGACGGCCTGCGGCTCTCCGTGACTTTGGGAACCTTTCGGCTCCCAAAGTCAACGGATTCGCGCGGCTGGCATCTTTGGCGGCGCGGAATGGTGCCACGCTCCTATGTGTGATGGCTGTCTGACGCCGTACGCCGCTCCTTTTTTGGCCGCGCCGCCTAAGGGCCAGACCTCGGGGACTCCTGACGTTGGCTTCGCCAAGTCGCCCCGAACCCCACCAGGGCTCTGCCCTGGACCCGCCAGGGGCCAAGCGCCCCTGGACCGCGCAATTGGCCCGCCGTCAGGTTTCTGCCTCTTGTCCTTTACCTTCTCCACACTTACACCAATTCCGCCTCCAGGAGGGATGCCCCTATGCCTCAAATCTCATACCGCCCCACCCGCATGGCCTGCTATCGCGGCTACATAGTCCAAGGCGTGGTCAACAACCTCAGCCCCCTGTTCTTTGTCATCTTTCAGCGGGAATTCAGCATCTCTTATGCCATGCTCTCCTCCCTGATTCTCTTTAACTTCGTCACCCAAATTCTGGTGGATATGCTCTGCGTCCGCTTTGTGGATTGGATAGGCTACCGGGCCGCTACAGTTTTTGCCCATGTCTGCTGTACAGCTGGGCTTGTCCTGCTGGGAATCCTGCCCCGGCTGCTGCCCTGGCCCTTTGCGGGCCTGGCCATTGCCACTGTGGTGATGGCCGTGGGCGGCGGCATGATTGAGGTGGCTGTCAGCCCTATTATCGACTCTCTCCCCAGCAGCGCGAAGGACGCCAGAATGAGCCTCCTGCACTCCTTCTACTGCTGGGGCCAGGTGGCGGTGGTGCTGGTGAGCACAGTGATTGTGCGCCTGACAGGCCAGGGCCTCTGGTGGGTGCTGCCTGTCTTCTGGGCGGCCCTGCCCTTTTATAACATCTTCTCCTTTGCCCGGGTGCCCCTGGGGCCCACAGTGCCGCCGGAGGAGAAAACGCCCCTGGGGCAGCTGTTCCGCTCCAGATTGTTTGTGGGGGCAATGGTGCTGATGCTTTGCGCCGGGGCCTCTGAGCTGGCCATGAGCCAGTGGAGCTCCCTGTTCGCGGAGCAGGCCCTGGGGATAGAGAAAATCTGGGGGGATTTGCTGGGCCCCTGCCTGTTCGCGGTGTTTATGGGCGTTGGCCGAACCATCTACGGGGTGCTCGGCGGAAAGATAGAGCTGAACCGGTTTCTGCTGGCCGCGGCGGTGGTGTGTGTGCTGTGCTATCTGGGCGCGGCGATGCTGGCGGTTCCGGTGCTCTCCCTGCTGAGCTGTGCCCTGTGCGGGTTCTCCATCAGCCTGATGTGGCCGGGGGTGCTCAGCAGCACAGCGGCAGCGTACCCGAAGGGGGGCGGGGCCATGTTCGGGATGCTGGCAGTGTGCGGGGATATCGGGTGTTCGGCGGGCCCGGGACTGGCGGGTGTGGTCAGTGAGTTTGCAGGGCTGCGGGCAGGGATGCTGAGCGCGGCAGTGTTCCCGGCGGTTATGGCGGTGTGTCTGGGATGGGCGCAGGTGATGAAACGGGAGAGGTGATGGGCAGCGCGAATGGGCCTGACGGCGAGCCCATCCCGGGGTCCAGGGGCGCATGGCCCCTGGCAGGTCCAGGGCAGAGCCCTAAGCCGCCGGAGGCGACCTTGACCTTCGGGCGGCGCGCAAAGGAAAAGGGCGAGGCAGTCACCCAACCACCACCTCCTGAGTCTGTCCGAGGCAGTCTTCCGCGCCGCCCCCAGGAACGCCCCCAAGCCGCGGCACCCAGCAAGATTCTGAGAGGCGGACGCCCTGCACAGGCGTTGGGAGGCTAAGCGTTCCGGTCAGATGCCGCTGTCTCAGAAGGCAGCATCTACTGGGAATGCTTAGGGCCGCCACGTTTCGGAAGGCCAGTCCGCAGCTCTGGATTTGCGCTGTTCGGGCTGTTTGGCGGCTGCTCCAAAGAGTTCGCTGCGCGAACTCTCTGCCTCCCCTAGACGATTGAGGGCCGTCCTAACTTCTGCCTCTCACTATAAATTTAGGAGCGCCGCCAATCTCTGGGCGGTGCTCCTTTCTTTTGGTTGCTATTGCTGTTGGGCTTCGGCCGCAGGGGCTCTG
>CAJTXF010000189.1 GCA_910580045.1 uncultured Eubacteriales bacterium
TTCGGAGAGAGGCGGACGCACTGCACAAGCGTCGGGAGGCTAAGCAATCCCGAAAGATGCCGCCAACCCAAGAAGATACCGCCAACCGCCCCAAATCTCTAAGACCGACCACCAGCTGCCGCCAACCGCCCCAAATCCCAGCCGGGAGTGTCGTGTCCCCCCGCCCTACGGGCGGGGGAACACAGAGGATTATCCCGGCGGTTTGGACAATCCCATCCCATTGCTTGCAAACCCTGCCGATTCGTGGTATACTAAAAAAAGCCCCTTCTGGTGAGGGGTGGTTCAAAAGGACGCTGCTGCATAAAAGGCGGTTTAGCTACTCCTCCGAAAGGAGAGTGAAGAAGAGATAGGGCAAGCCCTATCTCTCATGGGAAAAAGAATAGCGCAAATACTGCTCGTTATACTTATTGCGCTGATTGTTCTAATTTTCTTCCCCATAAAAGCGTGCTAACCGCCCGGCTAGCCCCCGAGCGGTTAGTGTAAAAATCACTGCCAATCTATCAGGGCTGAACCGCCATGCGGCAGCGCCCTCTCTATTTATATTATACTCCGGGCTGGCGCTGGTGTCAAGCCCGAATTCTTTGCGGGATTGTCCAAACCACAGAGATAATTATCTGTGTTCCCCCCGCCCTGCGGGCGGGGGGAACACGAAAAACTCCTCGGAACGGACACTCCCTTTTTTGCGGGGTGATGTGCTAATGGTTGAGATTGTAAGCTGGACCCGGGAGCTGGCCCGGAGGCTGGAGCAGGCATTTGGGCCGCGGCTGCGGTTCGTGGGGTATCAGGGCAGCTATGGCCGGGGCGAGGCCACGCCGGACAGCGACATTGATGTGGTCGCGGTTCTGGATTGCCTGGACGTGGAGGATTTGGCCAGGTACCGGGACCTGGTGAAGTCCATGCCCAGCGGTGAGCTGGCCTGCGGCTTCATCTGCGGGGCGGAACAGCTGGCGGCCTGGCCCCGGGCGGACCTGCTGAGCCTGTACCTGGACACAAGGCCCGTGCTGGGCGCCCTGGAACTGCCGGAGTTTACCCAGGCGGAGTATGGCCAGGCCCTGGCGCTGGGGGCCTCTGCCCTGTACCACGGGGCCTGCCACGGATACCTCTACAATGGGGCGGCGGAGGCCCTGCCGGGCCTGCGCAAGGGGGCCTTCTTCTGCCTGCGGCTGGAGCGGCTCTGGCGCGCCGGGGAATATGTGCCCGCCCTGGGGGAGCTGCGTTCCCGGCTGACCAAAGAACAGCGGGAGATGCTGGACACCCCGGATGTAGAGCGGGCCTACCGGCTGCTGCTGGAGTGGAGCGGTTCTGTGCTTAAAAGCCTGCGTCCTCTTTGCGGGGACAAGCCCTAAAGCTCGTCCGGCAGGTCCAGGACAGCCAGGGCGGCCAGCTCGTCAATATCATAAGAGGGAGAACCCACAGAAGCCCCCTTTGGGGGTTTGGGGGAAGAGGTCTTTGTCTTGTTTTTTGTCTTATTCTTTATATGTGTGGCGTTTGTGGTGGCGTTTATAGTGTCGTTTTCAGTGGCGTATTTAGTGGCGTATTTAGTGGCGTTTTTCGTGCCATCGCTCAAGCAAAACAGCTGTTTTTCACATAACACGTAGCGGTTTGGCATTCCTTTTTTGCCCTGTTCATACTGGATAAGACCAGCATTTACCAACCGGTTACGGGCGCTGATTGCGGCTTTGGTCGAGCGAAGTCCAGCCATCGTCATCAGCCGCTGGTTGTCCACCTGCACAGTAGGCGGCCAGCCTGCCCGGTTGAAGATGTGCAGCAGCTTATAGTACAGCAGCTGGGCGGAGGGGGGCAGGGCGCTGCTCTCCAGGAATTGGTTGAAGCGGTTGAGATAGTCAATGTAGGTCAAGGTAACACCTCCTGAAAAAATATCCTTTCACTTAATCTGGTAAAAAGGGGAAAAGTTTCTCTTTGGAGGACAACTTTCGGGAAAGTTTTTGAGATTTTTTTAGGAAAAGGCCTTGACTGCGACACGGTGTCGGGGATTATACTGGGAAGCAGGGCGGGGAGAGCAGCGCCTAATTGCAAGCCAGCGGAAGTTTTCGTCGTCTCGGCTGCCGCCTCGGTCGGCTCGGGGCGGTCGCGGCACATTGACTTCGTCAAGTACCCGGCGACCCTCGCCCTTTTTCAAAAGGTGGCAGGGGTGCGGGGTGAGCCAGCGGAAGTTTTCGTCCA
>CAJTXF010000190.1:0-496 GCA_910580045.1 uncultured Eubacteriales bacterium
CCCGAGCCGACCGAGGCGGCAGCCGAGACGACGAAACTTTTCGCCCGGCTTTGGGTACTGCTTGGAGAAAGCGTCTGCCACGTGTCGTCAGGCTTATCTCAAGGCCCTTGGGGAAAGCCTGTTCCCACCTGCTCCCACCAGTTTCCCGGGCCGCCCCGGCGCACACTGCCCGGCCAGCCCAAAAGTGTTCCCACTTTTGGGCTGGCCGGAGAGTGGGAGCAGTGGGAACATCCGGGCCAGCGGGGCAGGGGAAGCAGAGCCAGCGCTGGCCCAGGCCCGCCAGCCAGAGAGAAGTCCGGGGCATCCTCTTTTCCCATTCACAGAAAAACTGGATGCTCGTTGGAAGATGCGTGTACAAAGCAGCAAAACAACAAGGCCCTCTCTTTCAGGGCCTATATTTTTAGTATAGCACAGGCCCAGGAGCCTGTCAATGGCTTCTTTTGCAGGAGGAGTGTCCGTTCCGAGGAGTTTTTCGTGTTCCCCCGCCCTACGGGCG
>CAJTXF010000190.1:506-2162 GCA_910580045.1 uncultured Eubacteriales bacterium
GGGCGGGGGAACACAGATAATTATCTCTGTGGTTTGGACAATCCCGGGCACGGCCTCCTTCTTGCGTCCGGGTGCGGAATATGCTATACTTACTAACAGGAAATCCAACAAAATTCGAGGAGCCTGTCCCCGTTTCCCAGCACACTGGCGGGGAACTGCTCCACTGGAGTGATAAAAATGGAAAAGCGCTTGATAGATTGTTATGCTCAAATTCTGCAGGACGAGCTGGTTCCCGCTATGGGCTGCACAGAGCCGATTGCTGTGGCCTATGGGGCAGCCATTGCCAGAGAGACCCTGGGCCAGCTTCCCCAGCGGGTGCAGGTGCTGGTCAGCCCCAATATCCTGAAAAACGTGAAGAGCGTGGTGGTGCCCCACACCCAGGGGATGCGGGGGATTGCCGCCGCCGCGGCAGCTGGGATTGCCGCGGGCCAGGCCAGCCAGAAGCTGGAGGTTATCTCTCAGGCCGGGGCGGAGGAAATCGCCCGGGTGAAAGCCTATCTGGAGAGTGCGGAGATTACCGTGGGCTGCTCAGAGCGGGGCTGGCTGCTGAACATACAGATTACCGCCTGGGTCGGGGAACAGCGGGCCTTTGTGGAGATTGCCGGGGCGCATACCAACGTGATTCGTGTGGAGCGGGGGGAAGATATCCTGCTGAGCAGGGAGTACAGCGAGGACATATTTCAGGAGGACAAGGGCAGCGAGCTGAACGTGGAGGATATTGTGCGCTTTGCCGGTGAGGTAGAGCTGGAGCGCATTGCCCCCACCCTGGACAGGCAGATTGCGTTGAACATGGCCGTGGCCCAGGAGGGGCTCAGCGGGAAATGGGGCGCGGGCATTGGAAAAATCCTGCTGGACGCCTACGGAAACCAGGTGCAGAACCGGGCAAAGGCCATGGCCGCTGCTGGCTCTGACAGCAGGATGAGCGGCTGCGAGCTGCCGGTGGTCATCAACTCGGGCAGCGGGAACCAGGGGCTGACCACCTCACTGCCAGTGATTGTCTATGCGGAGGAGCTGGGCGTGTCCCACGAGGAACTGCTCCGGGCCCTGGCCGTGGCCAACCTGGTGACCATCCACCTGAAGGAGGGCATAGGGAAGCTCTCGGCCTATTGCGGGGCCACCAGCGCGGGCTGCGGCGCGGCGGCAGGCGTGTGCTATCTTATGGGTGGGCGGAGCGATGAGATTGCCCACACAGTGGTCAACGGGGTGGCCATCAACTCAGGCATGATTTGCGACGGGGCCAAGCCCAGCTGCGCGGCAAAAATTGCTTCTGCGGTGGAGGCCGGGCTGCTGGGCCTGCAGATGCAGCAGCACGGGACCCAGTTCTGCGGGGGAGAGGGGATTGTCACCAAAGGGGTGGAGAATACGATTCTGAACATCTGCCACCTGGCCCGGGACGGAATGGCCGCCACAGACAGGGAGATTATCCGGATGATGACAGCGGAATGTTAAGGCAGCACAGCACAAAGGCTTTGCACACGGTTTGCCTGCATATTTTCCGGCATAGCTTTCGCCTGCCGAACCGCAAGACCATACATGCTCTGACTGGCTGCGCTCAGCAGGGGTGGCTTTGCTGACTCTTGCGCAGCCGGCGTACAATCTTTGGGGAGTGTCCGTTCCGAGGAGTTTTTCGTGTTGCCCCGCCCGCAGGGCGGGGCA
>CAJTXF010000191.1 GCA_910580045.1 uncultured Eubacteriales bacterium
CTGCGAATAGAAGCATCACTGACCACTTTCCATTGCCGGTTATCGTTGTCGCGCACCGTGTAGGTGTCGTAACTGCCGCCCACATGGATGGCGTTGGTACCAAAATGACCGGCGATCACCTGGGCCGCAGCCGCGCGAGTGATGCCGGTCATCTCGATTTCTATACCAAATTTCTGTGTCCTCAAAAGCTATCACGGCTTTCCGGGAGAGGATCGGAGGAAGTTGCATGAACGTCAACAGCCGGTTCGGATTCTGACGCAGGCCGGGGACGTTTACGCCGCTCCGCAGGTTTCGGCTCCATGCCGGAGCGCAGATCCAGGAACTCCCGGACGTTGCCTGGGACAGCTTTGGCGTAGAGAGTGTCCACAGCAGAGACCATTTCTTGCTCCACAGACTGGCCCTTCTGCTCCAAATAGAGACGGAGCGCCGCCAGCTTTTCCTCGTCGTAGGGGATGGTGATGCTGTCTTTTTTCATGAGAATCATCTCCTTCACATAGACATCCCCGGAGCTTGTTCCTGCACAAACTCCGGGGCGATAGTCAGATAGATTTCGTTCTCGGTGATCTCCACCTCGTCGAACTCCGGGCATTCCGAGATCATATCCAGAAATAACTGCCGGTCGAAATTGACCATATCCTCGTCGTATACCCGCTGTTCCACCTCGGCATCTACATCAGAATACGGCAAGGTGAATGCGCCATCCTCCTGTTCTGCCACCGCCTGTTGGACGTATTTCTCCACCAGGCCATCCATCTGCACACAAAAATCCCGCAGGGACGGATAGCGGTTCATAAGGGAAAGCGTCCGTGCGCCGGACAAATATGCGGCATACCGGGCGTAGGCAAAGCCCTCGGAATTCACAAGGATTCCGTCATCGATGCCCGCACAGAGCACCAGCATTCCGTGGGTGACACCATGCTCGTCCATATACATCTCGCTGGCGTGTTCCATAATAAAGGGCTGGGGCTGCAGGAGATCCTCCTTAAACTTGCGGAATTCTCCTGGCGGCAGCTCCACCGTGTGGACGATCTCCCAGGGCGGGGCAAGGATCTCAGGTTCCCTCCACTGGGGCGTTACTCTCACTATCACTTTCCGTACCTCCTGATTCATATTTTGGCGTGCCATACCCCAGGATCTCAAAGTACCCTATGGGGTAGCTGTTCTGCTGACAAGCGTCGCCGGAGTTGCCCTCAATGGTGTACACCCTGCCGTTCTCCACCTTCTCCACGATGCCCACATGGTCAGGGCTGCCATCCTGGAGGCCGTTCTCGTCTACCCAGTCAAAGAAGATAATAGTCCCTGACGTGGGCGTGACAGAACCGTCCTGCCAGAGATTCCTTGCTTTGAACCATCCAGCCCCCTGTTCACAGCCCGAAAACCGTGGTATAATACCGCTGTCGATATAGCCACATTGGTCGGCGCACCAGCTTACAAAGCAGGCGCACCACTCCACGCGAGATGGGAAACCATACCAACTCCAATAGGGTTCGCCGCCCACGTTGCCAAGCTGGGAGCGGGCCACGTCCACAATCTGGCGGTTCACGAAAGACATGATTTTCTCGAAGTCCTCCGGGTCGATGTCCATACCAAAGGCGGCGTTGACAGCGGCAATGAGTTCCGCATGGGTCTGACCCTCCACGAAACACCCCGCCAGCTTTTCGGCAAAGCCCGGCTCATGGGCGAAGTCCCCCAGAGCAAACAGAAACAGAACCAGTGCTTCCTTGAGCCGCTTTTCCTGCCCTCTGGCGGTCAGGGCCACCTGGATTTCGTTGCCGGTGTCCTCGATGGATTGCAGGTCGGCCCGCTGCTCCGGGGTCAGGTTCTGGATTGCCAGCCGCTGGAATTCCGGCACGTCTATCTCGAAATCTGTGCTGAAAATGGTGATCACCGCCGCGATGGGCATGATAATCGCCACCAGGAGTGTCAGCACGATAGCCAACACTTTCTTCATTGTCTTGGGGTCTGACAGCAGAGCAACAGCAATTTTCTTGAGCGCTGCTCCGAGGGCTGCACTCATCTGCCTCCCGCCTTTCCAAAGAGGGCGGACTTATAGTCGGGCGCAATCACCTGCAAGAGGTATCTCTCGTTGCCACACCTATAAAGGCAGGTGCCCCGCTCAGGGTACTTAATGAGTTCGAATTCGCTGGGTTCAACCTGCAA
>CAJTXF010000192.1 GCA_910580045.1 uncultured Eubacteriales bacterium
CCAAGGTCAAGGGCAAGGTCGTGGGACTCTGTCCCACACCCTGCCAGAGAAACTTCTTGAAAGAAGTTTCTCTGGACTCTTCAAGAACTTTTCTCTGGCCCGCCCCCAGGCCCTGCTCCTCGAATTTCAAATTCCGTCTTGCAAATCTCTGCCCCCTGTGGTATAATAGCTTTGCGGCTTTTGGGCCTTTGTGCCCTGCGCTGCCAATGCCCGGCTTTTTGCACGGGAGAATATGTGGGCGGACAGGTCTGCGCGGCGGGTCGCCGTGAACCATGTCAGGCGGGGAACCGAGCAGCATTAAGCGGATGTTCCCGGGCGATGCAGGTCGCCTGTCCGCTCACATATTCTCCCGCTTTTTTCTTTTCAAGGGGGTGCGCGCTTTATGTATCAGGTTCTCTACCGCAAGTACCGGCCCGGCTCTTTTGCCGACGTGGTGGGCCAGCCTCAGGTGACCGTTACCCTGAAAAATGAGCTTATCCGGGGCCGGGTTGCCCATGCCTATCTGTTCACCGGCTCCCGCGGCACAGGCAAAACCACCTGCGCCAGGATTCTCGCCAAGGCCGTCAACTGCCTTTCCCCTGTACAGGGGGAGCCCTGCGGCCAGTGCGAGGTCTGCCGGGGCCTGGAGGACGAATCTATTCTGGACGTGGTGGAAATCGACGCGGCCAGCAACAACGGCGTGGAGAGCGTGCGCAGTATTATTGAGGAGACCAACTTTACCCCGGCCACCGCAAAATATAGGGTGTATATTATTGACGAGGTGCATATGCTGTCCCCGGCGGCGTTCAATGCCCTGCTCAAGACCCTGGAGGAGCCCCCGGCCCACGTGGTGTTCATTTTGGCCACCACAGAGGTACACAAGCTGCTGCCCACCATCCTCTCCCGGTGCCAGCGGTTTGACTTCCACCGCATTGACGCGGCCCTGATGGCCCAGCGGGTCATGGACGTGGCCCGGCAGGAGGGGGCCCAGGTGGAGGAGGACGCTGCCCTGCTGATTGCCCAGGTGGCGGACGGGGCCCTGCGGGACGCCCTCTCCCTGCTGGACCAGTGCCTGGGCCGGGACAGCCGGGTGACAGCGGAGGTGGTGGGCGCTGCCGCCGGGCTGGCCTCCAGGGAGTACCTGGCCGAGCTGGCCGGGGCCGTGGCCAGCCAGGACGCTGCCGGGGCCCTGGTTTGCGTGGACAGGCTCCACCGGGACGGCAAGGATTTGGGCCGCCTGTGCGGGGAGCTGTGCCAGTACTTCCGGGGGCTGATGCTGTTCAAGACCATGAAGGAGCCGGGCGGGCTGGTGCAGGCAGCGGCGGCTGAGCGGGAGGAGATGGCCCGGCAGGCCCGGGGCGTGAGCCTGGGGGACATCCTTCACAGCATGGACTGCCTGGAGAACACCCTGAACCGGATGCGCCTGGGCAGCCAGCGGACCGTGCTGGAAACCGCCCTGGTGCGGCTGTGCTGCCCCCAGGCGGACACCTCGCCGGAGGCCCTTCTCCGGCGGATAGAGGCCCTGGAAAAGGGCGCGGCCGAGCCGGGCCGGGCGGTTCCCGCTCCCCCCCAGCGGGAGAAGGGGCAGCCCCAGCACCCCCAGCGGCCTCAGGCTCAGGAGGAGGACGCCAGCGAGACAGAAAAGCTGCTGGCCATGCTGGACGACGGCCCTGCTCCGCCGCCAAAGGGGGAGGCCCCCAAAAAGCCGGAAGCCCCCCAAAAGCCCCAGCCCAAGCCCCCCGCGCCGCCCCCGCCCCCGGCAGAGCAGAAGAGCACTGCTGAGGAGCTCTCCGCCAACGCAGAGCCCTTCCCTGGCTGGGGGGAGATATTGGAGAGTATCCAGGCAGGGTCGTCCAAGAGCACGGCAAAGGCCTTTGAGGGCAGTACAGCGTATGTGAGCGGGGAGTATATGCTGATAGACGCGCCGGAGATTGCGTTCAGCCTGCTGAAGCAGGCCCAGCAGAGGGAGCTGGTGCGCAGCGCGATTCGGCGGGTGACAGGGAGAGCGTATAAGCTGGGGCCGTATAAGAGGATAGAAGGGGAGAGGGAGAAGGACGCGCTGGAAGGATTGCTGGAGCGGGCCCGGGAAGCCGGGGTGCGGGTGGAGGAGAGCGGCGCCTGAGGGGGGGCCAGAGGAAGTTTTCGTCGTCTCGGCTGCCGCCTCGGTCGGCTCGGGACGGT
>CAJTXF010000193.1 GCA_910580045.1 uncultured Eubacteriales bacterium
CCGAAAATACTTGGCTGGAGACGGCCCGGGAAGATAGGTTTTCGCCAACACTGAAAGACGGTTTCCATTTGGAGGCCGTTTTTTTGCTTTTCAATGCAGAATTGGAATAAATCAGAGGGGAAGACCATAGCAGCCTGACGGCTCGGGGCAGCAGCTTTCTCCCAGTAGCGTTGAAAGGCGGGAGAAAAGTTTCGTCTACCTTTTCAAAGGTGGCAGGGTTCGGGACAGAGTCCCGAGGTCTTAGGGCGGCGCTCCTGCTGCCTCGCTCGGACGTTTGGAGGGCCGCCTAACGGGGTGCGGCACTCCCTTCCCTTTGGAGCGCCGCCCTAAATCCTTGGGACTTTGCCCCAAACCCCACCAGGGGACTGCAAAAACTTTTATTCCGCCTTTAGGCACTGCTTTGCGAAAGCCTTGCCCCGAGCCGGTAGATGTCAGGATATATGGGTTAAACCTCCATAAATCCCCTGTATATTGTAGAAACAAAAAATGAATAGAAAAAATTTGAAAAAAGGCTTGCATTTTCCGGCAGACTGTGGTATTATATCTGAGCAGTCGAGGGTAACACCCCGGCAGATGAAAAGAGTAGTTGGTGTTGATTACGACGGGGGTCCACCCGTTCCCATCCTGAACACGGAAGTTAAGCCCGCTCGTGCCGAAAATACTTGGCTGGAGACGGCCCGGGAAGATAGGTTTTCGCCAACACAAGAAGATGGTTTCCTGATGGAAACCATCTTTTTTCTGTTTCGCTAACATTTTCACAGTGGCGGGGAAAGCCCGCTAAAAGGAGAGCCCACAGCCTGCCGGATGTGTACAAGCTGAAATTGCAAATGAGAAAAACAGAGAAAACTGAATGAAAATATGCGGATGGAAGAGATTCTTAAAGTGTAAATCAAAATTTTTGCCAAATCCCTTGACACCTGCCAGGGGTTGTGCTAGAATCTATTAGCATAAGTGAAAGTTTGGAGGTTTTAAGCTATGTCAACTACACTGCCCAAGGCCGCGGATGTCCAGCGGAAATGGTACGTTATCGACGCTGCTGGCAAGCCGCTGGGCCGGGTTGCGGCGCAGGCGGCTGTGCTCCTTCGCGGGAAGCATAAGGTCACCTTCGCTCCCCATGTGGACTGCGGCGACCATGTTATCATCGTGAACTGCAAGGACGCCGTCCTTACCGGCGGCAAGGCGGAGAAAAAGTACTATTACCGCCATACAGGCTATATCGGCCATTTGAAGGCCACCCGCTATGACGTGCTGATGCGCACAAAGCCGGAGCTCGCCATGCAGCTGGCTGTGAAAGGGATGATTCCCTCGAACTCTCTGGGCCGCAATGCTATCTCCCGCCTGCGGCTTTATGCCGGCGCGGAGCACAAGCACGCCGCACAGAAGCCCGAAGCATGGAATATGTAAGGAGGATGTGAAACTATGTATGAGACTGCACCCTATTTCTACGGCACCGGCAGAAGGAAGAGCTCGGTAGCCCGCGTGCGCCTGTATCAGGGCACCGGCAAGGTCACAATCAATGACCGGGATATTGACGATTACTTTGGGCTTGATACCCTGAAATATATCGTTCGCCAGCCCATGACCCTGACTGGCACTGACCAGCAGTTTGACGTGGTGTGCCGGGTCTCCGGCGGCGGCGTGACCGGCCAGGCCGGCGCAATCCGCCACGGGGTAGCCAGGGCCCTGCTGCAGTTTGACAGCGAGAAGCTGCGTCCTGCTCTGAAGAAGGCCGGGTTCCTGACCCGCGACCCCAGAATGAAGGAGCGCAAGAAGTACGGCCTCAAGGCCGCCCGCCGCGCGCCCCAGTTCAGCAAGCGATAATCGGCTGTTCAAACCGTATCAAAATTGCTCAAAAACCCCGGAAAATCAAGGTTTTCCGGGCTTTTGCTTTTGATAGGGTTTGATGCAGTTTGACTTAAAAAAACCATTTTTCACCAAATTTGTAGTGGTTCCCAATAGGATAACCGGGCAAAAAGAGGGGTAAGTGGTTACAAAATAGGATAACCGCAGGCCGATTTTTGCCGTTTGGAAGTGCGGCTTTTCAGCTCCTTCAAGGACAATTTTTCGTCTGGATGGTTTGATATAATTTGACCGAATTTGAATAATTGAATATGATTTT
>CAJTXF010000194.1 GCA_910580045.1 uncultured Eubacteriales bacterium
TGCAAGGGGCCATGCGCCCCTTGACCCCGGGATGGGCTTACCGTCAGGCTTGTGCTTACCCCTTCTTCGTATAGTTCAGCAGCCCGCCTGCCAGCACCATCTCCCTCTGCCTTTGGCTCAGCACTGCTTTCACTTTTATGGCCGTTCCCTTTGTCCGGTTCTCTACCGTCACTTCTTCCCCCTTCTCTATCTCCTCCCGGACATGGGGCAGAACCAGCTCGTCCATCTCATCTATCCCCTCATAGTCCCCCTCTTTCAGGAACTCAAGGGGCAGAATGCCTGTATTGGCCAAGTTCGCCGCGTGTATCCGGGCATAGCTTTGGGCAATCACCGCCTTTACCCCCAGGTACAGGGGCACCAGCGCCGCGTGCTCTCGGGACGAGCCCTGGCCATAGTTCTTCCCCCCAATCACCAGGCCGCCGCCCTCTGCCTTGCATCTGTCCGGGAAGCTCTTGTCGCACACCCCAAAGCAGAACTGGCTCAGGTACGGGATATTGGAGCGGTAGGGGAGAATCTTCGCCCCAGCGGGCATGATGTGGTCTGTGGTGATGTTGTCCCCCACCTTGAGCACCGCCTTGCCCTCCACCGTCTCCGCCAAAGGCCCGGCGACGGGCAGGGGCTTGATGTTCGGCCCCCGCTCTACCTCCACGGTCTCCATCAGGGCCTCTTCCACTGGGGGCTCAATCATGTTGTCGTCAATCAGGAAGCTCTCAGGCATGGGAATCTCCGCCGCCTCTCCCAAGCTCCTTGGGTCTGTGAACACGCCCGCCAGGGCAGAGGCCGCGGCGGTCTCCGGGCTGACCAGATAGACCTGGGCGTCCGCCGTGCCGGAGCGGCCCTCAAAGTTCCGGTTAAAGGTGCGCAGGGACACCCCCGCCGAGCTGGGGGACTGGCCCATGCCGATGCAGGGCCCGCAGGCACACTCCAGAATCCGGGCCCCGGCGGCGATAATGTCCGCCAGCGCCCCGTTCCGGGCCAGCATGTTGAACACCTGCTTGCTGCCGCAGCCCACAGTCAGGCTCACGTCCGGATGGACAGTCTTGCCCTTGAGGATGGCGGCCACCCGCATCATGTCCAGATAGGAGGAGTTGGTGCAGGAGCCAATGCAGACCTGGTTGATTTTCTGCCCGGCCAGCTCCCGGATGGGCTTGATTCTGTCCGGCATATGGGGGCAGGCGGCCAGGGGCTCCAGGGCGGACAAATCAATGTGGAGGACCTCGTCATACCGGGCGTCCGGGTCAGAGGACAGCTCCACCCACTGCTCCTCCCGGCCCTGGGCCCGGAGGAAGTCCCGGGTAATCCCGTCAGAGGGGAAAATGGAGGTGGTGGCCCCCAGCTCGGCCCCCATGTTGGTGATGGTGGCCCGCTCCGGCACGGTGAGGGTCTTCACCCCCTCGCCGCCATACTCGATAATCTTGCCCACGCCGCCCTTCACGCTGAGCAGCTCCAGCACCTTGAGAATCACGTCCTTGGCGGACACCCAGGGGGACAGCTTCCCGGTGAGCTCCACCTTGGTCATGCTGGGCATGTTGATATGGTACTCGCCGCCGCCCATGGCCACGGCCACGTCCATGCCCCCGGCCCCAAAGGCCAGCATCCCGATGCCGCTGCCGGTGGGGGTGTGGCTGTCAGAGCCAATCAGGGTCTTGCCCGGGGCGCCGAAGCGCTCCAGATGCACCTGGTGGCAGATGCCGTTGCCGGGCCGGGAGAACCAGAGCCCGTGCTTCTTGGCCACTGTCTGGATATACCGGTGGTCGTCCGCGTTCTCAAAGCCGCTCTGCAGGGTGTTGTGGTCCACATAGGCCACGCTGCGCTCGGTCTTCACCCGGGGCACGCCCATGGCCTCAAACTCCAGATAGGCCATGGTGCCCGTGGCGTCCTGGGTCAGGGTCTGGTCAATGCGCAGGCCGATGTCCTCCCCAGCCTCCATTTTCCCGGAGACCAGGTGGCTCTCAATAATTTTCTGTGCGATGGTTTTTCCCATGCCGTTCACTCCTTTGTGTGTATTCTCTCTATATAAATCCAACACCTGACGGCGAGCCAGATGAAAGTTTTTGAAGGGTCCAGGGGGACTTTTTTCAAAAAGTCCT
>CAJTXF010000195.1:0-1628 GCA_910580045.1 uncultured Eubacteriales bacterium
CCAGTGGCGACCGTCCCGAGCCGACCGAGGCGGCAGCCGAGACGACGAAACTTTTATCCCGCCTATGTGCCTGCGCTTGGCGAAAGCAGCTGCCCCGCGCCGCCAGGCTTATCAGAATCAATCCAAAATCCCTTAGGGAGGAGTTACCCATATGGCCAAAACCGAATTTATCTGCCCCTACTGCTTTGAAAAACGCAGGCTCTCTGAGGTGCAGTTCCGCTGCACCAACCCCCGCTGTGAGGATGTGCCTGACGTGGAGATGACCCGCTATGAAAACGGCGACGAGAACATGCCCAAGCCCGGCAAGACTACCTTCACCGTGCCGGTGAAAAGCCCCTCTGCCGTGGCCCAGTCCGGGGCCTGCCCCAAGTGTAAGAACACCACCTATAAGCGGGTATGCCCTGCCTGCCACAATGAGCTGCCTGAAAGCACCCTCACCGGCAAGGATATGATTATCTCTGTGGTGGGCTCCCGCGGCACAGGCAAAAGCCACCTTGTGGGCGTCATTATCAAAGAGCTGCGGGACAGGATTGCCGTGGCCTTTGGGGGCGCTTTGGAGGGCTTCGCGGACAGCTATCCCCGCTGGCAGCAGAGCTTTGGCAGCGCCCTGTATGACAGCAGCGTGAAGCTGGAGCTGACTGCCAGCAGCCTGCGGAATGTGGACAACGGGGCCTACCGTCCCCTGATTTTCAAGCTGAAGCTCAAGCGTAAGGTGCTGTTCAAGGAGGCGGTTGAGAGCTTCACCCTGGTGCTCTTCGACACTGCCGGTGAGGATTTGAACGATGAGGCCACCATGGGCACAGTGAACAAGTGCATCTGCAAGTCAGCGGGCATTGTGTTTTTGCTGGACCCCACGCAGCTTCCCGCTGTGGCCGCCCAGATGGACGATGGGGTCATGGCCGGGGCCTCGGCAGTCAGCTGGCAGCAGGCCGCCCGGGCGGATGACATTATGACCCGGGTCTCCAGACTGATTCGCAATGACAAGGGCCTGGGCGAGACAGAGAAAATCAGCATCCCTGTGGCAGCGGTGTTCTCTAAGTTTGACGCCATCCAGCCCCTGGTGCCCCAAGGCTGTGCTGTGCACAACCCCAGCCCTCACTGCGGCCAGAAGCGTTTTGACTTGTCCGACTGGCACAATGTGAACGGGGAAATCCTGGCCCTGCTGCGGGAGTGGGGCGCGGGGGCCTTTACCTCTCAGCTGGAGACCAACTACAGCAATTACTCCTATTTCGCCGCCTCGGCCCTGGGCCTGCACAACAACCCCCGGCAGGACGGCAGAATCGAGCGGCCCCGCCCCCACCGGATTGAGGATCCGTTCCTGTGGATTTTGAGGGAGAATGGCGTGATTAAGGCGAAATAGCCGGGAAGGAGGCGCGAAAATGGGATTGCGTCAGATTCAGTGGGCCCAGAGCTACCTGTCCAGGTACCGGTACCTGGCGGAGGCGGACTATTATGAGAACCTATTCACCCGGTATTTTTCAGTAGAGGGCTTTCTGGTGGTGCTGGTGCTTCCCGCTGGCAGGAAGGGGAAGCAGGGGCAGAGCGCGGCGGGCGCCACCTGAATCGGTCGGGAAGAGGGGCGGAAAATTTCCTTTGTCAACGGCCAGGGGAGGCGTGGGGGGGGGGGG
>CAJTXF010000195.1:1638-2038 GCA_910580045.1 uncultured Eubacteriales bacterium
GTGCGTAAGCTGCGCACGACGACTCACCCCGTTGACCGTCAGGGACAGACAGAACTTACTATATAGCAGCAGTGTCTGTCTGTCCCAATAATTAGGTGAAATATCACCATTTCTTCCCAGTGACAGGCAGGCATTACTATATAGCAGCAGTGCCTGCCTGTCCTAATAATCAGGTGAAATATCACCATTTCTTCCCAGTGACAGGCAGGCATTACTATATAGCGGCAGTGCCTGCCTGTCAAAATCGGACAAAAGGCAAAAGGGACAAAATTGTCATTTTGTCTTTTGTCCCTGGGGCCTGAGCGGGGCTGGCGATTTTTCTCGCTAAAGTGGCCGGGAAGGGGCGGAAAATTTTCCTTTGTCAACGGACAGGGGAGGAGTCGTGCGCGCTTAGTCGCAC
>CAJTXF010000196.1 GCA_910580045.1 uncultured Eubacteriales bacterium
GGGGCTCTGCCCCCAAACCCCTGCCACCTTTTGAAAAAGGTGGACGAAAACTTCCCCTTGGCTCACCTTCCCCTTCATCTTTTCCCTCCAGGAGGTCCCTTATGGACGACCAGAAACGGCAGGAGCTCCGCCGCAAGGCCATGCAGCTCCCTCTCACCCCCGGCGTTTATATCATGCACAACGCTGCTGGGGAAATTATCTACATCGGCAAGGCCAAGGCCCTGAAAAACCGGGTCAGCCAGTATTTCGGCTCTGAGAAGAACCACGATGCCAAGGTCCGCAAAATGGTCTCTAACGTGGACTGGTTTGAGTATATCCTCACGGACAGTGAGTTTGAGGCCCTGGTTCTGGAGAGCAGCCTGATAAAACAGCACCAGCCTAAATATAATATCCTGCTCAAGGACGACAAGGGGTATTGCTATATCCGGGTTACAGAGGGCCCCTGGCCCCGGATGTCCGCCGTGCTTCAGCGGGAGGAGGACGGCGCCCGGTATATTGGCCCTTATCTCAGCTTCTGGTCTATCCGGGAGACCGTGGACGCTGCCCGGAAAATTTTCCGCCTGCCTGCCTGCAACAAGCGCTTCCCCCAGGAGTTCGGCAAGGCCCGGCCCTGCCTGAATTTTTATATCGAGCAGTGCTGCGCCCCCTGCCAGGGGAAGGTGAGGCAGGAGGACTATCAGGAGGCCTTCCGGCAGGCCCTGGACTTTGTGCGGGGGGGCAGCGGCACCTCTGTGCGGGAGCTGACAAAAAGCATGGAGCAGGCTGCTGAGGATTTGGACTTTGAGCTGGCCGCCCGGCTGCGGGACCGCATCCACGCCATCCAGAAGCTGAAAGAGCGCCAGAAGGTGGTGGAGAGCCGGGTGGAGGAGCAGGACGTGTTCGCCCTGGCCCAGGGGGAGCAGACCACGGCCTTCCAGGTGTTCCGGTTTACCGGGGGCAAGCTCAGCGACAGGGAGAGCTTTGTCACCCAGGGCTGCCAGCCGGACATGGAGTCCCGCTCAGAGTTCCTGCGCCAGTATTACGCCATCCGGGACCGCGTCCCCCCTGTCGTCACCCTGGACGGCCCCTGTGAGGACCAGGAGCTGGTGGCCCTGTGGCTCAGCGGCAGGCGGGGCAGGGCCGTCCGGCTGAACGTGCCCCAGAAGGGCAGCCAGCGCCAGCTGGTGGAGATGTGCCGCTCTAACGCGGCAGAGGCCCTTGCCCAGCACAGCGGCCTCTCCGGCCGGGACGCCTCTGCCCTGGACGAGCTGCGGCGGCTGCTGGGCCTGGAGAAAACCCCGGCCTATGTGGAGTGCTATGACATCTCCAACCTGCAGGGGGGGGAGAACGTGGCGGGCATGGTGGTGTTCGAGAACGGCAGGCCCCTGAAAGCCGCCTACCGCCGGTTTAAGATAAAGACCGTAGAGGGCCAGGACGACTACGGCTCTATGCGGGAGGTCATCCGCCGCAGGTTTGGGGAGTACCGGGCCAAACAGGCGGAGGGGGACAACACGGGCTTTGGCCGCCTGCCGGACTTGATTCTCCTGGACGGCGGCAGGGGGCACGTGAACGCGGTCCAGCCCGTGCTGGAGGAGATGGGCATTGAGGTGCCCCTGTACGGCCTGGTGAAGGACGACAAGCACCGGACCCGGGCCATTGCCCAGAGCGGGGGGGAGATTGCCATCACCTCCACCCGGCGGGCGTTCACGCTGCTGTCCACCATACAGGATGAGGTCCACCGGTTCGCCATAGGGTACCATAGGCAGCAGAGGAAGAAGACAGCCATATCCAGCACCCTGCTGTCCATTGAAGGGGTGGGCCCGGCAAGGGCCAAGGCGCTGCTGAAGCACTTCAAGACAGTGGGGGCAGTGGGGGAGGCCAGCTTGGAGGAGCTGGAGAGAGCGCCGGGGATGACAAAACCAGCGGCGCGGAAGGTGTACGGATATTTTCATGGAAAGGAAGAGGGGGGAGAAGAGGAAGCCTGACGGTGGGCCCATCCCGGGGTCCAGGGGGGTGAGCGTT
>CAJTXF010000197.1 GCA_910580045.1 uncultured Eubacteriales bacterium
CGACGAAACTTTTCGCCCGGCTTTGGGTACTGCTTAGAGAAAGCGCCTGCCCCGCGCCGCTAGGCTTCCTCACTCCACCAAGTGCTCCTGGGTCCAATCAAACGTGGCCGTGCACACGTCCTTCACGCAGCCCTCGTCAATGGGCGAGCGCAGCCCCACCCCGTGGGCCAAATCAATAAAGGTCTTTGTTCCCCCCAGCTTCACAAACGCCATATACTTCTCCCAGGCCTTCTCCCGGTCCTCCAAAGACAGGGCAAAGAACTGCAGGCTCATCACCTGGGCCAGGCAGTAGTCAATATAATAGAAGGGGCTCTGGTAGATGTGCATCTGCCGCTGCCAGCCAGCTCCCCGGCCATAGAAGGGCAGGCCCTCCATGTTCAGGTAGGGGCGGTAGAGCTTTTCCAGCCGGGCCCAGGTCTGGTTGCGCTCCTCTGGGGTCATCTCCGGGTGGCTGTAGACCTCGGTCTGGAAGTGGTCCACCAGGCACCCGTAGGGGATAAAGGACAGGGCGTCCTCCGCGTGGGAGAGCTCGTACTTATCGGTCTGGGGGCCAAAGAACAGGTGGTGCCAGGGCGCGGTCAAAAACTCCATGCTCATGGAATGGGTCTCGCAGCCCTCCATGGTGGGGAAGCGGTTGGCGGCAACGCCAATGGTGCGCTCAGCCATGTAGTCCGCGAAGGCGTGGCCAGCCTCATGGGTGAGCACGTCCACGTCTCCAGAGGTGCCGTTGAAGTTGGAGAAGATGAAGGGGTATTTATAATCCGGCAGGCTGGTGCAGTAGCCCCCCGGGGCCTTGCCCTCCGTGGCAATCACGTCGAACAGCTCGTTTTCCAGCATCAAATCAATAAACTCCCCGGTCTCCCTTGAGAGCTCGTGGTACATGGTCCTGCCCGCTGCCATGATTTCCTCCGGCGTGCCCTGGGGCTTGGCAGAGCCGTCCTTGAACATGATGGGGTTGTCGTAGAACATAAAGTCCTCAATGCCCAGCCGCTTTGCCTGGCGGGCCTTCACCCGCACGGTCAGGGGCACCAAATCCCGGACCACCTGGCTGCGGAAGCTGTCCAAATCAGCGGGGGTATAGCAGTTGCGGCCCATGCGCAGAAAGCCCAGGGGCACGTAGTTCTCAAAGCCCAGCATCCTGGCCTGCTGGGTGCGGTTCTTCACCAGCTCGTCATAGATGCGGTCGAACTCCGCCTGGTGCTGGTCAAAGAAGCCGCCCTCAGCCTCAATGGCGGCGCGGCGGACAGCCCGGTCCGTATCCTGCTTATAGGGCCCCAGCTGGGCGATGGTGACGGTTTTGCCCATAAAGGGGATCTGGGCGCTGGCGTAGAGCTTTTCATACTCTGTGCGCAGCTTGTTCTCTGCCTGCATCAGGGGGATAAGCTCAGGGGAGAAGGACTTCAAGTCAATCTCAATGTTCTTGAACAGCAGGCTGCCCAGCTCCTTTTCCAGCTGGGGCCGGAACTTGGAGTGGAACAGAGCCTTCTTGAACTCCTGCTCCTTCTCGGAGAGCAGGGGATACTGCTCGTTCCAGAACTCGTCCTCCCCGCTGTAGAATTCATCCCTGGTGTCCACGGTGTGGCGGATGGAGGCAATGGATGAGGCGGTGTTGATATGCTCGCTGAGCTCCTCCTCCTCCTTAAAGACGGCCAGCTGCTCTTCGGCGGAGGCGGCGGCCTGCAGCCGGGCGGTAAGCTCCTCCAGCTTGGCCAGGACGGCGGGCATATCCGGGCGGGTGTAGGGCATCTGGGAAAATTTCATGGTATCAAGCTCCTTTATTTGGGTTGGATGCTTGCTTGGCCATAGAGGATTCGATTGGTCAAGCAAGCCCATTTCATCATACTCCGAAATGGGCGGGACGTCAAGCCCATAAGGCCTGAGGGATTGTCCAAACCACAGAGATAATTATCTGTGTTCCCCCGCCCTACGGGCG
>CAJTXF010000198.1 GCA_910580045.1 uncultured Eubacteriales bacterium
CTGTCCCGAACCCTGCCAGGGGCCTGACGCCCCTGGACCGCGCTTCCCGCTCAATCGCTTGTGCTTGGCGCTGGGCTCTGCCCCGAGCCGTCAGGCGGTACCCGCCTCCCCCATCCACACGAAAACGGCCCCGGCACTCTGCCGGAGCCGCAATCTTACTCTTTACTTCTCCCAGAACAGCTCGATATGTTCATTGACCGGCCCATAGAAAAACGCAATCCGGATGGGCGTATCCCCGCCCAGGTTCGCGTCCGCTGGCTCGTTGGTCACCTGGTACCCGGCCTCCCTCACCTTCTCGATAAGCTCATCCACCTTATCCGTGGCAAAGGCAATGTGGGCCAGGGGCCCGCCTGCGGGAATCTCGCTGTCGCTGCCCAGAATCTCCATGCAGGTGTTGTCCCCGCAGGAGACCATCAGACAGGGGCGCTCCGGGTCTCCCCAGCTTTTCTTGATTTCCATACCCAGCAGCTGGGTGTAAAACTCCACTGTCTTCTCATACTGCTCTGCCGTGGGCTTCACGGCAATATGATGCACGCCTTTTATCATTCCCATTATTCCTTCTCCTTACTTCCGGTTGAAAATGGACATGATGTCAGTAAACGTATCGTCATCGTCAATCACCGCCGGGTCCACCCGGTGCTGCTCTGTGGTGCGCACGGTCTGGGGCCGGACAGAGGAGGTGCTGCTGCGGCGGCTGGTGCCTGTGGGCGCGGGGGCGGGCTCTGTGGGGGCGGGCCCCAAAAAGTCGTCGTCCAAGTCCAGCTCCAGGGGCTGGCGGGGCTTCTCCCCGTTCATGCCCTCAAAGCCCGTGGCAATCACGGTCACGGTCATCTCGTCCTCCATGGTGTCGTCAAAGGTGGCGCCCCAGATGATGTTTGCTTCCTCGTGGGCCCGCTCGGTGACAATCTGAGAGGCGGTGTCTATCTCGTCCAGGGCAATGTCCGGGCTGGAGGTGATGTTGATAATCACGCCCCGGGCCCCGGCAATCTTGGTCTCCAGCAGGGGGCTGGAGATGGCCGCCATGGCGGCCTGCTCGGCCTTATCCTTGCCTGTGCCGT
The DNA here is from genome assembly GCA_910580045.1 of uncultured Eubacteriales bacterium. Classification (GTDB taxonomy): domain Bacteria; phylum Bacillota; class Clostridia; order Oscillospirales; family Acutalibacteraceae; genus Acutalibacter. The sequence goes on from CAJTXF010000198.1 coordinate 1,059, forward strand.
GGCCCACGCCCATGTGGGCATAGCCCGCGTTCTGCATCACGGACTTCACGTCCTCAAAGTCCAGGTTGACGATGCCGGGCAGCTGAATCAAATCAGAAATGCTCTGCACGCCCTGGCGCAGCACGTCGTCCGCCACCAAAAAGGCGTTGGCCAGGGTGATGCGCTCGTCGCTGACCAGCTTCAGGCGCTCGTTGGGGATGACCACCAGGGAATCCACATGCTCTCTGAGGGCGGCGATGCCCTGCTCGGCCTGGTCCATGCGGCGGCGGCCCTCAAAAGCAAAGGGTTTGGTGACAATGCCCACAGTGAGGGCGCCCTGCTCCCGGGCGATTTTGGCCACGGCAGGGGCCGCGCCGGTGCCGGTGCCGCCGCCCATGCCGGCGGTGATGAACACCATGTCCGCGTCCTTAAGCACCTGGGCGATGGTCTCTCGGCTCTCCTCGGCGGCCTTGGCGCCCACCTCGGGCTTAGAGCCAGCGCCCCGGCCGTTGGTCAGCTTTTCGCCCAGCTGCACCTTAATGGAAGCCTGGCTGCGCTGCAGGGCCTGTTTATCGGTGTTCATGCACACCAGCTCCACACTGCGCACACCAGCGCTTGCGATACGGTTCACGGCGTTTCCGCCGCCGCCGCCAACTCCCACCACTTTAATAGTCTGCGGGGTTTCATCCAGCAGATTGTCAACCTCAAAAGGCATTAAAACAACCACCCTTCCTTTTTCTATTCCCAAATTTCCGAAATTACTGCCCAATTCCCGGGCGAATCTTGTTCAGTGAATCCAACGGCGGGCCCCGACCGGGGTCAAGGGGCGCATGGCCCCTTGCGGGTCC
>CAJTXF010000199.1 GCA_910580045.1 uncultured Eubacteriales bacterium
TAGGCATTGGCCTAGCCCGCCAGGGCAAGCGCGTCCTGCTGGTGGACGTTGACGCGCAAGGCTCCCTTACCGCCAGCCTGGGCTACCAGCACCCGGACCAGCTAGACGAAACCCTTGCCACCGTGCTGGGCAAAGTTATTGGGGACAAGCCACTGGCCTCCGGAGAGGGAATCATCCACCAGAAAGAAGGGTTAGACCTGCTCCCCGCCAACATCGACCTAGCCGCTACGGAGGTCACGCTGGTAAACATCATGAGCCGGGAAACCATACTCCGAGAGTATCTAAACACCGTCCGCGACCAGTACGATGTGATTCTCCTGGACTGCTGCCCCTCGCTGGGGATGCTGACCATCAATGCTCTCTCCGCTGCCGATACAGTGATAATTCCCATGATGGCGCACTACCTCTCGCTGAAAGGCATGGAACAGCTCATGGGAACCATCGGGAGAGTGAAACGGCAGATCAACCCCACTCTCACAATCAGCGGCATTTTAATCACCATGGCAGATATGCGGACTACCTATTCGCAGGGAATCGTGGAACTGCTTCGGGGTACATACGGCGACCAGCTAAGAATTTTCGACACTATCATCCCCCGCTCCATCCGTGCGGCTGAAACCAGCGCTGAGGGCAAAAGCATCTATCTACATGACCCCTCCGGCAAGGTATCAGCGGCATATGAGGCCCTGACCTTGGAGGTCGCGTCATGAAAGGGAGCGCGGCAAAAATCCAAATGACCAGCCTGGACGCACTGTTTGGCGGAGCTGTAGCCCAAGCTGCTGGCGACCAGATTCAAGAAATCCCGCTGACAGAACTGCATCCGTTCAAGGACCACCCCTTTCATGTGGTGGACGATGAAAAGATGCGGGAAATGTCCGAGAGCGTGGTCCAATACGGCGTTCTGGTGCCGGGAATCGTCCGGCCCAGGCCGGAGGGCGGCTATGAGATTGTAGCGGGCCACCGTCGCAAGAGGGCCAGTGAACTGGCGGGAAAAGAAACCATGCCGGTTATCGTCCGGGAGATGGACAATGACGAGGCCACCATTATCATGGTAGACAGCAATTTGCAGAGGGAAAAGATTCTGCCCAGCGAAAAGGCTTTTGCCTATCGGATGAAACTGGATGCCATGAAACATCAGGGACAACGAGGGGACTTAACTTGTGTGCCAGTGGCACACAAGTTAGCTGGGAAGAAATCACGGGATATTCTTGCGGAGCAGGCAGGTGAAAGCCAAGACCAGATACGCCGCTACATCCGCCTAACATACCTAATTCCTCCCCTGCTCCAAAGGGTGGATGAAAACAAATTGGCGCTGCGTCCAGCCGTGGAACTGTCATACTTGACACGAGAAGAACAGGAGTTATTATGGGAGGCAGTGAGCCGGTGGGAAGTCACGCCCTCCTTGGGGCAAGCCCAGCAGCTAAAAGAGCACAGCAAAAATAAACAGTTAAATGGGGAAATAATGGAGGATTTGCTTTCCAATGGGAAAGTAGCCACGGTACAAGTCACGCTTAAAGGACCGCGCCTGCATCAATTTTTCCCGGAAGACTACACCCAACAGCAGATAGAGGACATCATCCTTTCCCTGCTTAAAAACTGGAAATCCCAACAGAAAGGAGCCGTGCCAAATGACCACGATGGCTAAAACAATCAGCGTGAAAGATACCGCTTTCGGTCAGGATATGCTGGAAGTCTTGGCAGAACGGCAGTTAGAAAGGATAGGATATCGAGAGCTGGACATAGCCCATTCCATTCTAACCCTAAAGGACTATCTTGTCAAGAAACTCAGCCATGGTAATTGGAGAGTTGACCCCAGCCTGTGCCAACCGGAACTGCGTTATCTCTACCCCATCTACTTCGATTCTGTGCGGATTCTGCTGGCAG
>CAJTXF010000200.1 GCA_910580045.1 uncultured Eubacteriales bacterium
CTGAAACCGTTCCACAGCCAGTATGTTGTGGCCCTTTAACTCCCTGGCAACGTGATCTCTCATAGGCGCTCCTTTCAGCGTTCCTGATCTCTCTGACGCTTTTTCTGCCACTGTTCCAGCAGTTTGATGATGGTTTCCTGCATCCGGGCAGGGGTGTAGCTTTTGGGAAAATACTTCCGCAGGGTGTCGGAGGTAAACGTCACCTTGTCCAGATCGCTTTTCTTTTCCTCGCCCATAATCGCCCGCATCACATCTATGGATAAATGCCCCTCCTGACTGAATTTTTTGAGCCGCTGGGCTTGGGAAAGGGAGGGGGTGCAGAATGAGATGTTTATTGGGAACATGGTGCAGGGCAGGCAGTACACACCGTCCTATTTCAGTTTGTTGGTTGATACTGTTTTATGAGTAGCTACCATTCGCCCGTCCCTCTTTTTCCATGCTTAATATGTCTGATTTGCCAAAAACAACTTGCTCTTGTTTTACTGGAGCAGCTGCAGAACACCCTGAGGCACAGAGTTGGCCTGGGCCAGCATGGCCTGAGCGCTCTGAATGAGGATGTTGTTCTTGGTGTAAGCCATCATCTCGTCGGCCACGTCAGTGTCGCGGATGGTGGACTCAGCGTCCTGGATGTTCTCGGTCATAACGCTCAGGTTGTTGGCGGTATGCTCGAGACGGTTCTGGGTTGCGCCCAGCTTGCCGCGGATGGAGGACACCAAGTTAATGGAATCCTTAATGGAGTCAATCGCATCAGTCGCGCCAGTAATGGAGCTGATGTCAACACTGCCAACACCAATTGCCTCAGCGTGCAAGTCGCCAACCGTAACCATCAGCTGGTTATAATCATCGCTGGTGTCGCCAATCTGGAGCTGCAGGCCGCCGCCAGTGGACGCATCACCTGCGCCGCCCTTAGAGATCATATCAATTGTAGTACCTGTGGTCGGAGCTTTAATATTTGTGCCCAGCTTTTGGTTCATCAAGGCGATCATGTTCGCCGCGTTAGCTGTAGTACCAATAACAACGTTAACGTCAGAACCCAGGGCTTTTGCGTAAGCAGCATCCTTCGCGAAAGCGAACTTCTTGCCGTTAATTGTGTAGATGGAATTCTCAGCCTTCATAGCAGGGTTTGCGGCATCATAAACCTGAGCCGTGCTTACATCCCAAGTGCTGAATTCGCCTTTCCCGTCCTTGTTCGCAGTTATTGTACCTGCCACATTAGTAGGATTAGCGCCATTTAGAGATACACTGGCAACCTTGATGCTGGCATCGCCAAACCGGCCTTCTGTGGAAGTAATCTTGAACGCCGCAGCAGTTCCATCAGCCGTATATTTCTCGGTAAAGCTGGCCTCTTGGCTCAACAGTTCCGCAAGCGCCGCAGACTGCTCAGCGGCTGTCATGCCACCTGCTGTATAGGTAGCGGTTAAATTCTGACCTTTGTATGACAGTGCGCCACTTGCGCCGGCTTCAAGGTCAAAGCTATATTTTGTCCCGTCGCTCATTTCCAGCGTCAAGTTAATGGTGTCTCCAACGGCAACTGCTCCTGTGGCAGTGGCAAAAGTTGCAGTGCTTTCCTGTTGAACAGGATTACCCTTACCCACACCTGTGCCCTTTCCAATCTCCACAGCGGTGTCAACAGAATTGCCAGCCGCACTGGCGTTGCCGCCCAAGCTGCCATCCAACAGCTTGGTGCCGTTGAAGTTGGCGGAGTCAGCGATACGGTCAATTTCAGAGTTCAGCTGGTCAACCTCGTCCTGCAGGGCCTTGCGGTCCACGTCATCGTCATAGGTGCCGTTGGAGCTCTGAGTAGCCAGGTACTTCATGCGGGACAGCATGTCCTGGATTTCCTGCATGGCGCCCTC
>CAJTXF010000201.1 GCA_910580045.1 uncultured Eubacteriales bacterium
GGAACATGAAAAACTCCTCGGAACGGGCACTCCCGGATAGCTGGCAAGGGGACGCGCCTATGAGCCCAGCTCTTGGCCAGTCACTTCCTCGGTTTCCAAATCAATGGTAAACCTGCCCACTGCTCTGCGCTCCTGGCCGTATGTCCCCTCAAAGACTGTCACTGTCACCCTGCGGGCCCCCTCCGGCGGACCGGCAAAGGAGCAGACCTGCTCTGCCTTGTCTCCCGGCTCATATCCTTTCTCCTCTAAATCTCCGTTCTCCCGAAGATCCTCGCCCAGCTCTGTCCCATCGTCTGTTCTGGCAGCCGCGGTGTACCCTTCCGGGCCAAAGTACGGATAGGAGAGGCTCACAGTGAACTTGCTGGGGGAACTGCTCCACCCAGTGAGGGCCAGGCCGCCAATGCTGGCACTCTCTCCAAAGTGCTCCTGGCTGCGGCTGGTGTCAGCGGTCAAGTCCACCTGGAGCGTGAGTGCTTCTGTGGAGACCACCTGGCCTGCCTCACCCTGGGCCTCAGCCTCTTGGGTGCGGCCGGACAGGGCGCCCATGCCAATGCCAACCTGGACTTTTCCCCCGTTTGCAATGGGCTCCGGCAGCCGGATTTGAACCGGCTGGCTCTCAAAATAGTACCCCCGCCGGGTGAATGTGGGCGGGCGGCAGACCAGGCCCTCCCGCTGGCCGTTGACTGTGATGTCCCAGCCAGGGTGCTCCGGCCGCTCCACGGTTTCCAGGGACTGCATCCCCAGCAGCTTTGTGTCTTTGGCGTCCAGCCGGAAGGTGAGGAAAATGTACGCCCCGTCACAGTACGCCTCTGGGACGGTGAGCTTATACTGGTTATTTTCCCCGGATACGCCCACAGGCTGTATCAGCCCCTCATAGGTGGAGGCATTGGCCCCTAAGGCGTTCCAGTACCGAAACGCCTCCCCAATCAGGGGCAGGCTTTCGGCAAAGGCAGGGAAAGCCATATTCACCCCAAAGAGCACCATGAGAATGGCCGCAAAGGACGCTGCCAGCCCGCCCAGCCCCTTTATCCACACAGGACGGGCCGGGCTGCTCCCCAGGGGCTGGGCCGCCTCCTCAATAAACCCGCTGTCAATATAGCCGATGCCCTCAAACAGAGCGCAGCTGTCCACAGTTTTCATAATGCCCGTCCTCCTTCTCTAAAAAAGTTTTCAGCTTCTGCCGCAGCCGGTACATTTTCTGGGCCAGCTGCTTTTGGGGGATGCCCCTCTCCTCTGCCAGCTCCCTAAGGGGAATCCCGTACCAGTACCGGCGGACAAACAGGATGCGCTCCTCTTTGGCCAGGCCCCCAAGCCACCAGCTGATGGCCTCCCCCAGCTCGGCGCTTTCCACCTTCTGCTCCAGGTTTTCCGGCGAGGGGATGCAGTCCTCCAGCTCGCCCAGGGCCTGTTCCAGGCCGCTGTACCGCTTTTGGCGGTGGTTTTTCCGCCACAGGCTCACGGAAATATTCCGGGTCACCCGGCCCAGCCAGGGGCCCAGCTTCTCCGGGCGCTGGGGCGGTATCCGGCTCCAGGCCTGGTACAGGGTCTCGTTCAGGCACTCGCTGGCGTCCCGGCTGTCAGCCAGCAGGCGCGTGGCAATGCCCAGGCAGAGCCCGCCGTATTTGGCCGATGTCTCCCCCACAGCTCTCTCGTCCCGCTGCCAGAACAGCTCTACAATTTTCCAATCGTCCATTCTCGTCCTCCTTTTTCTGTGTGTTGGAAGGCCCTCTACTTCTAAATTCGCTGTCTGGGGGAGAATATTGTGGGGTTTTTTATTTTTTTGCAGGCGGCATCTTGCGGGGACGCTTCGGGCCCAACGCCCAATGGTACAGTCCGCCCTCT
>CAJTXF010000202.1 GCA_910580045.1 uncultured Eubacteriales bacterium
TAAGTCTGAAATTTAAGAGGTGCACAAAGTTTCTACTTTCCTGAAATTTCAAACAAGCGCATCCCTCTGTCCGCCACCCCATCCCACCCATCAACCGCCGCCCTCCTCCATCACGCCGGAGCCGATACCCCGACGTCGTCGTCCACCGCAACCTCAACCGCAACGCCCTCCACGGCTAGTAGTTGAAGCCGAGGCCGAGCCGTCCGTACCCGAGCCAGTTCAACCACGCCGTCCTGCGCCTCACCGCTGCCGCTCCAACTTCGCCACCCTCCACCGCACCGGAGCTGTTCCTGCTACGCCGTCCTTCGCCGCCTCGGATCTGCTTCCCCTCCGCCGACATACGGCCACGGCAACACAGTCAACAATTTGGCCATGGGTTCGTCCAAGCCTGCACCCTCCAGAACATCGGTTTCCCCGGTAAAAAGAAGAAGATCGGCGCGACATGTGGAGGTGACCACACCGGCAACCGAAAAAGGTACTCCTCTTCCCTTATTCGTGCAAATCTTACGTCTCTGCTTGCACGGTATTCATCCCACAGAAGACACTAGTTGACCGCTTCTTCTTGATACTAGATGTTCCTAGTAACTCGCGATGCACAAGGTTTCTCCTCATATACTATTTCACCTTAGCTAGAGGTCCGTCGCCCCCCTGAATTTCAATTTTTGGCCAGTTGATTCCCAATTAACGGAAGCATTCCCCGGCGTAACAGGCGCTAGTACGCCTATTACGCCGGGGAAGCAGCGCCTTGGTGTTTATCTTAGGGGCGTGTGCGGCCTAGAGCTACTGGCGCCCGATCTGGAGGTCGGCCGGGATTAAAGGGATGGCCTGGGGGCGCTGCCAAGCACGGCGGTGGTGTGAGGTCGAGGGGAGGGCAGGGCGGCGGAGGCCGGGGTCTGGGCCGGTGGTCGCTGGCGGTTCGAGAAAGATCGTCAACAGTGACTGGCGGGAGGTAGACGAAGGCCATCTGCCCGTTCCTTGGAGATCAGATAGTTCGGAAAAAAAATCGACTGACCTATTTATTTTCAGTCGACTGTTATCTTAGATATGACCACATGTGGTGGTGTGCTGGAGGAGTACCTGCATTTCCTGTGCTCATATATTACAAAATCATACGGAGTAGAATCTAATTTTGTTTGCCATGCAATGTTGTAGAGCTATCATATGTCTCCTGTCATTTATTTTTCAGCCACCTGCTATCTGCTACTTTTACAGTGCACTAGTTCTGCACACACTTCACCCTTACTCTCACTATTGTGTTTTTATGCAAGGGTATTTCAGACTCTGCTGCCATGAGAGAAGCCAAAAAGAAAAGAGAGAAGTCGCTCCAGCTTCGTATGCGGGTAGGCAAGACACGTTACAGCGCTATAAAGGGTGCAGTGTCAGCAGATGGAGACGGTAAACGTAGCTCTGGAGTTGATGACCTCGCTCGCAATGAACCACCATCCCAGGTGCTTGCTTTAACTTCGCGGTGTCATATGTGGTTGCATGTTCCATATGGTGTCTAGCTTGTATTCGAAAGGCCGAAGTCGGTAAGATAAGGAAAGATATTTTTTTACATGAACCACCATCCCGTGAGCACCAGAAGACAAATAGCTAGTCAGGGCACTGGCCGAGCCAGTGACAAGCCCAGCAAAGATAGGCATCACCTGGAAGCCAACTAAAAAGCTGCGATGGTGGCGAAGCAGCCCGCCTCCCACCAGGCTCTCAGGTCCTAGATGATCATGCTCACCACTCCAGCCGGATGTCTAGCTTGTATTGCTTCTAACTTGAATTGCATCTTCTTACTGCGGAGCCATTTTGCCGCACGAGGTATGGATTCTGAGATGGTCGGGAGGTAA
>CAJTXF010000203.1 GCA_910580045.1 uncultured Eubacteriales bacterium
CATGAATGTTTTGGCTAATCTGCAGAAGAAACTTACCACAAGGAGCTCGTACATGGCCCTTGCCTGCATGTCATTCCGTGCCCTCTCCTCCTCCATCATCTTTGTCGTCCTCTCCTCCAACTCCCGCTGCCTCTCCGCCGCCTCCGCCAGAAGTTTCTCCGTTCTATCTCTCTCACTCTGTATAGCAGCCTGCAACACCACTCACATGACCATTTGTAATCATTGATGGAAGCGCACACAATGTAATGGAGAAAGATAACTGAGTACGTATCACTAACCTTGATGGCGAGTTGCACTGGCCGTTCACGAGGCCTTATCTCAGGAGCGGAGCTCGACTGGCGCGCCTTGATCTCCGGGAGAGTGCTAGGACAACGGATAAGTCCATCTCCAATGGCTATGGAGCCATGGGACCTCCCGCCACCAGATATCATCACCAGCTCTGGATCAATGGGACCCTGGCTCGGGTTAAAGTCCTCCCCTTTCCTCGCCTTCCCCTCATCTCTATATCTCACGAGCTTGTTGTGGGAGGAGATGTTGGTGAAGTTGTTTGCATCATCGAGGTCAGACTGAGAGAAAGCCTTGACTTTCTTGTAAGAGCCAGTGTGGGCCATGGCATACAGGTCGTACACCTCTGGCACCTTATCCGCCTTATTGTGGCGTGCCTGAAAGAGAGAAACAAAGTAAATTAGTAATTAAAGGGCTCAAGCTAGCATGATGAATGAATTGCATGAATCATGAAGCAAACCACATACCCAGTTGCGCCCGAACTGATATAAGTTGGAGCTGCCTTGATGGTGTGGCACACCTTCCATTTGGGCACGTTTGTCCTTGGCCTTGTTGTGGAGGGCTAGCCATTCTTTTGAGCACCACTCATCGACCAACACCTCCCAACAATCCATCCGATCCGCACACCATCTCGGAGGCGCCTAAGTTAGCAAATAGAAACTTGAGCGCTACGGCTAAGAATTACTAAATGAAGGAACTTAAGTAGAAGGCCTTAAGAATTACCTTCATGTACTGCTCCTTACTCAGGAACTTATCGCGGCACGCCGGCTTGGTCTTCTTGATACCACGCAAGGCGTAGTAGTCTCGAACAGCCTGCACCCGAGCCTCGTGCCGTAAGTTCTGGAGTAGGCGCTTGCAGACGTTCTGGATAACATTTGCGCTGTCCTCCTCGTATCCCTCCTCACACCTGTAGAATGTCTGCAATCAAATGAGACAATATTGATTAGTACAATTAATAACTAGCTAGTTGAAGATTTTTAAATGTGTAAAGGAGAAATTACCCAGAACTTTCTGATCACCATGTCTGCCCTCGTGTCGCACACGACACCGTCGATAATCTCATCCGGCGGGGCCGGGGCAGCCACGTAGTGCTCCCAGCTCAATCCAAGCTCTGGAAGCCGACCCTCACCAGGCAACGTGACAAACCCCGGGAAGTTTTGCCGGCAAAGAACTCCAAGGACGGAGTTGGGCCGGCGGACACTATGATGGTGGTCCCAACCCCTGCAGCATGACAAGGCCAACGCATTAGTTATTTGAAGAAACGTGAATGCAGAAGGTACAAAAATATTAAATGCACTTACGTACCTCTCCCCATCAGGGAAGATCAACCACCTCTGCTCGCGGGTCGCCGGCACGGACGGGAGCCGTGTAGCACCACGCTGGTAGACGGTGCCACCCTCCTCCTCAAGATCAGTCGGCTCCCCGCCATCATCAGCATGGCCACTCGGCTCCTCGGGATGATCCGGCCAGGTACCCCATCCGGACG
>CAJTXF010000204.1:0-1512 GCA_910580045.1 uncultured Eubacteriales bacterium
GACGGCATACTTGTGAATTCAGAAGGGACTTCCTATGCCCGGTATGCAGCATATCTCTCCGGCGCGCGGACGCTCTCCCTCATGAACCGCTACCCTTCTCTGCACGACTTCTGCGTGGGGATGGATAATTTGGTGGAGAAATATGTTCAGCAGGCGGTTGCCGGTCAGGAGGACGGTGGCTTTACCCTGTCCTATTCGGATTTGGACGCGGAGGTGGAGCGGAGAGTATACGACGAGGATATGGTCAACTTTGACCGGCAGTTGTTTCTGGATATGCTCTCGGAGCGCCCGGAATTCGGAGAGGTGGAAACCATCCAGAACGAAATCTATCTGACTATCGCCCCGGAGTTTGTGCAGGAACAGGCTCCGGGGATGTCTATGTGATGTCACCATGCTGGTGGAGGAAACGCTCTTCGGCAGGCGGGATAAGGTGCAGATTGCCATCGACCAGCTCCGCACCTACGAGCCGCCGGAGGGATATTTTCTGGCATTCAGCGGCGGCAAGGACAGCCAAGCCGTGTACCACCTGTGCCGGGAGGCTGGTGTAAAATTTGATGTCCACTACAGCTTGACTACGGTCGACCCGCCAGAGGTTATCTACTTCATGCGGGAGCATTACCCTGACGTAGTGGTCGAGCGGCCCGACATTACCATGTGGGATTTGATTGTGAAAAAAGGTATGCCGCCGACCCGCATGGCCCGCTATTGTTGCGACTACTTCAAAGAGAGGGCAGGCCGGGGGCGCATTGTGGTGACAGGTGTTCGCTGGGCAGAGAGCTCTCGGCGTAAAAACGGCTGGGGTGTGCTGGAGCTTAACAGTCACAGCAGCGGACGGGTCAAGCTCATGAACGACAACGCCGAGGCCCGGCAGATGTTGGAATCCTGCGTGATGAAAAGTATGCACACGCTCAACCCCATCATTGATTGGACAGAGGATGATGTGTGGGAGTATCTGAATTCCAGGGGTGTCCCCCACTGCCGCCTCTATGACGGGGGATATTCCCGCATCGGCTGCATCGGCTGTCCCCTCGCCGGGGCAAAGCAAATGCGCCGGGAGTTCGCCCGGTATCCGAAATATGAGCAGGCATACCTGCGCGCCTTTGACCGTATGCTCCAGGCCAGGATCGACAATGGCAAACCTTATTTGAAATGGCATTGCGGGCAGGATGTTATGGACTGGTGGCTCAGTGAGAACAGCCATTCAGTGCCTGGAAATCAAATAACTTTTGAAGATATCTCAGCAGAAGGAGTTGATTTGTAATGAAGAAGGATTCTATCACCATCCCATATGACGAGGAAAAGCTGGCGGCTCTGCGGCTATACCTGGGGCAGAAGGGCCAATCTGTTGAGCAGGAAATGGTCTCTGCCGTAGATGCTCTCTACGCCAAGGCCGTGCCCGGCAATGTGCGCGAGTTCCTGGATCTGCGCTCCGGCATGGAGGTGAAGCCCGCGGAACGGCGCAAGCGCCCCCGGCCTACACCAGAATCCGAACCGGCTGTTGACGTTCATGCA
>CAJTXF010000204.1:1522-1759 GCA_910580045.1 uncultured Eubacteriales bacterium
ATAGCTTTTGAGGACACAGAAATTTGGTATAGAAATCGAGATGACCGGCATCACCCGCGCGGCTGCGGCCCAGGTGATTGCCGGTCATTTTGGTACCAGCGCCATCCACGTTGATGCCTTCGCTGTGCGGGATGGTGACAGCCGCCAATGGAAAGTGGTCAGCGATTCGTCTATCCGCAGGGAGTCCCGGCGCGGCGAATCCCGCAATGCGGCCTATGCGGTAGAGTTCGTGTCCCC
>CAJTXF010000205.1 GCA_910580045.1 uncultured Eubacteriales bacterium
GTGTAATACCATTTGCCCGGTTTCACGTCTGTGAACTTTTCCGCTGCGGCAGAGGCGTTTGTGGTAATGGCGGCAGCTAAAAGAATCAGTGTCAATAAGGTTGCAGTCAGTCTTTTCATGTCAGTTTTCCTCCCTGTTTGGTATTTCAATGTCATATTTTTTTATGAACTCATTTAGCGCCTGCTGTACCACTTGGGACAACAGCATTTTTTGTCCCATAGCGTACATAGTCAGCGCCTCATGGATGGCTGGGGAAGTACGGAAGCTGTATTTTCCGGTAAATGCCTGGGCGGGTTTCCTTCCGGCCTTTTCACAGGCGAGAAGATATTCGTCCACCACCCTATGAAATTCCGCTTTAATCTCTGCCAGGGTTTGCCCCTTAACATTCGGTATTTCACCTACTCCTACCACCCGCCCGGTAAGGCAGTCCTTGACATTGTAGTAGAAAACTTGACAGGTGTATCTTTTGTACTGTAGAGTGTCGGTGGTCTGCATTTCAGCCAGCTCCCTTCTGTTCTGGCTATAGTATACCACAACTCTACAGAAAATGCAATACATTATTGCTTACAAGTTAATCTTTTTTGCAGCTCAATTCCACTTCCCTTCCCTGGGATTGGTGGAGAGCAGCCGGTAGAGCTTGGTGTCTGTAGGCACCGTGCTGATAAAGGGAATCATGGCCCCGCCTATCTTCATGAGGCCGTGTCCCGGCTGGGTGTTGGTAAAGTATGTGCGCTGGTTCTCGGTGATTTTGTAAAGCTCGGAAAGCCGTTGGGCGTTGGAAGGGGACTGGTTCAGCATGACCACAAAATCCGTATTGGAGAGCATGGCCCGCCCGGATTCGCTGTCCAGCACTTCCTCCACATTCTGCGTGGCACCTGTGCAGTAGCCGTTATATTTGCGAATACGCCGCCAGAGGTTGGAGAAGAATTTGCCGGTGTCCTCGTCCTGGAACAGCAGGGCGAACTCGTCCGCATACACAAAGGTGATTTTTCCGGCTTTGTAGTTACGCATGACCCGGCCCAGCAGATGGTCCAGGGTGATGATGGTGCCAATAGGTTTCATCTGGTCCCGCAGGCCGCTCAAGGAATAGCAAATCAGGCTGTTGCCGGTGTCAATATTGGTGGGCTTGGAGAAGGTATTCAGCGCACCGTCCACAAAGCGCTCTAAGGAGAGGGCCAGTTCCCCGGCGCGGGAATTATCCATCTTCTGGAGAGCCGCCCGGAAGTCCCCCAGCAGGGGCGGCAGAAACCTGCCCTTTGATTTCAGGAAGTCCTTATAGACCACCCGGACCGCCCGGTCAATCAGGGATTTTGTCTGTGCGTCCAGCCCGTCTCCCTCGCTGACCTTTTCGCAGAAGGTAGTGATGAACTCCGTCTTATAGGCCAGGGGGTTCCGCTCGTCCATATCCAGCTCCAAATCAAAGGGGTTGATGCTGTCCTGGCCCACATGGTAGACCTCGCCTCCCAGCTCTGTGACTACCTTGCCGTACTCTTGCTCGGGGTCTAAAAGAAGAAAATCCGCCTTGTCCGGGGGATATTTCAGCCGCAGGGACACCAGCTCATTCTTGCAGAAGAAGGACTTGCCGCCTCCGGTCATGCCCAGCACAAAGCCGTTACCGCTGCTCTTAGCCAGCCTATCCACCACCACAAGGTTGCGGGTGACTGCGTTCTGTCCATACAGTACCCCGGTGGGGTCGCAAATCTCCTGGGCCGAAAAGGGTACGAACGCCGCCAGGGTTTCGGTGGTCAGGCTCCTGTC
>CAJTXF010000206.1 GCA_910580045.1 uncultured Eubacteriales bacterium
CTGAGGACATGTGGTGCGCCTCCATCACCAACGATATCGGCATGTGGGGCATTGGCAACGGCTACGGCGACACCAACTCCAACTTCCACATCCGCGACGGCAAGGTTTCCGGCACCGTGAACACCCCCGAGTACCGGGAGTATCTGGAGTTCTTCCACAAGCTGTATTCCGAAGGCCTCATCGACGCTGAGGGCTTCTCTCAGAACACCGAAGTGTTCTCCAACAAGATCAAGAACAACCAGGTCGGCACCTACTACAGCTGGACCGCTCTGGAGTACCTCTCCAGCGAGCAGGAGAAGGATTGGGTTGTGCTGCCCACCATCGCCGCTAAAGAGGGCGTACAGCCTGTTGCCAACGGCGAAATCGACCGTTCCACCATCAACAAGAACGGTTGGGTTATCACCACCCAGTGCGAGCATCCCGAGGCTGCTCTGCGTCTGTGGGACTACCTGGCCCGGGACGCTGAGAGCAAGATGACCGTGGCCATGGGCGAGAAGGGCACGCTGTGGGATGAGTATCCCGAGGGCGGCTACTACTTCGTGGTGCCCGAGAACACCACTCCCGAGTTCACCTTTGAGCACATGAAGTATACCTATGGCACCGTCAACAACCATCCGCTGCTGACCAAGGCCGAGACTCCCAAGAACGACGGCGAGATCTCCCCCGCGGCCGCTCTGCGCGATCAGATGGTAGCCACCGTCGACAAGGATTATGTGCCCAAGAGCGGGCAGCTGCCTCAGTCCTATGTGTCCCCCGAGGCCATTGACGAGCGTTCCTTCATTGAGACCGACCTGAAATCCTACATCAAGCAGTTCCGTTCCCAGGCCATCATGGAGGGCTTCTCTGACGCTGATTGGGACGCCTATGTGAAGCGTCTGGACGACCTGCAGTATCCCGATTGGCTGCAGTGGTATCAGGACTTTATAGACGGCAACCTGTAATAAATAAAAGCGCTTGATAAAAGCGCTTCGCGAATAGCGGTCAAGCGCCGCCCCAGGGGTCAGAAGTCTGCCCTTTGGGCGGCGCTTTGCCATACTCTGTTAGACGCGGGCAGGCCCCGGCTCATGGAGCACACGAAAAGCAAACGCCCTACTCGTAGTGCCCCCTGCAGGAGACAATGGAAACCACATCGCCCTCCTGCCGGTAGACCACCCGGTTTTTCTCATCCATGCGGCGGCTCCAAAAGCCGGCAAGCTCTCCCTTCAGGGGCTCCGGCTTCCCCGCGCCGGTAAAGGGGCCCCGCTGGATGTCCTTAATCAGAGCGTTCAGCTTTTTTAAGGTCCTGCGGTCCTGAGACTGCCACTACATGTAATCCTCCCAGGCCTTTTCTGAAAACTGTACCTTACTCATGCTCCATCCGCTCCAATTCCTCCATGGTTTTCACCACCACCTTCCCCCCGTCCAGCTGGGCAATGCTCTCCCGCAAAAAGGCCATGTTGGCCTCGCTGTAAAATGGGTCCGGCTCCGCCGTCACCTCAAAGGGTATTCTGCGCTCCTGCTCCAGCTTGCGGCAGAAAATGGTGAGCGCGGTAGTCAGGTTCATTCCCATGCGGCCGCAGATGTCCTCCACGTTTTTCTTCAGCTGCTCGTCCATGCGAAAATTTACGTTTACACTGGCCATAATCCATACCTCCCTGGTCATTGGACTTTCTCTTATTATACCCGGATTCTTAATTTATGTAAAGCAATGTAATGAAAAAATACAATTTTGTAATGACAATTTTTGAATTTCAACCG
>CAJTXF010000207.1 GCA_910580045.1 uncultured Eubacteriales bacterium
GGCGAAGCCATCTGCCTCGTGCCGTCAGGCTTCCGCGTCTCTCAGCTCTCTGCACGCCCCTCTCAGCAGCTCCGCTCTCCTTCTATCCCTCTCCTTCTCCTCCATCCCTCTCCCTTCCCTTGCCATCAATGTGGCTGGCTGGCTCTGCACCATCAGCCCATTCACTTCCCCTATCTCCAGCCCTTCCAGCATTCCTTCCGCCAGGCCCAGCCGCACCAGCGACAGCTGCTCTGCCGCCTCGCTTCCGCTCATCAATCTCGCGGATTTCAGCACCCCTGCCGCCCGGCTTATCCTGTCCTGCCATCCTGCCTCCTGGCACATGGCCTCCCGGAACCGCTTCTCCTCCCCCATCAGCTGCCCCGCAATGGCCGACAGGTTCTCTATGGCCTGGTTCTCGCTGAGCCCCAGGGTGATTTGGTTCGACAGCTGGTACATCTCCCCCACTGCCTTGCTCCCCTCCCCAAAGGCCCCCCGCAGGGTCAGCCCCAGCTTGGAGAGGTTCGAGGCCACCCTCGCCATGCTCCCCGAGCCGCTCAGCCCCGGCAGATGCAGCATCAGCGAGGCCCGCATCCCGGTGCCCAGGTTGGTGGGGCACTGGGTCAGGTACCCAAAGTCCTTGTCATAGGCAAAGTCCAGGGTCTCCCCCAGCAGGGTGTCGATACGGTCCGCGGTCTCGGCGGCCTCTTTCAGGGCCAGGCCCTCCCGCAGCACCTGGATACGCAGGTGGTCTTCCTCGTTAATCATAATGGACACGCTCTCGTCCTCGCTGACCAGCACAGCCTTGCCCTGCCTGTCCGCGATGAACTCCGGGCTGACGATGTGCCGCTCTGCCAGAGAGGCCGCCGCCTGGGGGGACAGCTCCCCCAAAGGCAGAAACCGGAACTCCCTGGACAGCACGCTGTTGCTGTTCATCAGCGCGGCCCGCACCTCTTTCACCACCGCTTCCTTTTGGGAGAGGTTGGCCCTGGCGGGGAACACCGCCCGGCGCAGGTTTCTGGCCAGCCGCACCCGGGTGCTGACCGCCACGTCACTATTCTGCCCAGCTTTTTCATACCATTTCAACTCAGCCATGGGATTCCATCTCCTTTATCTGGTCTCTCAGCACCGCGGCCTGCTCAAAATCCTGAGCGGCCACAGCCTCTTTGAGCAAACGCTTTTTCTCCTCCAGGGGTGTTTCCGCTGGCTGAGGGGCAGGGGCCAGCTGGGTGTTCTGCTCTGTCACCCGCAGGGCCGAGCCCCCGGGGGACTTGCCCCGGTGCCGGGCCGCGCCGTGAATCCGCTGAATCACCGGCAGAAGCTGGGCCCGGAAGGTCTCATAGCACTGGGCGCAGCCCATTTGGCCAGAGCGGGAAATCTCGGGGAAACTGGCCCCGCAGGCAGGGCAGCGCTTGACTTGCTGCGGCGCAGCCTCAGGGGCAGCCTCAGCGGCAGGCCCGGCCAGCAGGCCGCCCAGCAGAGAGCCAAACCCGCCGAAAGAGCCCAGCAGGCTGCCGTCCAGCAGGTTGCTGTAGCCCTGCTCTTTGGCGCAGTGGGCGCAGAGATGGGTTTCGGCCAGTTGGCCGTTGACGATGGATTTAATGTGAGTAGTAGCGGGCCGCTGCCCGCAGGATTGACAGAGCATGAAAATACCTCCTTGTGATAGTGTTAAGAAACCTAATGGTAAGCCAAGCGAAAGTTTTCGTCGTCTCGGCTGCCGCCTCGGTCGGCTCGGGACGGTCGCCACTGGCGACC
>CAJTXF010000208.1 GCA_910580045.1 uncultured Eubacteriales bacterium
GGCAGATATCCCCCTGGGACTCGTCGAATATCCAGCCGTTTATAGGCACCTCGCCGGGGATATCCTTCACCTGGGTGACCCGGTAGCGGCATTCCACCAGGGCGTTGTAGCCGCCTTCCCGGAGGCTCGCCGCCATAGAGTAGCCGATGGGAGCGCCCATCTGGTAGGGCATCTCCAGAGCGATGTGCCCCGACTGGTAGACCTTACCGCCGTTCTCGTCGCAGGGGTACGCCGCCGACACCGGGCGGTAGCCCTGGGAAGGAAAAATCTTCGGACCGGGCCAGGTGTGGTTCTCAAGGAAGCCCTTGCCGGTCTTGGGGTCGATGCGCTCCACGTAGACGGAGAAGGTGTCTTTGTCTATGCACTCGGCCCGGACAGTTTCCGGGGCCTTGAGGATGAGCTTGGTGATGTAGGGGCCGTTGTCGGTGACAACGGTGAAGGTTTTGTAGGTATACATATTTTTATCTCCTTTCAAATGCTCGATCTATAGTGGTCACTGGGCAGCGTTCTCAATGCAATTCAAAGCGTTCAAACTCCGGGGGTAGCCGATATAGGGCAGGCACTGGCTAACCACCTGGATCAGGAACAGCCGGTCGTTGCCCACGGTCATATTGGCCCGAGCATGGGCGGTAAGCTGGGGCTCGCAGCCGCCCTGAGCCGCCAGGAAGCAGAAGGTTATCATCTCCCGCTGAGGCAAACTGAGCCCCTTGCGGGTGTAGTAGTCCCCAAAGCAGTTGCTGGCAAGCCAGCTGTTGATGTGCCGCTTCTCCTCGGGGCCATGCTCCCAGCTATTTTTCAGGCCCTCGCCGAAAGCCTCCACCTGCACCCGGTTCCCAGCCTCCCGGCGATGTTCGGGCTGCACAGTACCTTGAGGCTCCAACGGCAGGGCGATTCCCCGACAAGTCAATTCCTCGTTGACCGCGCCCAGGAAGGGCAGGATACGGCCCAATCCCAGATAGGCGGCGGCCTGGTACACAGTTTCCTTCACCTCTATGGGAGTCAGCCCGCCGTCCAGGGCCAGGGGCAGCATGAGCCGGAAGGCGTCCAGACCCTGACAGCCCAGCAGGGTGGCTAAGATCGCCAGATAGCGGGTGGGCTCGTCCATAGGCTCCGTGGTGTCCAGCACCTCGCCGAAGGCGAAGCTTGTAAAAATTTGAGCGAACTCCGGGTCGGTCTGGGCGAGGCCCGGGAAAATTTTCTTCATATCCATTCTCTCTTGCTCCTTTCTCAATCAAGGCAGTTTGCTGTATTCTTCGTCGCTGACCGGCTCGCACCACTGGGTGGAGTAGTCCTCCCCGGGCACCTCCACCGCCACATGGACAAATTCGCTGTCTTTTGCCGCGCCGTGCCAGTGCTTGACTTCTGGTGGAATGTTCACTACGTCCCCAAAATGGAGCTCTTGGGGTTCACGCTCCCACTCCTGATACCAGCCCCGGCCGCTGGTGCAGAGCAAAATCTGCCCGCCGCCGGACTTGGCGTGGTGGATGTGCCAGAAGTTCCGGCATCCCGGCTCGAAGGTGACATTGAAGATCTGCACACCCGTCTCGCTCAAGGTAGACAGATAGGACTGCCCAGTGAAATAGGCTCCGGAGGGATTTGGCCCACCCTTGGGAAACAGTGTATCGCTCATGGTTTTTCTCCTTTCGGTTACATGACTTCCATCAACATCTGGAAAATTTCCTCCCTGGGCAACACCCGAGGCATACTCATGTTCACGCCGCAAT
>CAJTXF010000209.1 GCA_910580045.1 uncultured Eubacteriales bacterium
CCGCCCGTAGGGCGGGGGAACACAGATAATTATCTCTGTGGTTTGGACAATCCCGATGCTGTGGGGGAGGCAGGTGCTTGCCTTACAGCAAGCGGCATCTTGCGGGGAGGCTTAGCCACCCGACGTGGGTGCTGGGAGGCCGCCTCTCAGAATCTTGCTGCGGGCTGCGGCGTATGGGCGGCGCGGTTGGGTGCCACGTTCGGACGCATGAAGGTGAATTACGTTCTGCCTCGCCCTTTTCTTTTGCGCGCCGCCCTAAGGTCAAGGTCTTGGGGCTTTGCCCCAAACCCCACCAGGGCTCTGAGTCTCGCCTGCCGGCTCGGTCGGTCAAGTTGGCGCAGCCAACTTGGCAGCTTAGTGTGCTGTACTTGGTGAAGCCAAGTACCCGGCACACGCTCACCCCTGGACCGCGCAGTTGGCCCACCCCCAGGCGCTTC
The DNA here is from genome assembly GCA_910580045.1 of uncultured Eubacteriales bacterium. GTDB lineage: Bacteria > Bacillota > Clostridia > Oscillospirales > Acutalibacteraceae > Acutalibacter. The sequence goes on from CAJTXF010000209.1 coordinate 438, forward strand.
TTCCTTATGAAAAATCTCCCTTTCTCAACGAATTTCCCCCGAACGCTTGACATCTCCATCAAAAAATGGGATAATATCTCATAGTATGCCCTCTCTTGGGCCCACGGAGGTCTCGTCATGCGCATTATCAGCGGTTCCCGCCGGGGAAAAAATTTGCTTACCCTTGAGGGCGGCCAGGTGCGTCCTACCACCAATATGGTCAAGGAGGCCCTGTTCAATATCCTCCAGTTCGGCATCCAGGGCCGCAGGTTTTTGGATTTGTTCGCGGGCTCTGGCCAAATCGGCCTGGAAGCCCTCAGCCGCGGCGCGAAAGAGGCTGTGTTTGTGGACAGCAGCCGGGACGCTGTGCGGGTGATTCAGAAAAATATCGCGGCCGCCGGGTTCCAGGGGCAGTGCCGGGTGGTGTCCGCTGGGTTTGAGAGCTTTTTGCGGGCGGAACGGGGCCGGTTCGACGTGGCCTTTCTGGACCCGCCCTACGGCGCGGGCCTGTTGGCGGAGGCCCTGGAGCTGACGGCCCGGCTTATGGCCCCTGGCGGGGTGATTGTCTGCGAGCACGGCGGCAGGGAGGAAACGCCCCCGCGGGCGGGCGCTTTCCAAAAGCAGAAGACCTACCGCTATGGCAGAACCACCCTGAGCCTGTACCGGGCCCGGGAAGAGGACGGGGAGAGGGAAGAAGGAGTTTAGCGCAGTGACAGAGCACATGACAACAGCAATCTGCCCGGGCAGCTTTGACCCGGTAACCCTGGGGCATCTGGACATTATCAGCCGGGCGGGGAAGATATTTGACAAAATTATCGTGGCGGTGCCGGTGAACCCGGACAAGCGGTACAGTTTCTCGGTGGAGGAGCGGATGGATATGCTCCGGCGGGTGTGTGCGGCAGAGGGGATTGGCAACGTGGAGGTAGACAGGGTAGAAGGGCTTTTGGCGGACTATGCCCGGCGCAAAGGCGCGCCGGTGGTGGTCAAGGGCCTGCGGGCGCTGACGGATTTTGAGTACGAATTCCAGCAGGCGCTGACGAATAAAAAGCTGAACCCCCAGCTGGAGACCATGTTTTTGTCGACCAACGCGGAGTATATGTTTTTAAGCTCCAGCATGGTCAAGCAGGTGGCAGGGTTCGGGGGGGATATTTCCCACTTTGTGCCGGGGTGCATATTGGGGGAGATAAAGGAGAGATTGTGTAAGCAGGGGGCCTAGCGGGCGCGATGCGCCTGGCGGGGAGCCAGTTGCGCGGTCCAGGGGCGTTAGGCCCCTGGCAGGGGTTCGGGGACAGAGTCCCCGAGG
>CAJTXF010000210.1 GCA_910580045.1 uncultured Eubacteriales bacterium
GCCCCATGCTCCCCATTCCCCTTTTTTGCGCCCCCCATTTTCAAAAAAAGGTATCTTAATTTTTGTGGAAACCGCTTGTAAATTGCCGCAATCAGTGTTAAAATATCCCAAAAGAACGGACAATATGGAGGCAATTCACATGAACGACGACGCGAAGACACAGCCCCGCCAATTCTTTTCCCGCGAGGGGCTCAAACGGTTTGCTATCATCAACCTGGGGGTTTTTATCCTCTCACTGGGAATCTATTTCTTTAAGTTTCCCAACAACTTCACCACCGGCGGGGTCAGCGGCCTGGCCATCCTGCTGGGCCGGGCTGTGCCCGTGGAGTGGCTCTCCCCGGCGGTGATGATGTGGGTTATCAACATGGCCCTGCTGGTGGTGGGCTTCCTGTTTTTGGGCAGGGGCTTCGGCTTTTGGACCGCCTACTGCAGCGTGGCCTACTCCCTGGAGACCTGGGCTATGGAGAAGTTCTTCCCCATGACCAGCCCCTTTACGGACCAGCCCCTTTTAGAGCTGTGCTTTGCCATTATGCTGCCCGCGGTGGGCTCGGCGCTGCTGTTCAACAACAACGCCTCCAGCGGGGGCACGGACATTGTGGCCATGATTCTGAAAAAATATTCCGGCATAGAGGATATCGGCAAGGCCCTGTTTGTCAGCGACGGGCTGATTGTGCTCACCTCTTTCTGGGTGTTTGGGGTGCGCACGGGGCTGTTCTCCCTGCTGGGCCTGTTTTTGAAGGCCTTTGTGGTGGACTCGGTGATTGAGAGCATCAACCTGTGCAAGTTTTTCTCCATTGTCACCTCAAAGCCCCAGGAAATCTGCGACTATATTATCAAGGACATGAACCGCAGCTGCACGGTGATTGACGCGGTGGGGGCCTACTCCCACTCGGACAGGAAGGTGGTGCTGATTGCCTGCCGCCGGGGCGAGGCCCTGCACCTGCGCCAGCGCTGCAAGCAGATTGATTCCCAGTGCTTTATGTTCATCACCAACACCAGCGAGATTATCGGCAAAGGCTTCCGCACAGTATAGCGCCACAGAGGAAAAGCGGACAGAGAGATTGAAGGAGGAATTGGAGTTATGCCCCAGGAAAATGCTTATCAGAAAGAGTTCAGCGAGATTTTCAGCAGGCACGTCACCCGGGAAGGGGGCGCCAAGCTGCTGAGCTGGCTTTCGGGCACAGACTTTTTTACAGCGCCGGCCAGCACCCGCTTCCACAACGCCTGGGAGGGGGGGCTGGCCAGCCACAGCATCAATGTATATAAAGTGCTGCGGGAGAAATATTTTGAGGAGGGGGACAATGAGGAGAGCTTTGCCCTGTGCGGCCTGCTCCACGATGTGTGCAAGGCCCAGTTCTATAAGGTGAGCACCAGGAACCAGAAGAACGATAAAACGGGCCAGTGGGAGAAGGTGCCGTTCTATGGGGTGGAGGACGCGTTCCCCTATGGGCACGGGGAGAAGTCGGTGTATTTGATAGAGAGGTTTGTGCGGCTGAAGCCAGTGGAGGCAGTGGCAATCCGGTGGCATATGGGGGGCTTTGACGAGGCGGTGAAAGGCGGGAGTTTTGCGCTGAGTAATGCGTATGATAAGTACCCGTTGGCGGTAAAGCTGCACTTGGCGGACTTGGAGGCCACGTATTTGAGGGAGAATAGGGGGGCCTGAGGTTGGGCCTGACGGCGAGCCCATCCCGGGGTCCAGGGG
>CAJTXF010000211.1 GCA_910580045.1 uncultured Eubacteriales bacterium
CCCGAACCCTGCCACCTTTTGAAAAAGGTGGACGAAAACTTCCTCTGGCCCGCCGCTAGGTACTGCTACTCCCCCTTCTCCCGCTCCCTCAGCGGCACATACTTCTGCTTCACCGGCAATGCCCGATACGCCGGCCTCATTATCCGCCCCCCTGTGGTCAGCTCTTCTATCCTATGGGCACACCATCCCGCTATCCGCGACACCGCAAACATGGGCGTGAACAAGTCCTCCGGTATCCCCAGCATCTCATACACCAGCCCAGAGTAAAAGTCTACATTCGCGCTGATGACCTTCTCGTTCCCTGTCACCTTCAAAAAAGCCTGGGGCGACAGCTTCTCCACCAGCTCATACAGGGCCAGCTTTTTCCCAAACCCCTTCTCCTCCGCCAGCTTTTTCGCCTCGCGCTTCAATATAACCGCCCGCGGGTCGGACAAGGTGTAGATGGCGTGGCCCATGCCGTAAATCAGCCCGCTGCCGTCCGCCGCCTCGCCCCGAAGGATTTTCTCCAGGTACCGCTCTACCTCGTCCTCGTCCGCCCAGTCAGCCACGTTGGCCATAATGTCCTCCATCATGCGGCGGACCCGGTGGTTTGCCCCCCCGTGGCGCACGCCTTTCAGAGAGCCCACCGCCGCCCCAATGGCTGAGTAGATGTCCGTCCCGGCTGAGGTGAGCACCCGGGTGGTAAAGGTGGAGTTGTTGCCGCCCCCGTGCTCCGCGTGGAGCATCATGCACAAGTCCAGCAGCACGGCCTCCTCATGGGTAAACTGCCTGTCCGGCCGCAGGGCGTTGAGGATGGCCTCTGCCGTGCGGTGGCCGGGCTCGTAGGGGTGGAAGAACATGCTCTCCTTGTCAAAATGCCTGCGCTTGACCTGGTAGGAATAGGCCATGATAGAGGGCATCCGGGCAATCAGGGAAATGCCCTGGCGCATGTTGTTCTCCAGGGAGGAATCCTCCGGGTCGTCGTCATAGCTGTAGAGGGCCAGCACAGAGCGGGACAGCTTGTTCATAATATCCCGGGACGGGGCCTTGAGAATCATGTCCTCGGGAAAATACTCAGGCAGCTCCCGGTTGTCGTAGAGCAAATCACACATGCGCTTATACTGGCGCTGGTCAGGCAGCTTGCCGAAAATCAGCAGCCAGGCCACCTCCTCAAAGCCAAAGCGGCCCTCAGCCTGACAGCCCTGCACAATATCCTCAATGCTGATGCCCCGGTAGGTCAGGCGGCCCTTATCGGGGATTTTGTCGCCGTCGTCGATAAGATAGCCATGGACATTGCAGACATGGGTGAGCCCGGCCATAACGCCGGTGCCATCCGCGTTGCGCAGGCCGCGTTTCACGTCAAAGCGCTCGAATTGAGCGCGGGGGATGGCGTTATTGCTGCGGAACTCAGCGCAGAGTTCCTGGATGGTAGTACTCTGAGGGCTTTCTTTGTTGAGACGCTGCATGGTGAGACCTCCTTTTCGTATTTTGTTATTTTACCTCTTTACCGAAAGAATGTCAAGCCAGCGTGACGCTGGACCCGGTTCGCGTAGCGCTCGGTACCCTCGCTACGCCTGTCAAAAACGGAAACGGCAGCCCGCGCAAAGGAAATGTGGGCAAGATAGGATAAGGGCCTGACGGCGGGCCCATACCGGGGTCCAGGGGGGCTTGCCCCCTGGTG
>CAJTXF010000212.1 GCA_910580045.1 uncultured Eubacteriales bacterium
CCGCGCTCCCCGTACACCCCGGGCCCCCCGGGCTCCCCGCCGCCGGAGAAAGGTCAAGTTCGGCGTGTTCGACGTGAGCCGGGGCTTTGATATGCCCCTTTTCGTCTTTATTATGGTGCTGCTGGGCGTGGGCCTGGTGATGCTCTTCTCCGCCAGCTACGCGGACAGCTATTACCGGGAGGGCAGCAGCTATCACTACATCGCCCGCCAGGCCCGGTTCGCCGCTGCCGGTTTTGTGGCCATGATGGCCGCCTCTGCCCTGGACTACCACAACTACCACAAGTTAGCCCTGCCTGTGGCCGTGGTCACGGTGGTGCTGCTGCTGATGGTGCTGCTGTTTGGCCGGGTGCTGCATATGGAGTCCATCGCCCCCCCAGAGGGCGTGGCCTACCGCTGGCTGAACCTGGGGGTGCAGTTCCAGCCCTCAGAGATAGCCAAGTTCGCGGTGATTCTGCTGTTCGCCCACATGATTTCCGTGTATGCGGACAAGATGCATACCTTTCAGTATGGGGTGCTGCCCTTTGGGGGGGTGCTGCTGCTGTTCGCGGCGCTGATATTTTTAGAGAACCACATGTCCGGCACCCTGATTGTGCTGGCCCTGGGGGCAATCATGATGTTTATCGGCGGCACAAAGCCCCGGTGGTTTGTGATAGGCGGCGCGGCGGTGGTGCTGCTGCTGGGGCTGTACCTGACCCTGGGCGGCAAGGACGAGAGCGGCGAGGGCGGCACCTATCAGATGGGGCGCATCCAGGTGTGGCTGGACCCCTTCAACACCGAGTCAGAGGAGACCTGGCAGACCCGGCAGTCCCTGTACGCCATTGGCTCGGGGGGCTTTTTCGGGGTGGGGCTGGGCCAGTCCCGGCAGAAATATATGTACCTGCCCAAGCCCCAGAACGACTTCATCTTCGCCATTGTCTGTGAAGAGCTGGGCATGGCGGGGGCGTTGGTCATCATGCTGCTGTTCGCGCTGCTGATATGGCGGGGGGTGTACGTGTCCCTGCACGCCCGGGACAGATTCGGGATGATGCTGGGCTTGGGGCTGACGTTCCAGGTGGGGCTGCAGGCGGTGCTGAATATCTGCGTGGTGACGAATACCATCCCGAATACAGGAATCAGCCTGCCGTTTTTCAGTTCAGGGGGCACAGCGCTGCTGATGCTGTTGGGAGAGATGGGGGTGCTGCTGAATATATCCAGAAGCGCGAATGTGGAGCCGACGTGAAAAAGCACAAGCGTTCCGGCGGGCCCATCCCGGGGTCCAGGGGGGCTTGCCCCCTGGCGGGGGTGCGGGGGCAGAGCCCCTGCGGCCTTGCCCTTGACCTTAGTGGGCGGCGCCAGAAATCCCAAAGAGAGGCAGCGCCTAGTTCCCCTATCCTAAGTGTGTCAGAGGCACCCAATCGCGCCGCCCCCAGGAACGCCCCCAAGCCGCAGCACACAGCAAGATTCCGAAAGTCAGGAAAGTGTGGCTTTCCTGACTTTCGGAGAGAGGCGGACGCCCAGCACAGACGTTGGGAGGCTAAGCGTCCCCCCACACTGCCGCTGACCTCAGAAAACGGGAGCTGACAGTAAGGTCTAGGGCCTGACAGTCAACAGCTTCCCAACCGCAAGCGGCAGTTTGCGGGAACGCTT
>CAJTXF010000213.1 GCA_910580045.1 uncultured Eubacteriales bacterium
TGCTGTACTTGGCGAAGCCAAGTACCCGGCACACGCTCACCCCCTTGACCCCGGGATGGGCTTACCTTTAGGCTCTGTTGCCCACTCTTAAAAAAGTATATCATACCGCCTGGGGGCAAATCAATGGGTTTTGGAAAAATCGGGAGAAATAACCAGGAAAAAGTCAAAATACTCCTGGATTATTTATTGCAGGTGTGCTATAGTTAACACAGCTCACAAAGCCTTTGCCCGAAAAAGGAGGTAACACTGTGAACGAGTTTTTCAGCGCTGTTTTGGCGGCTGGGGGCAGCTCGACCCGCATGGGCGGCGGACGCTCTAAGGTGCTGGGCCAGCTGGGCGGCAGGCCTGTGCTGGCCTGGTCTTTGGAGACCCTGCTGTCCAGTGAGTTTATCCGGGAGGTCTGCCTGGTCTGCCGGGAGGCGGAGATGGACGAAATCAGCCGCCTGGCCGCGGAGCTCTCAGCCCGGCGGGGCAGGGGGCAGACCCTTATCTTTGCCCCTGCCGGAGAGGACCGGCAGGCCTCGGTATGGAATGGGGTAACGGCCCTGAAGCGGGACAGCGATTATATCCTGATTCACGACGGGGCCAGGCCCCTGCTCAGCCGGGAGACCTTGGAGGCTGTGTGCCGGGACGCTTTGGAGTACGGCGCGGCCACTGCCGCTGTGGCCAGCAAGGACACCTGCAAGCTGGCGGACAGCGCGGGCTTTGTGGAGAGCACCCCGGATCGCTCCCGGCTGTTCCAGGTGCAGACCCCCCAGGCCTTCCGGCGGGAGCTGTACCTCTACGCGGCGGAGAAGGCCCGGGCCCGGGGCCTGAGCTATACAGACGACTGTCAGCTGGTGGAGGCGGCCGGGGCCCGGGTCCGGCTGACCCAGGGCGACTACGCCAACCTGAAAATCACCACCCGGTCAGACATGCTCTGCGCCCGGGCCCTGGTGGAGCAGGAGAAGGGAGAGAATGCCATGCGCATTGGAAGCGGTTATGACGTACATAAGCTGGCGGAAGGCCGGGAGCTGGTTCTGGGCGGGGAGCGTATCCCCTTTGAGAAGGGCCTGCTGGGCCATTCCGACGCGGACGTGCTTGCCCACGCGGTGATGGACGCTTTGCTGGGTGCGGCGGCGCTGGGGGATATTGGGCACCTGTTCCCGGATAACGATTCTCGGTACCAGGGGGCGGACAGCCTGAAACTGCTCTCAGAGGTCTGCCGGGCAGTGGGGGAGGCTGGGTACGCGGTTGGCAATATTGACGCCACCCTGATGGCCCAGCGGCCCAAGCTGGCCCCGCATATTCCCAGGATGCGGGAGAATATTGCCCGGGCCTGCGGGATAGACGTGGGCCGGGTGAGCGTGAAGGCCACCACAGAGGAAGGGCTGGGGTTCACTGGAAGGGAAGAGGGTATGGCAGCCCAGGCAGTGTGCCTGCTGAGGGAAAAAGCCTGACAGCGCGGGACAGCACAGCCTAACGGTGAGCCCCGACCGGGGTCCAGGGGGCGCAGAGTTGGCTTTGGCCAACTCTTGGCCCCTGGCGGGGGTTTGGGGTGGGCGTCTGCCAGTGGCAGACAAGCTGCGAACCGACCGAGCCGGCAGGCGAGACCAG
>CAJTXF010000214.1 GCA_910580045.1 uncultured Eubacteriales bacterium
GAATACTTTCTTGAGAGAGTCATGCAGCGGAGCAAAGAATTTCTTTCCTCTGCCTAACGCTATTTTCACTTTAGGATTGTCAGCAGGTGAACTGGCTGTCTACGCCTACCTCATGTATTGCGAGGACAGGAAGTCGCACAAATGCTGGCCAAGCTACAAAACTATTGGCATTGCCGTTGGCATGAGCGAAAATACGGTGAGGAAATATGTGCGGGAGCTTGAGTGCAAGACACTCATACTGACGGAGCCGACAACGTATGAGTGTGCCAGTGGGCAGGTTCGGAATGGCAACTTGGTTTTCACGATTCTTCCCATTTATGGGGCGGTCAAATACCGCAATGAGTGCCAAACAGCGAGGTAAGCGTTTATGGCCCCTGTGAGGGCCGTGTCAGGCGATTTGGGCCGGGGTCGAGGGAAGTGAGTGGCAACCGGCTCAGAACGCCATTCTGGGGCATTTGTGACGATTTGTGAGGGCAGCAGCCACCATATCAAAGCAAGGAGAAATATGCAGGATTGTGGAATAATATCCAGCCAAATAGGACACTGAAAACGGTCAAAAAGACAAGCAGGTTAAAGCGCGGGGTCTACCGCGCAGTTCACATCGTCCGGCAGAGCCGGTCGTTGGGGAAAAATCAGGGATTACCGGCCTCTGAAATCAGGGGTCGGTCGGAAAGGAGCGCTTTTGAGCGAAAAAAAGCAAAAATATGCGTACTGGATGCGGCCATCGATGGTCGCAGAGATAGAGGAAATGCTGGCGGCGGCAAACGCCACCTCGAAAGGGGACTTCGTTTGCAAGGCGATTGAGTTCTACATCGGTTATCTCAGGCAGCAGAAAAACATCAATTACTTGGCTCCGATGTTGGCAGGGGCAATCAAGAGCGAGGTGCGTTCCCTCGGCAGAGATGTGTGCGAAATACTGTTCAAGCTGGCGGTGGAAATTGGAATCAACAGCAATATCACGGCGGCGGTCAATGATATTTCCGATGAATCTCTGGACACGGTGCGGCTCAATGTTGCCCAGGAAGTAGCGCGGACAAATGGGATTCTGACCTTTGAGGATGCCGATGAGTGGCAGAACGGGGGCGACTGATTATGGCAAAAATAATTGTTACCAGCAGGTATATGCGGAACTCTCCGAAACGCTCGGCGACAAATCTTGTGAAATATATGGGTACTCGTGAGGGGGTGGAAAAGGTAGCTGAGGGCATTGACAACGCTCCTGCCACTGTTCGTCAGCAACGATTAGTGCAGGACATCCTCAAGTTTGACTCGTCTGCCAAGGACTATGGTGAGTACCATGACTACGAGAGTTCTCCCACCAGGAGCAACGCAAGCGAGTTCATCGATGCTTTTATTGAGCGCAACGCTGACCGCATTGGCGAACTGGACAAGCTGGTCAGCTATATGGCAGAGCGCCATGGGGTGGAAAAGCTTGGAAGTCATGGCCTTTTTAGTCAGACCGATGACAAAATAGATTTGGATTCGGTCGCCGAGGAAGTGGGCCAGCACAAGGGCATCATCTGGACACACGTCATCAGCTTACACCGTGAGGATGCGGAGCGGTTGGGCTATAAC
>CAJTXF010000215.1 GCA_910580045.1 uncultured Eubacteriales bacterium
GCCAAGAGTTGGCTAAAGCCAACTCTACGCCCCTGGACCCCGGTCGCCGCCTATACCAGTCTTCTTGTCGCTGGCCCCTGCCCGCGCCGTCAGGCAGCTCTATCCGATTACACCAACCCTGCTTTTTCCAGCTCCTCCGCTGCCAGCAATACCCCTAACTCCCCACTAGGATAATTGAGTCCGCCCTGCATCCAGACCGCATAGGGCTCCCGCAGCGGCCCGTCCGCCGACAGCTCAATAGACGACCCCAGGGTAAACGCCCCAGCCGCCATAATCACATCGCTGTCATACCCCGGCATGGGGCTGGGCTCCGGCACCACAAACGCGTCCACCGGCGATGCTTTCTGTATCCCACGGCAGAAGGCAATCAGGGCCTCACGGCTCCGCAGCTCAATGGCCTGGATAATGTCCGTGCGGGCTTCCTCCGGGGTGGGGGTCACCGCAAAGCCCAGTTCGCTGAACAGCGCTGAGGCGAACACCGCTGTTTTCAGTGCCTCCCCCGCCACATAGGGCGCATGGAAAGCCCCCATGAACAGCTCCCGGTTGTGGCCCAGAGTGCAGCCCAGCTCCCGGCCTGTGCCTGGGGTGGTCAGCCGGTAGGAGCACAGCTCCACCAAATCCTTCCGGCCCGCAATGTACCCGCCTGTTGGCGCCACGCCGCCCCCTGGGTTCTTAATCAGCGAACCTGCCATCAAATCCGCGCCCCGGGCCACAGGTTCTTCCCGCTCAATGAATTCGCCGTAGCAGTTGTCCACCATGACAATGCAGCCCGGCGCTTTCTTTTTCACAAAAGCCGCCAGCTTCTCAATCTCCGCCACGCTCATGGAGGGCCGCAGGCTGTAGCCCCGGGAACGCTGGATGTACACCATTTTGCAGTCAGAGGCAATCTCCCGCTCCAGCTCAGCATAGTCAGGCGTGCCGTTGGGGAGCAAATCCACCTGCTCATAGACCACGCCGAACTCCTTCAGGCACCCGGGCTCCTCCCGGCCAGGCAGGCCGAACACGCCCTGGATGGTGTCATAAGGGGTGCCGGTGGCGCAGAGGACCGTATCCCCTGGACGGAGCACGCCGAACAGGGCCACGGTGAGGGCATGGGTGCCGCTGACGAAATTATAGCGTACCAGGGCATCCTCAGCGCCAAAGGCCTGGGCGTAGACTTCATCCAGCACATCCCGGCCCCGGTCATCGTAGCCATAGCCAGTGCTGGCGGCAAAGCAGCTCTCGCTGACCCGGGCCCGCTGGAAAGCAGCCAGCATTTTCTGCTGATTCCAGCGCTGGGTGGTGTTGATTTGCGCAAACTGACTGGCAGCCCGGGCTTGGGCTTTCTCGGCCAGAGCGAGAATTTTGGATGAGGCGGTGAAGAAGGGGAAATTTTCCATTTGAAGCATCCTTTCTGAAATAATGTAAGAAAAGTTTTGAGTATAGAGTAAATAAGCACCTAATGGGAAGCCCATTCCGGGGTCCAGGGGCGTAGAGTTGACTT
>CAJTXF010000216.1 GCA_910580045.1 uncultured Eubacteriales bacterium
CCCCTGAACCTACCCCAGAGCCGACCCCTGTCCCCAGCCCGGACATTGTGTTCCCGGAAGGACTGCGGAGCATTGGGAAGGGTGCGTTTCAGAACTGTACTGGCCTGAGCGGCACCATTGCCATCCCCCATAGTACCGCAGTGAATGATGACGCTTTCAGCGGAAGCAAAATCGAAATTCTGCTTTGCGAGGAATCCCCCGCTCGCGCTCTCAGAAGCGGGTCTAAGGCCGCTGTGCCTTCCCAGCTGGTGGGCGGATTTTCCAAAGGTGCGTTTAACAACTGCCCTGACCTTACCGAGGCGGTGCTGACCGCGGATGTTGTGGCTAACTGGGACAAAAAAGCGGAGGACTACCCCAACCCGGAGGTGGGCACCCCCATATTTACCAAATGCCCCAAGTTGGAAAAAGTCACCTTTGCCCCTGGCACCAAAAACATTCCCAGCCGGTGCCTGTTCGAACTTCCCGCATTGACCACAGTTGTTCTCCCGGAAGGGGTTACCACCATTCGATACGGTGCTTTTCAGCGCTGCGGCAAACTCACCAGCATAAATGTTCCCAGTACAGTCACCTACATCGGGGAACACAGTTTTGGGGGAACCAAAGTCACCTCCATTAACCTGCCTAATGGGTTAAAAACTTTGGGTGCGTATGCCTTTTCCAACTGTGCCCTAGAATCCGTTGTCCTACCTGAGAGCCTTACCTCAGTGGGAGAAGCTGCCTTTGTCAGCTGCGACCTAACTTCAATCAAGCTGCCGAAGAACATGACCGCCATCCCGGAGAAAATGTTCCTTGACTGTCAAAACCTGACCTCCATTGAGATTCCCTCTAAGGTAACAAAGATTGGGGAGTATGCATTTTCCGAAAGCGGTTTGACCTCAATCACCATCCCAACGAATGTGAAGAGCATTGGGGGCGCTGCCTTCCATAAATGTAAGAACCTGAAAGAAGTCAACCTTCACGGGGGCCTTACATTGGAAATTCTGGATAAATACAAGAACGATCCAGAGAACAAAGTCGCGCAAACATTCTCTGAATGTGCACTGACCTCGGTGGTGATTCCCGAGGGCATCACGGTCCTGCCCTATGCTTCGTTCTTCGATGTGCACACGCTGACAGAGATTTACCTACCCAAAACTCTGACTTACATTGCGCCCTATGCGTTTATGAACTCTCTCTATAAGCCCGGCAGTGTCATCCATTATGGGGGCAGCGAGAGCCAGTGGAAAAAGTTGAGAGGCGTGAACTTCGAGGATACAACAGTTGTAGAATTCAACTGCCTCATGCCCGGCGCAACGCCCACGCCCACCCCGGGCCCCAGTACCTCTCCCTCGCCCGGGCCGGATGGTTCCCCCACCCCAGGGGGCACACCCACTCCGGGGGGTACACCCACCCCCGGCGGTACTCCCACCCCAGGCGGCACGCCCACCCCAGGCGGCACCCCCACTCCCGGCGCTACGCCTACACCC
>CAJTXF010000217.1 GCA_910580045.1 uncultured Eubacteriales bacterium
AGTGGCGACCGTCCCGAGCCGACCGAGGCGGCAGCCGAGACGACGAAAACTTTCGATTGGCCCGCCGTCAGCTTCCATTCCTCCCTTCCCCACCCACAACATTCACCGAAAGGAGTCCTATCCTATGTCTTTTGAAAAAATCCCCATGTCCACCCCTCTCGTCGAAATGGACGGCGATGAGATGACCCGCGTTATTTGGCAGCTGATTAAGGACATGCTCCTGGCCCCTTACATCAACCTGAACCTGGAATACTACGATTTGGGCCTTCCCAACCGGGACAAGACCAATGACCAGGTCACTGTCGATTCCGCCAACGCCACCAAAAAGCACGGCGTGGCCGTCAAGTGCGCTACCATCACCCCCAATGCCGCCCGGGTGAAGGAATATGATTTGAAGGAGATGTGGAAGTCCCCCAATGGCACCATCCGCGCCATTCTGGACGGCACGGTCTTCCGGGCGCCTATTCTGGTCAAGGGCATCACGCCCTATATCCCCAGCTGGAAAAAGCCCATCACCATTGCCCGCCACGCCTTTGGGGATGTGTATAAGAACAGCGAGGCCATTGTGCCCGCCCACGCCAAGGCCGAGCTGCTGGTCACTTTGGCCGACGGCACAGAGCAGAAGTACCCTGTCTACCAGTTCGGCGAAAGCGCCGGGGTGCTGCAGGGCCAGTTCAACGTGGACGAGAGCATTGAGAGCTTTGCCCGCTCCTGCTTCAACTTTGCCCTGGACACCAAGCAGGACTTGTGGTTCTCCACCAAGGACACCATTTCCAAGAAGTACGACCACAGGTTCAAGGATATTTTCCAGGAAATTTTCGATGCCGAGTATGCCAAAAAGTTCGCGGAGGCTGGCATTGAGTACTTCTACACCCTGATTGACGACGCGGTTGCCCGGGTGGTGCGCAGTGAGGGCGGGTTCATCTGGGCCTGCAAGAACTATGACGGGGACGTAATGAGCGACATGGTGGCCACGGCCTTTGGCAGCCTGGGCATGATGACCTCTGTGCTGGTGGCCCCGGACGGCACCTGTGAGTATGAGGCGGCCCACGGCACGGTGACCCGCCATTACTATAAGCACCTGAAAGGGGAGGAGACCTCCACCAACTCAGTGGCAACGCTGTTTGCCTGGACAGGGGCCCTGCGCAAGCGGGGGCAGCTGGACGGGAACCAGCGGCTGATGGAGTTTGCGGATAAGCTGGAGCAGGCGACGATTGATACCATTGAGAGCGGAATCATGACAGGGGATTTGGCGTCCATGTCCACGCTGCCGGAGGTAAAGAAGGTAAATACCCAAGAGTTCCTGGAGGGGATAAAGGAGAGATTGGAAGCCCTGCTGGGGGCGTAGAGGATAGAGAAAAGGCCCGCCGGGTGGCGGGCCTTTTTGTTATAAGGAGCGTTATGGGGAGCAAAACCGGAAGTTTTCGTCGTCTCGGCTGCCGCCTCGGTCGGCTCGGGACGGTCGC
>CAJTXF010000218.1 GCA_910580045.1 uncultured Eubacteriales bacterium
GGAGGCCCTTACGGCCCTCCTCTGCCGGGAAATCCGGCCCCTTTGAACCTTGCCGCGAAACGGGGCCAGAATTGCCCCAAAACGCCCTTCTCAGGGCCTGGTGGTGGAGACGTACCCGACTGCCGCCGAAAAGCGCCAACACGGGCCTGCTGTGGCCTCACAGGGGCGCAAGGGTCGAAAGTAGCGGCTCACGCTGAATGGGCGTTTTCCCTAGAGAATACAGGGAGTTCAGCATTGTAAGGGTTGCAAGGGACGGTAAATCCGGCACCACTCAAAGTTGCGTCACTTGCGGTACTTACGCCCTTTGCAGAGACAAAGAAGACTTGCACCAGCCGCTGTCCATTACTTTTGCGGCTTTGGAAGAACACACCCTTTCCCGGCTGAAACCTCATGTCCTGTAGGGTTTCGCCGTCGATGACGGTAAGCTTTTCGCTGGGTTTTGGCATACACATCAGTCCTTTCGGTAAAATAGAAACGCTCCCAGCTTGAAAAAGTGGGAGCAGTATTCATATTGCAAACCGGAAAGGACTCTGGTATAATTTGGGCAAGAGGTGACTGCCGTGCCACAGGTCAGGTATAAAATCTACTCACTTTCTGCTAGCGCCCTCATGGCCTATGCTCAGGGAGGTGCGGAGAGCGGCTATGCCTTTACTCTAAATGCTAAAGCAACGGAAAAGTGCAAGGTACTTTCCTCGCTCCACGAGCAGCAGGACTGCGCGCTGCTCTTTCAGACTATGTGTGTTCTGCGTGGAGACAACTACCAGCTACCGATGGAGGACACGCTCATCAGCGACCTGTCGGACGTGATTTGCTACGTAGATTTCAGCAATATCTTCGGCCGGAATGCCGCGCAGAACCGTCATGCCGTTCGACAGAAGAAAGCAGAGAGTATGTTTCGGCCAGAGGGCATCGTGCTGGATTTTGGCGCTGGACCCTGTCGGTATCTGGCTTTCGAGCGCTCCAACAGCATGAGCCGCAAGGCGCAGCTCTCTTTCGTGCGAGAGGACATTTACGAGCCGCTGCGCCGGAGGATCATGCTGGATATGAAGATTGGTTCTTGCCAGTTGAGCAAACTGTACGCCTATAATGGACTGATGCTCTCCGGCGGAACAAGGTAAGATGGGATTGAAATTGATAAGCCCTATCGGGTGATCGTGATCGACAATGAAGAATCCAGTGTGTGGAACGTGCCGTTCATCACCGTCATTGATAAGTTCATGCCCCTGTTTCCAGCTTTTTGGCGGCAGGGACCGAGTCAAGAAAAAACGAGAACCTTTGATCAATTCAAAACGCTTTATAAAAGCATTATCGCTGGGAATCACAGGCTTTTGAGAGGTATGCATAAATAAAATGAACTGGCACTATATATCAATACGCCAGTTCATTTCTAATTTACACGTACCGGATAGTAATTGGATGTATTGTGCTTACATAGCATTTGC
>CAJTXF010000219.1 GCA_910580045.1 uncultured Eubacteriales bacterium
GGACCCGCCAGGGGGCAAGCTCCCCTGGACCCCGGTCGGGGCTTACCGCCAGGCTTTTGGCCCCTCAGCCGTTCAGCACGACCTCTTTATGCTGCTCCGCTGAATCGTAAATCGCCTGCATCATCTCTGCCGTGATAATCACTGTGTCAATATGGCTCGCCAGCTTCTTCCCTGTCTTCACGCAGTCAATGAAAGCGTCAATCTCGTTCTGGAAGTGGTCGCGCATTTTGAACTTGGGCGTATACTCCACCAGCGCCCCGTTCTCCGCTGTGTAATAGGTGAAGTCGCTTCCATAGTGCAGCCGGATGCCGCCCTTGTCCCCCATAAAGTCAATATAGGTCTCGCTCTCCCCTATATTCTGGGCCCAGGCTCCGTTCAGGGTGATGACCGGCCCCTCTGTGCGAATCATGCCGGTGACAGAGTCGTCCACGTCGTACACCCCGTTCTCCTTGTCGCTGCTGGCCTCTGCCCACATGTCCACATAGGTGTAGTTCTTCATGTCACAGCCCAGCTTGCAGAAGGTCTCGCCGGAAACAGTCTTCACCCGCGGGTCGCCGCAGCAATACATGACAATGTCCAGGTAGTGCACGCCCCAGTCAATCAGCGCGCCGCCGCCAGCAATGGCCTTTGTGGTGAAGGCTCCGCCCAGGCCGGGGATAGAGCGGTGGGCCCGGAAGCTGGCATACACATGGTGGATACTGCCCAGCCTGCCCTCGTCGATATACTGCTTGATGCGGTTCACGCTGTCGTTGAACCGGTTCACCACGCCGATGTTCAGCACCTTGCCGGTCTCGTGCTGGGCCTTCTGCATCTCCAGGGCCTCGGCATAGGTGCGGGCGGCGGGCTTTTCGCACAGCACGTTTTTCCCGGCCCGCAGGGCGTCAATGGCAATCTGGGCGTGGACATTGTTGGGCGTACACACAGACACAGCCTCAATCTCCGCATCGTTGAGCACCTGGTGATAATCCTCCACCGGGGTGCCGCAGCCGTATTTATTCACAGCGGCCACAGCCCGCTCAGGGATAATGTCGCAGAAATAGACGATTTCCGCCTCAGGATTGTTCATATAGGAAGGGATGTGGGCGGCGTTGGCAATGGTGCCGCAGCCGATAACAGCAATTTTCATGGTACAAGCACACTCCTTTTATAGGGGGCTATTTGCCCCAGGTATTACGGTGATTATACCCTAGTTTCTCCGAAAAAGCAAACCCTTTTTCACACAATTTTTGGGAATCCGGATAAAAAATAAAATATGCCACATTTTCAGTAAAACCTGCCTAGTTTTGGGGCCTGGCGGGGAGCCAAGACCGGGGTGAGCAGCACCTGACGGCGGGCCCATCCCGGGGTCAAGGGGGGGTGAGCAGCACCTGACGGCGGGCCAAATGCGCGGTCCAGGGGCGTCAGGCCCCTGGCAGGG
>CAJTXF010000220.1 GCA_910580045.1 uncultured Eubacteriales bacterium
CTCCGTGACTTGAGGAACGTTCCGTTCCCCAAGTCTACGGAATCGCGCGACCGGCTTCTTTGGCGGCGCGGGTTGGTACTACGTTCGGACGCTTGAGGGTGAACTGTGTTTTGCCTCGCTCCTTTCCTTTCCGCGCCGCCTTTAAGGTCAAGGGCAAGACCTCGGGACTCTGTCCCACACCCTGCCAGAGGGACTTTTTGTAAAAAGTCCCTCTGGACTCTTCAAAAACTTTCGTTTGGCTCCCCGTTAGGGGGGCGCAGAAAGGAGCTTGCTATTATGCCATTCCCCCACATCCCCCAACCCTCCCTCGTCCCTCTCACCCCCACCCTCCGCCTCAAACGCTACGACGGCCACTACGAACTGGCCCTGCCGGGCTATCAGGACCCCTATGTCTACCAGAACTCGGAGGGCATCTTCGACCAGGCCAAAATCCCCGACCTGGACTATGTAAAGGGGATGTGCCAGTACCTGGACAGCCACGGCGAGCTCTACTTTATCGAGGCCCTGGAGCAGGGGGACTGGGTCCCTGTGGGCGATGTGACCGTCAAGCCCGAGAACCCGCCCATCGCCATTTGGGTGGAGCGGTACCGGGGCCGGGGCCTGGGCTCGCTGGTGATGAGGGCGGTCATAGACCGGCTGCGGGCTTTGGGCTATGAGAAAATCACCGGCTCTACGGTGTATAGATGGAACCAGGCCTCTCTGCATATGCACCAAAAGCTGGGCTTTCAAATTGTACGGGAGACCGAGAAGGATTATTACCTGGAACTGGATTTGACACAGGAGGACAGCCATGGACGAGATTAGACTGCACACCAGCCAGCTGCCGGAAATGGCGGCGCGGCTGCGGGCGGGCCAGCGGGTGCTGCTTTCCGGCACGGCCTATACCAGCCGGGACGCGGCCCACAAGCGCATCACCCAAATGCTGGACAAGGGCGAGGCCCCGCCCTATCCCTTAAAGGGCGCGACCATTTACTACGCCGGGCCAACCCCCGCGCCGGAGGGCCTGGCCATCGGCTCCTGCGGGCCCACCACCAGCGCGCGGATGGATTCCTATACCCCCAGGTTCCTGGATTTGGGGCTGTGCTGCATGATTGGCAAGGGCAAGCGCAGTGAGCGGGTGGTGGAGGCCATGAAGCGCAACGGGGCGGTGTATTTGTGCGCCATAGGGGGCGCGGGAGCGCTGGCGGCCCAGTGCGTCACAGAGTGTGAGGTAATCGGGTTTGAGGACTTGGGGTGTGAGTCGGTGAAACGGCTGGAGCTGAAAGAGTTCCCGTTGATAGTGGGGATAGATAGCCAGGGCGGGAGTATATTGGTGTAGGCGGGGTGCACCCGCGGGCGGTTCGCGTAGCGCTCGGTACCCTCGCTGCGTTTCTCGAAAACGGGACCGGCAGACCGCGCAAAGGAAATGTGGGCG
>CAJTXF010000221.1:0-1141 GCA_910580045.1 uncultured Eubacteriales bacterium
GATGTCCCTATTCTACATCACTTTGGAGGTTTACACAAGATTGGGGACAGGCTCTTTATTTGCGTATTCTATTGTGCGGAATCACTGGCAAAATGAATCCCGGCCTTATGCCGCATCTCCTCCATCAGCTCAGCTACCGCAATACTCAGCTCAGAGCATTTTGTGTACTCGTCCCGGCTCTCTTTGGGTTGGGTGATATAGCGGTAAAAGTCTTTTGCCTCCCAGCCCATGAGCTTATACTTCTCATCGTCTCCGTGAAGCCCTTCCGCCGTGCCATCCCGATGGAGCAGCCGGATGCCTCCCAATCGAGAAATAGATGCGACTGCAATTGTGCCGTCTGTTCCTTGAAAGTCCGAGTCAGCCCCAGCCTGACCCAGTTTAGAATATGTGAGCGTCACCAGCTTATCTGGATACTGCATTGTAACAATCCCGCTTCCATCTGCACCGCTGGCCATTTTGTTCGTAGAAATCTGAAAGCTCTCTGGTTTGCCGAACAGGTATAGGGCAGGGTATATACAGTAGACCCCCAAATCCATCAGAGCGCCAGTCTCAAGCTGGGGATTAAAAATATTGGGCAGTTCTCCCTGGAGATATCTGCCCAGTTTGGAGGAGCGCTGGCAAAAATCCAGCTTGACCATAGAGATGGCGCCAATGCTCTGCACAGCCTGCTCCAACAACTTTAGCTGGGGCTGATGCAGGAACATAATAGCCTCCATAAAAACCAGTCCTTTTTCCTGGGAAAGCTTCACCAGTTCCCGGACCTTATCAGCCTGGGCACAGAGAGGCTTTTCGCAGATTACGTGCTTGCCATGTTTCAGCAGTGTCTTACACTGTGCATAGTGCATAGAATTAGGGCTGGCAACGTATACGGCATCGATTTCTTTGCAGTCTGCAAACTGCTCTAAATCAGTGAAGACCAGTTTTGCCCCGTGCTTTGCTGCGTATTCTTTTCCGCGCAGAGCATCGCGAGAGTAGACGGCTGTGAGGTTCCACAGTCCGCTGTCCTTTGCGCCGTGGATGTATTCGTCAGTTATCCAGCCGGAGCCAATCGTTCCGAAATTCAGCATAGATGAATTCTCCTCGTATAATAAGATTTGCAGATAGTTTATAGAGTGCATCTGCTTAGTTCACTCAAAACGAC
>CAJTXF010000221.1:1151-1407 GCA_910580045.1 uncultured Eubacteriales bacterium
AGTTCTATATTCTCCGGTAGAACCGCAAGGTTGCTACAAAGAAAGTCCGTCCCCCTGAGCCGGAAGTAAGCTGCAAACTCACTGGCTGTTTGCCGTGGTGCGGCCCCCTCAGCCCCAGCGGCGAGCAGCTGGGACAGGCAGTGGAGGAAATCGCATCGGCCGCTCCTCGGAATGATTCTCATACGCGAGGTTGCTGAGGCTTCGGATTATTATACTTTCCAAAAGACAAGTGCACACACTTTCTTTTGGAAAGTAT
>CAJTXF010000222.1 GCA_910580045.1 uncultured Eubacteriales bacterium
CCCCAGACTGGAACGACCCGGAGATGGGGAAGACGCGGCAGTGGAGTCGCAGATGGAGAGGAGTGGGAAACTTGACTGGTTCGGGTGCGCGGCAGCACAGCCGCGGTGCCGCCCACGGGAGACAGGAGCAAGAACAGAGGTTGAAGAAGGAGCACGGCTGTTGGATTAACATCCAACGGTCCAGCTGCTAGAATCATTTGTTGATTAAGTTGACAAAGCCGTGCGTACACGTCCGCTTAGTAGGCCCACAAGTCAGCCACCAAATCTGACGGGTCCCAGCTGTCAACGGGATGAATAATTTTTTTCGCAAAACAAGGAGGCACTTCCTTCTGTGCGAAGCTACATCCGGTGGGTCCCAGCTGTCAGGTGGAGGAATCATTTTTTTCAGCTTAATAAGGAGGAACTTTCCTTGCGTGCGACCATGGACCTCGTGGGTCCCAGCCGTCAGGCTCTCCACGTACAGTCCTCTTCCGATGACTCTCGTTTGTTGACCACGCCGCACCGAACACAGCGAGGCGGTGGACGACGGCGAGGCCCCGGACGGGAACGACTCGGAGATGGGAAAACGCGGCAGTGGAGTCGCAGATTGAGAGGAGGAGAAGGGTTATAACTGGTTCTGGTGCGGCGTGGGGCTGCAGTCGGTGGAGAATAACAGGAGGTGTGGAGGGGTGGAGGGATAGCCTGGCCGGCGGTGGGGTAGCGCTTCGCAGCGATGCGTGCTAAGCAGAGCCGCTAGCCGCCGGAGGCCGGACCAGGCGGTCCCGGCGACGCTGGAGGAAGAAGACGAGAGATTGAAGAAGAATGTCGGCCGTTGGATGTAAATCCAATGGCTGTGGATGACACAATCATTTGTTGACCAAGTTGACAACGCCCTGCGTAGGCTTCGACCTATTGGCCCACATG
This sequence comes from uncultured Eubacteriales bacterium, assembly GCA_910580045.1. Classification (GTDB taxonomy): domain Bacteria; phylum Bacillota; class Clostridia; order Oscillospirales; family Acutalibacteraceae; genus Acutalibacter. The sequence continues at coordinate 904 of CAJTXF010000222.1, forward strand.
TCAGCCTGCAAAAATGTGGCATATATTTAACCCATGTTTTCTAGAATGTACAGTCCATTTGCTGGGCTGGGTGAACAAATAATTTCGCGTCAATCAGGCCCATTTATATTTTCTAAGAAATCCCAGCCCATTTGCACTTACTTGAAATACACGAATTAGCTGGGCTCATTCTATATATAATGTTATGTTAGAAGGAGCAATTAATATCAAAGAATAAACCGGAGAGGCACATTTTTTATATATATAATTAAGAAATTAGCGAGTTATTGCTCAAAATAAAAATGAGCGCGTTATTATTAAATTGGTCCTTAAAATCTTCGCAAGCTTTTGTACGCAATCACCAGGATTTTCCTTGCCTGTGAGTCAAAAACAACCAGGATTTTCCTTGCCAACTTCCGTTAAACATTTACTTTTATAAGTTAATAACACGTGGGATGTTTTTATAATGTATATATAAGTCTCTATAAAATATAC
>CAJTXF010000223.1 GCA_910580045.1 uncultured Eubacteriales bacterium
GCCGCCTCGGTCGGTTCGCAGCTTGTTTGCCACTGGCAAACGCTCACCCCCCTGGGCCCCGGTCGGGGCTCGCCCCCAGGCTCTGCGAGGCCGTCACCCTCCTCTTTTTCGCCCCTCTCTTACTTTCCCCTTCCATTTTCTGGGAAAATATGCTATAATACACCACTGACCATCTTTTTTATCCCGGAGGTATCTGCCCAATGACGCATACATTCGCCAGCGACTGCCATAACCATTCCGACCGCTCCCCTGACGGCAAGGACACTGTCCCTGCCATGCTCGCCCGGGCAAAGGAGCTGGGCCTTTACGCCTACACCCTCACCGACCACTGTGAGTGCAACGCCTATCGGCAGGAATACTGCGCCCGGACCAGGGCGGCCTGGATGGCCATGTGTATAACCCGGCCGGTGGAGGGCGTGCGCTTTTACCGGGGCCTGGAGCTGGGCCAGCCCATGCAGGATTTGCCCGGGGCCGAAGAGGCTGTGGCCCGCTTTCACTATGACTTTATCATCGGCTCCCTGCACAATCTGCGGGGGGAGAAGGATTTCTATTATATGGAAGCTGCCGCTATGCCCTTAGAGCATCTCCACACCCTGCTGGCCCGGTATTGGGACGAGCTTTTGGAGATGATTGATTGGGGCGGGTTTGACAGCCTGGGCCACCTGACCTATCCCCTGCGGTACATCCAGGGGGAGCACGGGGTCTTTATGGATTTAGAGCGCCACGCCGGGAAAATCCAAGAGGTTTTTTCGGCCCTGGTGGAGAAGGGCATTGCCCTGGAGGTAAACACCTCTGGACTGCGGCAGGGGTTGGGGGAGACCATGCCGGGGCTGGAGCTGCTCAAGAGGTACTATGCCCAGGGCGGGCGGCTGGTGACATTGGGCTCGGACGCCCATTGTACAGAGGACTTGGGGAAGGGGATTGACCAGGGGCTGGAGCTGCTGAAAGCGGCGGGATTCCGTGAGTTCGCGGTGTACGAGAAGCGGAAGCCAGTGCTGCTGCCGCTGGAGTAGAGGAGCCTGACGGCTCGGGGCAGTGGCCCAGCGGTAAGAGCAAGGTACAGGCGGAATGGAAGTTTTCGTCCACCTTTTTCAAAAGGTGGTGGGGTGTGGGGGTGAGCGCGTGCCAGTGGCACGCAAGCTGCGAACCGACCCAGTCGGCAGACGAGACTCAAAGCCCCACGGCCTTAGCCCAACGGCAGCCGCAAGTTCCCCAAGAGCGGCACCAAGAAGGGCGGCGCTCCAAGAGAAATGAGCGAGGCAGAATCCAAGTCGGCCCGCCCGAGTCAGTATGTGGAACCAGGAGCGCCGCCAAAGATGTCAGTCGCGCGATTCTGTCGAGTTGGGAAATCACAGATTTCCCAACTCACA
>CAJTXF010000224.1 GCA_910580045.1 uncultured Eubacteriales bacterium
ATTTCGACCTGTCTAATATTCCTGAAAAAGCGGAGCAAGCCTTTCTCCGTGTGCGGCCGGATATCGACCGTGCTGCCTGGGATTTGGGCAGGCGGGCGTTTATGAATAAGCAAAAGTATGGTGTCACCAGTTGGTATGACTGGCGCATCAAAAACTGGGGCACCAAGTGGAACGCCTATGGCTATGAGGGTGGCGTCCAGTTTGACGGCAAGTCCCTGCGGTTCCAGACAGCCTGGTCGCCGCCTGAGCCAATCATTGCAAAGCTCGCTGAGATGTACCCCGATTTGGACTTCACCCACCAGTGGGCCGATGAGGACATCGGGTACAACTGTGGCGAGGATGAGTACCACAACGGCTCTCTGTGCGGCGAGTACCGCCCAGCTGGTGTTGAGGCTGTGGAGTACGCCAACAGCCTGTGGGGAAATGATGAACAGGAGGAAGATGAGGGTTTGGACAGCGGGATGTCAATGAAATAAATATAGCAGAATTTTAGGCCGGTATCAATCGTTCAGAAAACGGTTGGTACCGGCTTTTTTCGTTTTCTGGACGGTTTTTCGGCGCACAAAGGAGATGATGATGTATCAAATCGCCGGTATCTTGGGTGGGCAACAAAGCGCCCATCCTCCCCATTATCTACAGCTTGTTCCCACTGGAATACGGCAGGTTCGTGGAGGTGTTCGGCGGCTCCGGCAGCGTGCTGCTGGGCAAGCCGCCGGACCCCTTCGAGGTCTATAATGACTTTGATAGGAATCTTGTCAACCTGTTTCATTGCATGAAGGAGCGGACAATGGCGACCGTCCGGGAGTTGGGGTTTTGCAATCTCAATTCCAGAGCAGATTTTATGGCTATCAAGAAGTTCTTCCAACATGAACAGTTCGACGATAAATTCCTGGCAGAAGAAATAGAAATGACAGAAATCTTGTTACCACCGCCAGCGGCAGAAGAACTGCGAACCATCCGGCAACGAATCACACACGACTACGACGTGCGTCGGGCGGCTATGTACCTGAAATTATTGCGGTACAGTTATTCCAGCGGGAAGAAATCCTTTGCCTCACAGCCCTGTGACCTGCGGCGGCTGTTTGGGCTTATCCAGCAATTAGAAAAACGAATGGCCAATGTAGTGGTCGAGAATCAGGACTTTGAGACCCTTATCCATCACTATGACCGGCCCGACACCTAATTCTATCTCGACCCGCCGTACTTCTCCACGGAGGATATGTACGCCGTAGAGTTTGCCTGGGCCGATCATGTTCGGCTGCGGGATGTGGCAAAGGAGATGCAGGGCAGGTTTC
>CAJTXF010000225.1 GCA_910580045.1 uncultured Eubacteriales bacterium
GCCTGTGGGGATATGACAAACAGGAGGAAGATGAGGATGTGGAGGAAACCGAGGACATGGGAGGCATGAAGTTATGAGCATCAAGCATATTACCACAGACGACCTGCGCCGCATGGGCAATACAGAGGACTCATCCTCCAGGGCTGCGGCGGGGATTTGCAGGAGTGGGTGGACGGCATCAACGGAATGCTGGCCGAGGAAGGTATCCTGCGGGACGGCAGTAAGTTCACCGACTGTTCGTCCTTTGAGCATGACGGCTTGACCTGCCTGCTGTTCCCCTTTGAGGGGGGCAACGTGGATATGGGCAGGTTGGCAATCTGGAGGCTCAAGACACATGACACTTTCGGCGGTACGTGGCTGTCTGACTATGTGCCAAATCGTCTGGGCGGCTTTGAAAACTGCCCGCCGGAGGAACCCGCAGAAACCGAGGATATGGATGGCGGGATGTCCATGAAGTAAGTATAACAGAATTTTAGGCCGGTATCAATCGTTCAGAAAGCGATTGGTACCGGCCTTTTTTCGTTTTCTGAACGGTTTTCCGGCGTACAAAGGAGATGATGATGTATCAAATCGCCGGTATCTTGGGTGGGCAATAAAGCGCCTATCCTCCCCATCATTTATAGCCTGTTCCCCCTGGAATATGGCAGGTTTGTGGAGGTGTTCGGCGGCTCCGGGAGCGTGCTGCTGGGCAAGCCGCCGGACCCCTTCGAGGTGTACAACGACTTCGACCGCAATCTCGTTAACCTGTTTCAATGCATGAAGGAACGGACGATGGCAACTATCCGGGAGCTGGGCTTTTGTAATCTCAATTCCCGAGCAGATTTTATGGCTATCAAGAAGTTCTTTCAGCATGAGCAGTTCGATGACAGATTTCTGGAAGAAGAAATGGAGCTAACGGAGGTGCTGTTCCCGCCGCCAGAGGCAGAGGAATTGCAGGCCATCCGGCAACGTATCAAGAAAGATTACGACGTGCGCCGGGCGGCTATGTATCTGAAATTATTGCGGTACAGTTATTCCAGCGGGAAGAAGTCCTTTGCCTCCCAGCCCTGTGATCTGCGACGGTTGTTTAGCCTGATTCAGCAAGCGGAGAGCAGATTGGCCAATGTTGTGGTGGAGAATCAGGACTTTGAAACCCTTATTCACCACTATGACCGCCCCGACACCTTTTTCTACCTTGACCCGCCGTACTTTTCCACGGAGGATATGTACGCCGTGGAGTTTGCTTGGGCCGATCATGTTCGGCTGCGGGATGTGGCAAAGGAGATGCAGGGCAGGTTTC
>CAJTXF010000226.1 GCA_910580045.1 uncultured Eubacteriales bacterium
GAACTAGGTCCATAGTGCACGGAGAGTACGGTGCTACAGTACTCCACGAAACATGAACCATATGAAGCACGAATAGTGTTAGGCAGGGTGTATGAAGGGTGCACGGGATGGGAGCAAAAGTTCCCTTCTCGACCCACTTTTGGGTGTTTGGCAGAGTGCATGAAGGGTGCATGAGTCCACACTAGTAGGTTGACAAAAATACACGAAGAGGAAACAACTATATTGAGATGAGAATGCAACCAAACACACCCACACGCTTTGTGCTACAGTGACTGATCTGCACCGTCTGAGTTTGATCCAACGGTCATGTTGCGCCGAGACATGGACATGCCCATGCAGAGGGCACCTAAACACCACCGAAGTCCCTCTGCTTCTCGAGGCGCACGACGTTGGTGATGCAGGGTGCAACCGCCCGCAGAGCCCGCTCCCGGTCGACGGGAGCCAGCTCGTCAAAGACGGCGTCCAATGGCACGAATGGATTCCGGTGACGGAGCCCTGAAAGGATTCGCCCGGCAACGGCGACGGCAGCCCGCAACCCCTCCTTGTCCAGCTCAGCCCCCACCATCACGCGGAGACGGCTCAGCTCCTCGGAAATATAGGTGAAGAAGGAGACCAGGTCAGGAAGCCGCAGCTCGTTGAAGTCGACCGGGTGGTCGAACGGGTTTAGCCCGACGGCCGGCATCGTCGCGCTGGCACGACGGTAGGCATCGCGCAGCCGCAACACGTGCGTGGCAACTTGGTTCACCAAGTGGCTGAGGCGATCCTGGACCTCGTCACGATCGGCCCGCTCGCGCTCCAGCCGGCTCCCCTGACGGCCTATCGTATCTCCCGCTTTCTGCAGCAACGCCGCCGACGCCTCGAGCATCTTTGTGGTGGACGCCTGCCGCTTTTGAAGCTCCGTGAACTCCCGCACATAACGGAGGAGCATGGCACTCCTCTCCTCCTTGAGCTCACGGAGCTCCACGTCCTTGGCCCTGAGCTCCGCATCCTTGGCATGGAGCTCCTGTGTCAGGCACCTCACCTCGGACTCCGTGATCTGCTGCGCCGCCATGGCACCAGGTAGAAGCAATGGGGAGAGGAAGCAAAGGGGGCGAAACGGCTGAAAGGCAATGCAATCTACGGGAAGGCGGAGGGAGCGGGGAATCTTTTGGTTTTCACCATGGTAAAACACCAGTCGACGACTTCTCACATCAGGGAGCAGTGGGTTTTACAGGCGGAGTCATCATGACTAATTATGTCACGCCTGCTCCCGTCAATCAAAAATTAAAAATCCTGTCG
>CAJTXF010000227.1 GCA_910580045.1 uncultured Eubacteriales bacterium
CTTTCAAGGGCCATCCCTTCCATGTCACAGACGATGAAAAGATGCAGGAAATGGCGGAGAGCGTAGCCCAGCATGGAATTTTAGTGCCGGGCATCGTGCGGCCCAGGCCGGAGGGAGGCTATGAGCTGGTTTCCGGGCACAGGCGCAAACGGGCCTGCGAGCTGGCGGGGCTTGATACCATGCCTGTGTTTGTGCGGGATTTAGACGACGATGAAGCCGTGCTTATTATGGTGGACAGCAATTTGCAGCGGGAGAGGATTTTGCCCAGCGAAAAGGCTTTTGCGTACAGGATGAAGCTGGAAGCCATGAAGCGCAAGGCAGGTCGACCAAGTAAGGTAAATCCGACACCACTGGTGTCAGAAAAAAGTATTCGTTCAAATGAGGAATTGGGCACTCAAGTTGGTGAAAGCCGGGAACAGATACGCCGTTATATCCGCTTGACCTACCTGTTCCCTCCCCTACTCCAAATGGTGGACGAGAATAAGCTGGTGCTGCGCCCTGCTGTGGAGCTGTCCCACTTGGCCCAAGAGGAGCAAGCCTTACTGCTGGAGGTAATGGGCAGATTGGGTGTTGTCCCTACCTTGGAACAAGCCCTGCGCCTAAAGACGTATAGCCAGGATGGGCAGCTAACCGCCGCTGTCATGGACGCTGTGCTGGCAGACAGGAAGCCTGCGGCGGTACAGGTTACGTTGAAAAAAGACAGGTTGAAGCAGTATTTCCCCCAGTCATACACCCAAAAGCAGATGGAGGACGTTATTTTCGCCCTTTTGGAAGCTTGGAAATCCCAGCAAAAAGGAGGGGGCACAGGTGATAAACGTGATGGATAAAACCGCCAGCATAAAGGCTTCGCCCATTGGGCAGGACTTCCAGGACGCTCTGTGGGGGAAGCAGCCCGGCGGCACGCTGGACGTGGCGCAATCTATTGTAACCTTGAAGGAATACCTTGTGAAAGACCTTTCCCGTGGGGATAAAGCCAGCCCGGAATTGAAGCACCTCTACCCCACCTATTTTGACGCGGCCCGTGTGCTGCTGGCGGAGTGTGCAGCCGAGTTTTTCCAGGCCGGGTGTATCCGCATTACGGCCCTTGACCCCTTACGCATGAGATATAGGGAACACGAAGCCAGGCGGCTAGTCTTAACGCCCCAGGACATTGCCCAGCTTTTGCGGGTGCTGCGCCGAGTGCAAGAGCCTGCGCACGGCTTGTATCTTAGGCACAAGGCGGACACAGCCTGCTGGCTGGGGCATATACAAGCCGTCCAGCAAGGCCC
>CAJTXF010000228.1 GCA_910580045.1 uncultured Eubacteriales bacterium
TGGTGGAAAGCAATCTCCAACGCTCTGCCATTCTGCCGAGTGAGAAAGCCTTTGCTTATAAGATGCGGCTTGAATCAATGAAACGACAGGCAGGCAGACCCCCGAAAGAAAATGCGCCGCCATTGGCGACTAATTTCTCTAAGGGGCGTTCTAATGAAGAATTAGGCGAGCTTGTAGGAGAAAGCAAAGACCAAATACGCCGCTTTATCCGCCTAACCGAGCTTGTCCTCGAAATCCTGCAAATGGTAGATGACCGCCAGATAGCGTTCCGCCCTGCGGTGGAAATCTCCTATCTCACCGAGGAACAGCAGTACACCCTGCTTGAAGCTATGGAGTATAACGATGCCACGCCGTCACTTGCACAGGCTATCAAAATGAAAAAGTTTATGCAGGACGGCAAGCTCACAGACGAGGTTATCCAGAGCATCATGCAGGAGGAAAAGCCCAACCAGAAAGAAAAGCCCGCCTTCAAGGACGAGAGGATAACCAAGCTCATTCCCAAGTCTATCCCCAGAGGGCAGGAAACGGATTTTGTTGTCAAGGCGTTGGAGTTCTACAACCGACACCTGCAAAGGCAGCGAAGCCAAGAGAGGTAATTGGGGACCCCGCAAAGTCGAAAGACTTTGTGGGGAGAGGAGGAGCAAGGAAGCGGGCGTAGTTTTGCCCATAAGAGCGAAACGGAGCATAGCGGACTTTGCGACGACGAACACCGAGGGCGAGGTATGCCCGTGGTGTGCGGCATGGGTGGATAGCCACGGCAGCGGCTTCCCCCTCTCCACACCTCTCCCCCTTGATACTGCCAGTAACTATCCGAGAAAAAGAATATCTGCAAATCCCTGTTAGGGCTGAAATTCCTACCTTTGCGGTTTTTAGCGGTTTTCCGTATAATGAAGCCACAAAGGAGGTCGATGGCTTATGAAAAAACAGATAATTGCAGGAATGATGCTTCTGGTGCTAACGGTAAGCGGATGCTCTGCTGCAGCCCCCACAACGATAAATGAGCTTGCAGAGGAAACCAGAGCAGAAGCCGAAGCGAAAGGCACGGACAGCATTTTATCCTCGGAAAGTAAGGAAACGGACGCTCCTGTGGAGAGCAAAGCCCCAGAGGAAACGGAAAAACCCGAAAGCACGGCAGCTCCCGAAACAGCGGCATCACAGCCGATTGCGGAGGAAGCCCCGAAAGCTCCAGAGTCTGCGGCTACCGTATCCTCGGAAAGTAAAGAGCCTGCGGCGGAAACAACGCCCGCACCCACGGAGC
>CAJTXF010000229.1 GCA_910580045.1 uncultured Eubacteriales bacterium
TTGCCCTAAGAACCCACCAGGGGGCAAGCCCCCCTGGACCCCGGTCGGGGCTCACCATCCGGCGCTTATTTCTTCCGCACCGGAATCAGCAAGTCCAGCTGCGCTATCTCCGGCTCCCCCTCCGGGGTATCCTTGATATGGTCATAATAGTTCAGATGCTCCTCCAGGCAGCCGTACATATCCTCCGGCGTACCAGAGCCGTTTATCTCCCACTCCGCGCTCTCATAGGCCCAGCCGAACAGCCACTGCCACTCGTGGAAATTGCCCATCTGGATGCAATGGGCCGCGTAGGTGCCCCCGGGGAAGCGCCTTTTTGTCAGGGGCGCGGGCACCTCCATATCGTCCGGGATGGTCACCCAGAACTCGTACCCATACTCGCCCCCCTCAGGCGGGGGATTGGGGTGGTTGAAGCCGTACAGCCGCACGCTGCCGCCCTTTTCCCACAGCCGGTTCTCCCGGGCAAAGTCCGCAATCATGGCCCCGGCGTGGTTCTCCGGCTCAGGGCCCACATAGTGGGCGCAGGCCACCGTGGCCTCTGGCAGGTGCACAATGCGCACGTTGCTGAGCTTGCCCTGCTCCTGCTCTGCTTTGTTCAAATCTTCCATAGTTCTTGTCTCCTTTTGTTGAATTTGTTGGGGGAGCGCCTCTGCCAAGTCCGCCAGGCCCGTCAGCCCGGCCAGCTGTTTGTCGTCCAGCAGCACCCGCCGGGCCGGAAGCCAATACTGGTTTTTCAGGGCGTCCAGCAGCTGGCTCAGAATGATGCGGATGGTGTCCAGGGCCTCCCGCTCCGCGTCCAGCCCGGCGATACGTTCTTGGAACACCCGGATAGCGGCCTGGGCGCTGGGGTCCTCCAGAATCTGGCCGATTTCCCGCAAAGGCAGGCGCAGCTTGCGCAGGATAACAATTTGGCGCAGGCGGGCGATGGCCTCCTGGGTGTAGAGCCGGTAGGCGTAGCCCTCCCGGCGGCAGCTCTCAATGAGGCCCAAGTCCTCATAATAGCGCAGCATCCGGGTAGAGAGCCCCAGGGCGCGGGAGACCTGGGTGACGGTGATAAGCTCTTGACACATGGCAAAGACTCCTCTCAGTAGATGGGCGGGGCGGGCGGGGTGCCCCCGCGGGCAGTTCGCGGCGGGTTGCACCCGCAGGCAGTTCGCGCAGCGCTCGGTACCCTCGCTACGTTTCTCGAAAACGGGACCGGCAGACCGCGCAAA
>CAJTXF010000230.1 GCA_910580045.1 uncultured Eubacteriales bacterium
GCCCCCAAACCCCTGCCACCTTTTGAAAAAGGTGGACGAAAACTTCCGCTGGCCCGCCGTCAGGTTTGCGCTTCCCCGCATATTCCCCGCCCTCAAGGCACATCCTATTTACAAACTGGGTCACTCCCGGAAAGGTGGTTCTTATTATGTGTTCTAATAAACGCAAAATCGTTCTGGTCGGCACCGGCATGGTGGGCATGAGCTTTGCCTATTCCGCCCTCAACCGCGCCCTCTGTGATGAACTGGTCCTGGTGGACATCGACAAAAAACGCGCCCTGGGTGAGGCTATGGATTTGAACCACGGCCTGGCCTTTGCCGGAAGCAGCATGAAAATCTACGCGGGTGAGTACGACGACTGCGCGGACGCGGATATTGTGGTCATCTGCGCTGGGGTCAACCAGAAGCCCGGCGAGTCCCGGCTGGATTTGCTCAAGCGCAACGCGGCTGTGTTCCAGTCCATCATCGAGCCTGTGGTGCGCTCTGGGTTTGGGGGCATCTTCCTGGTTGCCACCAACCCGGTGGACATTATGACCCGGGTGACCTATCAGCTGTCAGGGTTTAACCCCAACCGGGTCTTCGGCACCGGCACCACCCTGGACACTGCCCGGCTGCGGTACCTTTTGGGCGAGTACTTTTCCGTGGACCCCAGGAACGTGCACGCCTATGTGATTGGCGAACACGGGGACAGCGAGTTCGTGCCCTGGAGCCAGGCCATGATTGCCACAAAGTCTGTGATTGACGTGTGCGGGCAGTCAGGGGGCCGGTACCGGCTGGAGGAGGTGCAGGGGCTGAGCGTGCAGGTGCGGGACGCGGCCCAGCAGATTATCGCGGCGAAAAGCGCCACATATTATGGCATCGGGATGGCGCTGGTGCGCATCTGCCGGGCAGTGCTGGGCAATGAGAACAGCGTGCTGACCGTGTCGGCCCGGCTGAGAGGGGAATATGAGCGCCGGGGTGTGTATGCGGGCGTGCCGTGCATTGTGAATGCCAACGGGGTAAACCGGGTTATAGAGCTGAGCCTGACAGAGGAGGAGCAGGGCCAGTTTGATAGGAGCTGTGACATTTTGGAGGAGAGCTATGAAGGGATGGAGCTGAGCTGAGCGGGGCCTTAGGGCGGGCCGGCCGCAGAGTTCAGGGAGAGAGCAGTGCCTGACGGCGAGCCCATCCCGGGGTCCAGGGG
>CAJTXF010000231.1 GCA_910580045.1 uncultured Eubacteriales bacterium
ACTATCCCTACGGCGAGGACTGGACCCTCCGGGAAATCTCCGCCAGCGAGGGCTACCGGGTAAGCTCCACAGCTACCAAGCTCTGCGAGATACCCGCAGGCACAAACGACGAGTTCAACGACAACACCGCCCGCGTGACCGAGGAAATCACGCGCGGCGGTGTTTCTATTGAAAAGAGGGATTCTGTTACCGGGACTACACCCCAGGGCGACGCCAGCTTTGCGGGGATTGTGTTTGAGATTATCAATAACTCTGCCAATCCGGTTGAAGTGGATGGACGTGTAATAGCCCCCGGTAATGCTGCTAAGGAAATTACCACCAACGCCCAGGGACTTGCCACCACAGGGCCAAATTCCCTGCCCTATGGCGATTACATCATCCGCGAGAAATCCACCAATGCCTCCATGCTCAAGACCTTCACGGAGGAAATCCATGTCACGGCTTCAGAGGACGGAAAGGTATATACTTTTACCGCCGAAAACGACGTGGTACGCGGCGGCATTGCCATTGAGAAGCACGACAGCCAGACCGGTGCAACCCCCCAGGGCAATGCGGATTTTAGCGGTATCATCTTTGAGATTGTCAACCGCAGCGCCAATGCGGTTGTGGTAGACGGGACAACCTACGCCCCCGGGCAGGTGGTCGCAACGCTTACTACCGATGAAAACGGCAGGGCCAGCACCGCAGACGACGCTCTGCCCTATGGGTGCTACACGGTCCGGGAAAAGGCGACAAATCATTCCATGCTCCTGACTTGGCATGAGCAGCAGATAACCGTCAGCGAGAATAGGAAGGTGTATACTGTCACTGCCGTGGATGATGTGGTGCGGGGCGGTCTGGCTGTAGAGAAGCGGGACAGTATCACCGGCAGCACACCCCAGGGTGACGCTGATTTTGAGGGTATCACCTTTGAAGTTATTAACGCCAGCCGCAACCCTGTGATTGTGGGTGGCAAGAGCATTGCCCCCGGCGAGGTTGCCCTGACCCTCACCACCGACAGCCAGGGCAAGTGCTCCACCGCCCCTGACGCGCTGCCATACGGCGAGTATACGCTTCATGAGACCAGCACCAACAGCTCTATGCTCAATACCGCCCCCGACCAGACCGTAACCGTTGACGAACACCTCAAAGTCTACACCCACTACATGGACAACGAGGT
>CAJTXF010000232.1 GCA_910580045.1 uncultured Eubacteriales bacterium
GCGGAAGATGACAGAAATCCACCAAAAAGATTCGTGCGAACGCTTATGTGAACACGCCCTAGCAGAAATCCATCACTCAAAAGAAGAAGGCTCACTTGGCGCACTGGCCTGAGGCGGGTTCTGGGGCGGCTGAGCGGGCTGCCCGGCAGGGGGGACAGGGGGCACGGGCTGAGTTGGGTTCATGGGCGGGGTATACTCATATTGAGGGGCCTGGCCATTCTGGGGAGCATACACAGGAGGCGCATAGGGCTGCTGTGGGGGCTGAGGCGGAACAGGCTCTCCATTAGGGGCAGGATAGGGATAGGCGCCGGGCTGCTGCATGGGCTGATAGGTATACTGCACAGGAGCAGGCCGGGGCCGCATTTTGCCGTAAACCCGGTAGGCAAGAGAGGAGAGCAGAGGGAAATTAGCCTCACCGTCCTTGGAGACGCGAAGGATACACAAAATACTCAGGACAAGCGCCGCCAGATACACTAGGAAGCTGAGGATTCCGGCAGCAGCAGACAGCACGGAGGAGAGCACGGGGATATAGAAGAGCCTGTCAACAGCCTGAGAGAGGCCCCGGAAGAAAGCGACAATCACAGCGGCCATCCAGGCCTGGAGGGTTTGCCGCCCTGCCCATTCGTCTTTCTCTATAAAGATAGCGGCAGCGACTAGGGCAGCGGCGGACAGCGCCGAGTTGAGAATCACGGCAGCAAAGGCCGCAATGGGATAGAAGCAGAGCAGGATTCCGAATTTACCTTTTTTCAATGTAGAGAGCCTCCTTTATCGTTTAAGTTATGGTAAACCAGTAACTTTAGTTTAATCCATTCTTGGGCACAAGTCAAGCAAATTATCGGAGAGAGGAGGAGAAATCTGGACTGCGTCCTATGGCAGCGCGATATATGCACATAGATAATGAAAAACAGGTATATATAGGGGAATAAAAGAAAAGCAAAAAAATTTGAAAAAAAGGCTTGCAATTTTCGGAGAGCTGTGGTATTATATTCAAGCAGTCAGGGGCAACACTCTGGCAGGCAAAGAGAATAGTTGGTGTTGATTACGACGGGGGTCCACCCGTTCCCATCCCGAACACGGAAGTTAAGCCCGCTCGTGCCGAAAATACTTGGCTGGAGACGGCCCGG
>CAJTXF010000233.1 GCA_910580045.1 uncultured Eubacteriales bacterium
GTTCGCAGCTTGTGTGCCACTGGCACACGCTCACCCCCTGGACCCCGGTCGGGGCCCGCCGTCAGGTGCTGCTTGCCAGCGCCCCCTTTTTATGATATAATGTCTCCATCCACTCTCACCCACACTCTCACCCAAGGAGATGCTCCCTTTATGGAAAGTTTTTTTGTTGCCCTTAACACCGTCCTCCCACTCTTCCTCCTTATGGTTGTGGGCTTTATCACCCGCGTCACCGGCATGTTTACCGAAATCAGCACCCGCCAGGTGAACAAGGTCATTTTCCGGGTCTTCCTCCCGGTTCTGGTCTTCTGCAATATCTACCAATCCGACAGCTTTGGGGATATGCGCAGCGCCCTTATCCTCTTTGCCGTGGCCGGGGTATTGGTGGAGTTTTTGGTGGGCATTATCGTCGTCCTGCTCACCGAGCAGGAGAACGCCCGCCGGGGCGTGATGCTGCAGGGCATGTTCCGCAGCAATTTCGTGCTGTACGGCATCCCCATCAGCACCGCCCTGCTGGGACAAGCCGCCGCGGGCCGGGCCTCTGTGCTGATTGCGGTGGTGATTCCCCTGTTCAACGTGCTGGCCGTGCTGGCCCTGGAGATGTTCAACGGCCAGCGGCCGAACCTGGGCCATGTGCTGGTGGGCATCCTCACCAACCCGCTGATTTGGGCCTCTGCCCTGGGCATTGCCTGCAGCTATTTTGGGGTGGACTTCCCCACGCCAGTGGACAGCACCCTGGCGTCGCTGGGGGGGATTGCCACGCCGCTGGCCTTTGTGGTGCTGGGGGCGTCCCTGAATTTTGGGGAGACGGGCCGGTGCGTGCGGCCGCTGCTGATAACCTTGAGTGTGAAGCTGGTGATATTTCCGGCGGCGTTTTTGGGCGTGGCGCTGCTGATGGGGTTCCGGGGGGTAGACTTGGCGGTTTTGCTGACGCTGTTCGGCTCGCCGATAGCGGTGTCGTCGTTCACAATGGCCCAGCAGATGGGGGGCGATGACCAGTTGGCAGGGCAGCTGGTGATATTCAGCTCAGTGCTGAGTATCGGGACGATATTTTTGCTGATATGGGGGCTGAAGTACTTCGCGTTTTTGTAGGAAAGCAGTACCTGGCGGCGGGCCAGAGGAAG
>CAJTXF010000234.1 GCA_910580045.1 uncultured Eubacteriales bacterium
TTTGCGCGGTCTGCCGGTCCCGTTTTCGAGAAACGCAGCGAGGGTACCGAGCGCTGCGCGTGCGGCCCGCGGGTGCAACCCGCCCGTTAGGCTCTTCTTCATCTTACAGCAAGAGCCCCCTTCCTCAGGGGGCTCTTGCTCCTATTTCCGTATCTTACGCCTCTAAGTGCCCTTTCAGGAAGGCCACTGCTGTGGCTATATCTTTCGCCGGGTCATCCCCAACCTCTCTCTCAATGGTCAGGAAGCCCTTATACCCTATCTCCTCCAGGGCTTTCAGGTAACCCGCAAAGTCTACGTCCCCTTCGCCCAAGGGCAGCTCGATAAAGGAAGAGCTGCCCAGCATCTCCTCCTCCGCCACGCCGTACACGATTTCCGGCTCTACATACCGCAGGCGGCGGCCGTCTTTGGCGTGGGTGTGGACAATATAGTCCTTTAAGGTGTACACTGCCTGCACCGGGTCGTCGCCGGTGACCATCACAAAGTTGGCAGGGTCCAGGTTCACGGACACGCCCCTGGAGTGCAGGCCGTCCAGGAACTCTTTCAGGGTGGCGGCAGTCTCGGGGCCGGTCTCAATGGCGAAATGGGCCCGCACGCTGTCCGCGTAAGCTGCAAGCTGGCCGCAGGCGTCCTGCATAATGGCATAGCGGGGATGGGCCTTGTCCGTGGGCACCACGCCGATGTGGGTGGTAACCACGTCGGTTTCCAAATCCAGGGCCATGTCCACAATGCGCTTGCTGCGCTCAATCAGGCCGGGGTTTTTTTCCGAATCGCCAAAGCCCTGGCCCAAATCGCCGCAGAGAGCGGAGACAGTCAGGCCCCGGTCCTTAATAGATTTCAGAAGCTCGCGGCGGGCATCCTTAGACATATTTTCAGGGGCAAGCTCACCGCTGGTGACGCGGATTTGGACGCCGTTCATGCCCAGGGCCTGGGCCTTGTCCAGGGCATCCTGGGTGGGGAGGAGGAAGGATTCCAGCAAAACGCCGATGGGGAAATGATACACAGTAAAGACTCCTTTCGGGGGATAATATGAATGATAAGCGGGCGGATATTGCAAAAAGCGAGAAGACCTGACGGCGGGCCAGAGGAAGTTTTCGTCCACCTTTTTCAAAAGGTGGCAGGG
>CAJTXF010000235.1 GCA_910580045.1 uncultured Eubacteriales bacterium
GCCGGACGTTGTGGACTGGGGGGCGTCGGCTGACGTGACGGAGGTGTAGGTGAACCGCCACCACCGTAGGGGGGTGGACTTGTTGTCCTTGGCGCCTCGCCTGGAAACTTGATAAACTTCTTTTGCCATAGAATGAAATGGCGCTTGACATCTCCAAGTCTTTTCTCCCCTTCAGGTGTAGCAATGTCAATCTCCAGGTCCTCAAACCCTTGGACTATGTCCTCCACCGTGACACGAGCATAGCCATCTTGAATGGGGTTGTTGTGGTGGAGTGCTCCAGGTAAACATGGTAAAGCACTGCCGATGGCTACCTTCATGGACATGTTCCCGATAGGATAATACAGATGACATTCTTTCATCTCCTTTATATCGTCCACGGGGTAGCGAGGAGGCTCCGGTGCAGTAATTTCGACCACCAGAGGCTCCGGTGCAGTAATTTCGATCGTCGGTGCATCTGCACCAGCCGGTGGGGCCTCCGTGGAAGCCACACTGCTTCTCCGCTGCTGGCTTCTGAGATCCGCTGGATGATCTTCATGCTGCGCCCGAGCTGCATCTCTTTCGGCTACTAGTACACTCATGGTTTTCTTCATCACATCCATTTCCGATGCCAACCGCGCCACAACATCTGCTTCCCGATCCATCTTTCTCTTCCGGCTTCTGTAACCGTACGGGTCATCGTTCTGGGGGAACCCTATTTTCCACGGAATGTGCCCCATGCCTCGTACACGTCCTCCGTGTTCAGGATTCCCGAGGGCTTTTGTCAGCGCGTCGTTCTCTCTGTTGAACTTGATCTTCCCCTGTTGAGCATCCCTCATTGCGTTAATAAGGGCTTGGGTGGGTTTAATTAATTTGCCCCGGTAAACACACTCCCCTGTCTCCGGGTTCAGCGTTCCCCCATGCCCGTACCACCAGCTTTTGGCCCTTGGGTCCCATCCCTCCGTACCTGGACGGATTCCTCGCGCCCTCAGCTCGTTCTCCATCTTCTCCAACCTAGGCACCCAAATGCGATACCCTCCTGGCCCCATAACATGATTGTACTCCTTCTTAGCCGCATTTTCCTTATTTTTTTTCGATATTTGAATGAACTGCTCCGATTTCTTTTGCTTCA
>CAJTXF010000236.1 GCA_910580045.1 uncultured Eubacteriales bacterium
GACGACGAGCTGGTAGACACCATCAGCCTCATCGGCGTTATGGGCACCAGCACCTACTCCCTCAATGTCCATGGTGTAAACAAGCTTCAGCTGATCCGGCAGGGCAGCGGCGGTTACCACTACGCTATTGCGGACATTACCGCGTACACTGCCGAGGATGTACAGAACAACGGCCTCACGGTGCCGGCCCTGTCTGCCTACGACGAAGTTCATCAGACCAATCTGGCTGAGGGCCTGGTGCTTCCCTACCAGAACTCCTCCCGCACTTACCTGTATGACGGCTCCGACCCGATCAACAATTTCTTCCTCATGAACGGAGAAAAGTTCACACAGGGCGTGCGCTTTGAGTACGGCTGGGGCGATGACACTAACGTCAACTTCAACCTGGGTCACGGCTTTACCACCATGACCTTCACTGTGGGCCACATCGACAATGGAGGCAAAGCGGACGAGACCCTGTACATCTACAAGGACAGCACTCTGTCTGAGGCAGACACCATCCACCTGACCGGCAGCATGGTCAATACGCCTATTACCATCGACGTGACCGGCGTAAACAACCTGCGCATTGACCGCAAGGGCAGCGGTGGTTACGCCTACGGCATTGCCAACATCACCGTAAGCAACTAACCCCCCCCTGCCAAACGCGCGGCAGCCCCGCGCTTGCAGCAAAAGGCCTCCGGCAAATGCCGGGGGCCTTTTCGTTTTCACCTGCAATGCCCATAAATGGCCACCAGAGCCCCGGCAAGGCCCCTCTGCGCCTCTGTCAATGAAATTATACTCCCGCACCCCACACCCGCCTTAAACGGCCTCTCAGAGCATTCTACGCGTATCCTACAGCAGCACACACAAGCTCCTGCCGTAAAAAGCAGCACCGCGAGGCTTCTCCGCCCCGCGCCCGCCATAAGAAGCCCTCCAACGCTTGCCACCGCCTCTTGCTTTTCCTTTTCGCCCTGCAATGCCCATAAACAGCCCCCAGAGCCCCGACAAGACCCCTCTACGCCTCTGGCAATGAAATGATACTCCCGCACCTCATACCCGCCTTAAACGGCCTCTCAGGGCATTTTACGCACATCCTGCACAGACACCCGAATTTCAGACCAGGC
>CAJTXF010000237.1 GCA_910580045.1 uncultured Eubacteriales bacterium
CGAGAGGACGTTCGCCAATACAAAGATCTGGACCGGCTATGGCAACACCATACTCTACACCGTGGGCGGCACCGTTATCGGCACCTTCTGCACGGTGGTGGCGGGATATGTGCTCAGCAGAGACGACCTGCCCGGCGCCGGGTTCATCATGAAGGCCTTTGTGTTCACCATGTACTTTCAGGGCGGCATGATCCCCTTCTACATCGTCATCAACAACCTGCACCTGCAAAACACCCGTTTCCTGATGATCATCATCACCTGTATCTCTGTGTACAACATTATTCTGGTCCGTTCCTACTGCGCCTCTACCCTGCCCAAGGACCTGTATGAGGCCGCCTCTATTGACGGCTGCGGAAACACCCGTTTCATGTTCCAGATGGTGTTTCCCCTTTCCAAGGCCATTGTGGCGGTTATTGCCCTGTATATCGCGGTCGGCTACTGGAATTCCTACTTCTATCCCATGATCTTCCTGAGCGACTATTCCAAGCTGCCCCTGCAGAACGTACTTCGGGAGATTCTTCTGGTGGCCAACATGAACACCGCCGACACAGGCACCGACCCCATGGCGGCCCAGCGGCTGGCCCAGATGAGCAGCGTCATCAAGTATTCGGCCATCGTGATCTCCACCGTGCCGATCATCTGCGTCTACCCCTTCATCCAGAAGTATTTTGTCCAGGGCGTCATGATCGGCTCCATCAAGGGATAAACCCGTTATTGGGTTATCTATAAACCACGTCTGAAAAGACGAAAACCAAAACTTTCTTCATCAAGGAGGAAAACCATGAAAAGAATTCTAGCCCTGCTGCTGTGCCTGGCTATGGTAGCCACGGTATTTGCAGCCTGCGGCGGGGACAGCGGCTCTTCCACTGCTTCCACGCCTGAGTCGAAGACCGAAAGCACCGGCTCCTCTGAGGCCGGCAGCGACGCCAGCGAGCCCGCCGGCGACGAGAGCAGCGAGGAGGGCGAGCCCTCCGCCGAGGCGGTCAACGGCACCAACCCCGGCAACACCCTGCCCATCGTGACCGAGCCTGTGACCCTCCGCATTGCCAAAGAGCGCCACATGCTGGACACCACCCAGAGCTACAACGAGAAGGCCTCCTTTA
>CAJTXF010000238.1 GCA_910580045.1 uncultured Eubacteriales bacterium
GGGCTCTGCCCCCGCACCCCCGCCAGGGGGCAAGCCCCCCTGGACCCCGGTCGGGGCCCGCCGTCAGGCTTTATTCGTACTCCACAATCTCAACACTCTTGATTATCATCGGCTCCACCGGCTTATTTGTGCTGGAATCTGTCTGCGCCTGAGAGAGCTTGTACACATCCTCCATCCCCTCAAACACCTGCCCGAACACTGTGTGTCCCGTGCCGTCTGTGGAATAGGCCCCGTCCAGGTGCGTATTGCCGCCGTGGGTCTCGTACAGCTTCCGGTACTCCTTGTTTTTCTCCACCTTGTCCATGTCCAGCCACTTGGTCGCGTAGTTGGAGGTGAAAAAGTCCGGGTCCTTCTTGTACCGCTTGAAGCCTTCTTCATACTGAGTCCACTGCTCGGCGGGAACAGGCGTGTTGGTGCAGTTGATAAAGAACTGACTGCCATTGGTGGCCGGGCCCGCGTTGGCCATGGAGAGGGAGCCGTCAATGTTGATAAGGCTCTCAGAGAACTCGTCCTCAAAGTTTTCGCCCCAGATGCTCTCCCCGTCCGTGCCGGTGCCGTCGGGGCTGCCGCCCTGAATCATGAAATTCGCAATGACCCGGTGGAAGGTGAGGCCGTCATAATAGCCGTCAATGGCGTGGCGCTTAAAGCTGTACACAGCCTTGGGGGCCTGGTCGGGGAAGAAGCGGATTTTGATTACCTCGCCGGTCTCCATGGTGATGACAGCGATTTCCTCGCCGGGCTGGGGCATGTCCAGCTGCCAGCCCAGTTTTTGGTTAGATTTTTTGGGGGAGAGCTCCTCCATAGGGATAGGGTCACCAGAGGAGCCCAGAACCTTGGCGGCGGAGTTGGCAGAGCTGCCGCAGGCGGAGAGGGAGAGGATGAAAAGAAGGGAAAGGATAAGGGCAAGGGAACGTTTCATGGGGGGAAAGCCTCCTGTTGATTTGGATTAGAATAGATAGGGCACGAGTAGTATTGTAGCGCATTGGGCGGTAATTTGCAAGAGTTTTCTGGAGGGGGAGCGGGGCCTGGCGGGGGGCCCATCCCGGGGTCCAGGGGGGCCTGCCCCCTGGC
>CAJTXF010000239.1 GCA_910580045.1 uncultured Eubacteriales bacterium
CTATGCAGCGGTTCACACCTAAGCTACAATGGGAGGGAACCGGACTGACGAGGCACTGCCTGAGCTGTCACGCTCGATTGCGCAAACTGTCAGCCGGCCCTCCCATTGCGGCGTTCGATTTGCGCAGGTTGAGAAGCGGGCAACACCGCACACTCGTGTCACACAGCAAGCTGAATCGGTGATGGGCAGCGGCGGGCGCCGGTTGAAACCATTTTTGATTTGGGAGGTTTGCAAATGAACTATGAACCAATCACCGCCGTCGGCATTGATGTTTCCAAAGGAAAAAGCACCGTGGCTGTACGCAGGCCGGGCGGCGAAGTGGTGCTGACGCCGTTCCAGGTGGAGCATGACGCCGCCGGACTGTCCAGTCTGGCAAAAACACTGCGGAGTATCGGCGGGGACATTCGCATCGTCATGGAACATACGGGGATGTACTGGCGGCCCATCGCCTTGGCACTAAAGGAGGCTGGCTTCTTCGTCAGCGTTGTCAACGCCATACTCATCCATGACTTCAGCGACAACTCCCTGCGTAAGGTCAAAACAGACAAGGCCGACTCTATGAAGATCGCCAACTATGCCCTGTCCTTCTGGGCGGAGCTGCGGGACTACTCGCCGGAGGACGAGACCCGGCAGATGCTGAAAATGCAGAATCGTTTATACCTGCGCACCCAAAAATCCAGCGTGACCCTCCGCAACGGTCTGATCTCTCTGCTGGACCAGACATTTCCTGGTGTCAACACACTTTTTGACACCCAGCCCAAACGTTCCAATGGGCATTTCAAGTGGGTAGATTTTGTAAAACGCTTCTGGCACAGGGACTGCGTGGCCAACATTTCTCTTTCCGCTTTCTCGGACGCTTACCGCAAATGGTGCGCCAGATCCGGGTATCGCTTCTCTCAGTCTGACGCCGAAAAACTGCACGCCGCCGCCAGAAACGCTGTGGCTACATTTCCCAAAAACGACAGCACCAAGCTGCTGATCGCTCAGGCTGTGGACAGCCTGAACGCCGTCTATGACGCGCTGTATATCTTGCGGGGCG
>CAJTXF010000240.1 GCA_910580045.1 uncultured Eubacteriales bacterium
TCGCCTTCAATGGTCTTGCCTCTCTGGTCCTCCGGTATGACATCACCATTTTCATCAAACATATAGAACAGACTCAACGGGTCGCTGCTGTTCTTAACTGCATGGCCCACTGAAGTCAGCGTAACACGGCCCGCGCCGCCCAAAGCCTGATAATAGTGTCCGTCAACGTGGGTAAGGCCGTTGGGGTTCTCAACCTGAGCAATGGCGATTGCACCGATTACAACCGCTTCGCCGTTAGAGGTGGTGCAGGTGATGCGCCCGGTGTTTTCATCAATACTGACGCTGTGCTTTACAATACGGCCGGCCCCCTGGTCGGAATCAATAATCTGCCCATAAGTTGCGCTGGCTGGGTCCCTATCCCAAGTAGGATATGACGCGCCGCCGTCAGCATTAGCCATTGGTGCGCGAATAGGCGTAAGCACAGGGGCTTCTATATATTGCTCCACCACCGTTACGTCTAGGTCAGACAATTTCGGCGGAGCGGGTGCAGTCTGGCCGTCGCCTAATTTCTTTGGTGTCAACATGACAATCTGGTCTTTATCATTGACATAGAAAACTGGAGATGTTGCTCCATAGGCGGCCTCAATTTCAGCGTCTGTAATGTCCTTAATATTTTTTAATGCATCAACACCCTTATCGGCCTCAATTGTGTTACCATATGCCACAGCCGCCTTATAGGCCGGGCTTTCAACAGCAAGGAAACCATACACGACCTGCCCTTGACCGTCAACCAGATAACCGTTACGATCAAACTCCAGGTTGCCAAGTCTCGTCAGGTACATGTCTTTAAGCTCCTTATTGCCGGTCGTAGAACCAAATGTCGCTCCCTTATCCCCCACGATCAGCATACCGTCGCCGTCTATCATAATGTCCGTAGGGCGGCCTGTTGGCGTATAGTTCTTTGTGCTCATATCAAGGTCAATAGTGCCTATGGACGAGCCGTAGCCCACCTGGGCGGGGTTCTTGCCGCCCAGAAGGTTCGAGCCGTCGCTGCCGCCGCGCACGCTGGTGT
>CAJTXF010000241.1 GCA_910580045.1 uncultured Eubacteriales bacterium
CAAAATGACGCATTGCAAAGTACCCCCCTTAGTGAATCTCAGACATTATATCACGTCCGGCGGGCAAAATCAAGTTGACAGACAATTCCAATGGCAGCACGCTCCCTTCGGAGTTGCGGGGCAAAGCGTAAAATGGACCGTTTTCTTTTGAGATGATTTCTTCATGGATTAGAACTGTATTCTTTGTTATGTGGCGCATATTTTGACCGCCTATTTTCTGCTATTGTAAAATTGTTTCTTGTCCGTTTTCGGTTGCTGACCCACATCCCGACCCACACGGCGAAAAAAGCGGGTGGACACAGTGGAAAATTCAGGGTCAAATACCGCGCTATGGTGGAGCGGAAAGGCTTAGAAACGCCGCAATGGAGCCAATTTATTGCACTCCACACTGTTTGTAATCAGCAGGTCAGGGGTTCAAGTCCGTTCACCAGCTCCAAATTGGGCGGTCCGGCCCGTTGAGCAGGCCGGACAAGCCTTGTATAAAATTGCATATCTTATGGGGGAGTTCCCGAGTGGCCAAAGGGGACAGACTGTAAATCTGCTGGCAACGCCTTCAGTGGTTCGAATCCACTCTCCCCCACCAAAGTCTGAGAAACCGCATGACTGTGCGGTTTCTTTGCTTTTTCTTGAGGTCAATGGTTTGGCTTTTACAGTGACTTAGCACAGTGTTGCCTTGTTTCTGTGCTATTTGCGTTTTGCATATTTTTCCGGATATTGCGGATGTTTTCTCATCGTCCTGTTTAGCGTGGTGCGGTACGGATTTGGACGTCGTCGCTCTTGACCCACACCGTGACCCACATGCGGAAATGGTCAGAAATAACCGGAGAGTGCCAGGGGCGTTTTTGACCCACACCCCGTTCTCGCCTGCCGGCTCGGTCGGTTCGCGTCAACGCGCCACTAGCGCGTGCTCACCCCACACGCGGAAATAAACGGAAACGGCTGGGTACTTCCGGGGAGGA
>CAJTXF010000242.1 GCA_910580045.1 uncultured Eubacteriales bacterium
TCGGAAGATTGACTTGCGGTTTTTTCCTTGAAATGGAGCCCTTCTGGGCAAAAATTCGTCATTTCCTCTATTTTCAAACAAGCCCTGGTCCAATCCGTATCTAAAACTCTTGTTGTATCCGAGGTGTTTTTTTATGCTTTCTCCCTTAAACAGCATTGGCTCTATACAGCAATATGCCCTGTACCGCCCGGCCCAAGGGGCCCAGCCCGGTTCACCAGTCACCCCTGTTGCCCCGGTGAGCAGGGCTCCTTCCGCCACGGCTGCCCGGCAGGTAAATCTGGGCTCTGCCCTTTGGGCCCGAGGGTATCACGCCGAGCAGGCCGCCCGGGCCCAGCTCCCCGGCGCAGCGGCTCCAGCTGGCTATCCAGAGGCTTCTAACGGCGGGGCTTCTCTGGCCCAGCAAAGCACCCTGCCCGGGGCCTACCCGGCGGAGCAGGCGGCGCGGATGCGCACCAACTACCCCGAAGACCAGGCCGCACCGGGCACAGAGGCGGCATTGGGGGCTGAGGGGGCCCAGCAGGCGGCTGAGGAGGGCCGGTGCGAGACCTGTGAAGAGCGCAAGTACCAGGACGGCTCAGACGATGCCAGTGTCTCCTATCAGACGCCCACCCGAATTGACCCGGACGCGGCCGCGGCGGCTGTGCGGGGCCACGAGATGGAGCATGTGTATCACGAGCAGGCCAAAGCCCAGCGGGAGGGGCGGAAGGTTGTGAGCCAGACAGTGACCCTGCATACGGCAATCTGCCCGGAGTGCGGCAGGTCGTATATTTCCGGGGGAACGACCCGGACGGTGACGAAAGGGGTGCAGAGCGCGCAGCCCAGTGAAGGGGAAAGCGCAGAAGCCCAGGAGGATAGAGCCTGACGGCTCGTGGCAGTACCTGACGGCAAGCCCATCCCGGGGTCCAGGGGGCGGAGAGTTGGCTTTGGCCAACTCTTGCACCCCTGCCAGGGGGCAAG
>CAJTXF010000243.1 GCA_910580045.1 uncultured Eubacteriales bacterium
CGGTTCTTTCGGTTCAGGGGTACCACGGGCATTTCGCGTGTCGGGATTTCACAGGAGGTGGGAGTTTTCGCGCGCGTTGTAATTTCGGGATAGCAAGGCGCGGGTTGTGAAGGCGCCAGTTTTGGGAGCACGATATCTGAATTTTCGGGATATAACAAGGCGCGGGTTGAATTTTAGGGACAAGCCTAACGTGTAATATTGTACTTGTACGTACCAAATCAATTCGCACTTCCCTCAACCAAAAAGAAAACGAAAAAAATAAAACTATTCACACCACACAAAGAGAGAGTCTTGCCCCGTTTTACTATACAAATGCTATTCAAAGCTACTCCCTCCTTCCATCTATATAGGGCCTAATGCGTTTTTCGATGCTAACTTTGACCAAATATTAGAGCAATGATATATGACATGCAACTTACACAAAGCACACCGTTAAATTCGTCTGTGAAAGGTTCTTTCAATGATATAATTTTCACATTGTGCATGTCATGTACTATTAATCTTGTCAATAGTCAAAGGCGGTCTTAAAAATCTCATTACGCCCTATATAGATGGAAGGAGGGAGTATGAATCCATGTTATGTCCGATTAAATTTTTTCGCTTGCTGTATAATGCATGTAACCTACTCATACCAACATTTTAGTGCATTCCAAATGTCTATACTACCGCTGCAATTCGAACTGAATTTGAATTCGTTTCTCTATTTCAATAAGAATCTACAATCATGATTGTTGCCAACTTCAACCATCATTCGTGTATTACCTTAATAACACACCACATGATTACTATAGAGATAGATATGAACTATGTGTACTACATGAACTCGAATTCTATTTTTTCAATACACTTGATGTTGATTCCAAATAATAGTACATTTGATGTACTAACTATATATTCATAATCCAAACCATGTTCCATACG
>CAJTXF010000244.1 GCA_910580045.1 uncultured Eubacteriales bacterium
GATTACGTTTTATGGGACCATATGGAAAAGAGTCATAACAGCCTCTTGTGTATATCTTTTTTGTTGAGACCATCACTATCATAGACCGGGTAGCTATATCCAGAGATTTTCCATAATTGTACTCTTTGTTATGCGGTTCAACTTTTGAACTTATTCTATGGCCTGACATAAGTCCTCGCTTATGGTATTGTTCGCAATGCAGAAGGTTCTGTTTGTTTTCAAAACCACCTTTTTCAGAAGAAAAAATGGGATATACTATCCCAAAACCTTTGTGTTTAAGTCTTAAGAATTTTCCATATCATCAATAAATCATCAAAACTTTTTGGGGCGTGTATCTTGGAAACACAAACGGCTCAACAGCGCGAAAAACTGTCTGTTGATGTCTTTCCCACATCCACTCCAAAACCGCGTGCCGAGGGTTCGAATCCTTCTGCCCCTGCCACAGATAAACCCCGGAATTCCAAGGAATTCCGGGATTTATCTGTGTTTTTGGGCGGTGGTATGTGGTCTGTAGAGCTGCTCTCTATGGCGTGTATTTTGCTGTTTTTTCGCATCTGGCGTCATCTGTTTCTAACCTTTCCGTCTGGCACATCATCAATAAATCATCAAAATTTCGGGGTGCTCTCCCCTGTGTTGGCTTGCTCTGGCTAGAAATTGAACCCGTCCGTGATTCCCTGCAGACGGGTTGTATCTTTTTTGACATAGTACATCTCAGTTATCTGCGAGGTGCTGTGGCCCAACAAGTCGGCTACCTGGCGAGGTGATAAGGCGAGAATCGTGCCATCTGGCTGTTTCACGCCATTTATAAGCTGTGTGGCAAAATGGTGTCTGAGGCTGTGGAAGCCCTTCTGCTCTATCCTTGCGGCTTTCAAAATTCTGTAGTACCTCTCGCGGAAATTGACCGGCCTGGTGT
>CAJTXF010000245.1 GCA_910580045.1 uncultured Eubacteriales bacterium
TGAACTGGGGACGTCAAAGCCCATCGCTGGTTTCCGCGATATTTTAATCCCTGTTCTTTGTTTTGCGGCGCAAATCTTGAGCCGGGTTTCATAGCTTGACAAGTTTGTCCGGGTATGGTATCATTGCTAAACTTACAACCTTTTGAATAATTGTAATGTTTTTCTCTGCTATACAGAGCAAAAGCTGATTTTATATCTCAGAACGGTGTGAGGTTTCCCCTCGCACCGTTCTGCTGTCAGACCCACACCCTGACCCACACGCGGAAAAACTGTGTGGAAACAATGGAGAATTCAGGGCCAAATGCCGCGCTATGGTGGAGCGGAAAGGCACAGAAACGCCGCAATGGAGCCGAAAAACCGCTCCACACACTGTTTGTAATCAGCAGGTCAGGGGTTCGAGTCCGTTCACCAGCTCCAAACTGGGCGGTCCGGCCCGACAGGAAGGCCGGACAAGCCTGTTCTCCCTCTGGCAGCTCGTGAACAATTTGCTCTGTTGGCAGCTTAGAAAAGTCCAGTTCCCGTTTCCCAGCCTGCTTTTTCCTCTTGTATACGATCTGCTCTAAATCAGGCTCTGCTGCTTTAAGGTCTGCCAGCGTTTCCGGCTCATTGAACAGCGAGGTCTGTTCCTCCAGTTCTACGCTCTTTTCGCTGGACGGCCCAAATTGTTTGGAGCTGCAAATGACGTTGGGCCTGTCGTCCCAAGTCACTTGAACTGCCCTTTGAACCAATCCACCTGCTTGCGTAACTCCCCTATTTCTTTGTCCTTCTCGCTGACGATTTCCTGCCACGGCGCTTGCTCAGGCAGAAACCCGCCCCGTCCCACTCTAAATATTTTATCATGGTTCCACTCAAATCAGTAAGCGAAAAATAGATACGAACCTACGCAAGAAAAGAAGAAGGCGGTATAATGA
>CAJTXF010000246.1 GCA_910580045.1 uncultured Eubacteriales bacterium
CGGTGCAGGCGTAGCCGCTGGCGGTGGGGTGGGAGTGGCTTTCACGGTTACCTTCAAGTAGGCGTCCGGTTCGCTGGCAGGAGTTTCCTGCTTTGACTCGGCGGTGGGGCTGGATTGCCGCATTTCCGGCTTGTTTTGAGGTCCCTGCGCCTTTTCCTGCTCAGCGATGGGGGAGGCTTTGGGTTCCTCTTTTGCGACCTGGGTGACTACGTTTTCCTTTTCTGGCGTATGCAGTTTGACCTTGAGGCCAGCCGTGATTTGCTCCATGACGGTGCTTGTATCAGGGTGTTTTTCGGAGGACGATTCCACATTCAGTACAAGCGCCTGGGGTGCGGGTTCTGGCGCTGACTGTGTGGCCTGGGGCTGTTGCACCTGGCATCCGGCGCTGCTTATGAGCAGGGCGGCGGCTATAAGAGTGGTCAAGATTTTCTTCATGGATTTCATCCTTTCTTGGAGTTTTTCTTGACCACAAGCATATCACAACTTTTCAGAAAGTCCAGACCAATTCCGAATAAATATGCAACAAAGATTCAGCCGGAAATTCCTTGCGATCTGGGCGGAGCGCGGATCGTTTTTATACGCAAACACCTCCAATCACATGGGCGTTTCCGTTTCCCGGATGCGCGGCGGTCCAGTACGAATTTCTCTCTTTGGCAGCCTGCCCAGGCTTTCCGAAAGCTGCACAAATGCCGCCTTTTGCAGTTCCGTGGGCAAAGAATCCAGCAGTTCCAGCAGCATAGTCCTGTTATCCGTCATAGTTCGTACAGTCTTACCCTTACAGTTATCGCAGAGCTTTTCCCTGCGGACGATTACCGTCCTGCCATCGCTGGACTCGGTGAAGGATAGCACGTCATTGT
>CAJTXF010000247.1 GCA_910580045.1 uncultured Eubacteriales bacterium
GATCTGCTGCAGGACTCCCCGCTCCTGGTCTTTGGTCGCCATTGCGGCCTCGGTGGTGTTTTCGATACACATTTTTAATTTACCTCCTTGATTTTTGGTTCCTGCTCTGTTAAAATCAAGGTAGCCGGGGGCAGGTTTCCCCGGTCCGCCTTGTTTGAGGCACTGGAGGATAGCGGGGTAACATTGGCGTGTCAACCGCTATCCTGGTTTTTTCACTCCTTCCTGCCTCGGGATTATATGCAAAAGAAAAAGCACCCGGTTTTTACCGAGTGCTTTTCTAATTGCCTTATTCTTTGGGCAACATCATAGCCAACACGAACGCCGGACCTACAAAATAAATTGTGGCGGGGTTCGTATGACTCTGGTATGGCAGGGGCAGAAGGATTCGAACCCTCGGCACGCGGTTTTGGAGTGGATGTGGAAAAGGCATGGGCAGACATATAGCAGCCAGTTTTCCGCGCAATTGAGCCATTTGTGTTTCCAGAACACAAGCCACACAAGTTTTTGATGCTTTATTGATGATATTCCAAATTCTCAAGCCAGAAACAAAATGGTTCCGTTGGGAGGCAGAACAGTTTTAAGTGGAAAGATATGCGTATGGGTGTAACAGTAAGACAGAAATGACCTTTTGTCAAGCAATGCACCTAAATCAAAATTTGCGCCGCTAAACAAAGAAAAGATAAAATTGACTAGGCGGCGTCGTCAATAAAAATATGATATAATAGACCTCAAAGAAGAGGAGGGCAAAAAATGGCGGGAGAACAGCATCGACACGATATAAGCGACAGAGCGTGGGAGAA
>CAJTXF010000248.1:0-243 GCA_910580045.1 uncultured Eubacteriales bacterium
AGGATAAGTTTTCTATGCCTATCGTATTTGCCATATATGCGGCTTCTTTGATAACCGATTCTTTATCAATTTTTATTTTGGGCAAAATAAAGCACCTCCTTTTGTTTACTTCGATTTCTATTTTAACAAATCATATTAGTTATGTCAAGATATTAGTAATTGGAAGGGGATTCCGTAGTCGTAGGCATTCGTGGAAAAATCCAAAAGTTTAGATTTTACCACAATGCTTGTCTTTTGGTCTTT
>CAJTXF010000248.1:253-736 GCA_910580045.1 uncultured Eubacteriales bacterium
CTGGCGGTCTATCTGTTGTTTTCAGTTGCTTGCTTCTTTACCGTACATGAGCATTGGAGCCGGGGTTGTCCGAGCCGTAGCCCTCCAGCAGATTGACAACGCCCCAGATACCAAGGCCTGCGCCGAGGGCAATAACGAGGGTCTGCAATACGTCTACTGCGCTGTTGAAAAATGCCATAGAAAGCTCCTTTCCTGCCGCTCTATGCGGCTGCCCCTAAAGGGCAAAGGGCGGTCTTGCCGCCAAAAAAGCCGCCGTATTTTTTCGGCGGCTGCGTAGGTATGGGATTGTTCGCCCGGTGGGGGCGCGTATCATGTAGCCAGTGTTTACGTTTCGGATTGTCTTACCACCTCCTTAAAGTCTGCCGGATATGAGAAAGGCGCAGGCGGGTTTAGCCGCGCTGCGCCTGTTGCCGCTCATAGAGCTTTTCGCAAGCGGCGATAAACTGCCGGACTTCGGCTTGCCGCTGCTGTTCCCGCCGTTCC
>CAJTXF010000249.1 GCA_910580045.1 uncultured Eubacteriales bacterium
CGTCGTTGCGTTTGACCTTCTTGCTCAAGCAGTCCACCACATAGGTCTTGTTGAGGACGGCATTCCCTGCATACTTTTCATTGTTGATCACATAATTTATGGTATTGTGGTACCATTTCTTCTGTGCGTACCTCCGTGGAACACCCTCTGCATTGAGGATGTTCGCAATGTTTTGCTTTCCCACGCCTTGCAGATAAAGGTCAAAAATGCGGCGAATCACAGCCGCCTCATCCTCTTTCACCACAAGCTGGCCATCGATCAAATCATATCCATAAGCCGGAGCACAGCAGTTAAACTCCCCGGACTCCATGCGCATTTGATAACTCTTTCGAATGTGGTCGGAGATGTCCACACTCTCCTGCTGAGCCGCCATGCCAGGGAAGGTCACCAGCATTTCCATGTTCATCTTGTTGCTGTCGATGCCCTGTTCTTCGAAATAAATGCTTACGCCCATCTCTTTCAGGCTGCGCAGGGCTACTAACAGTTCCTGGGTGTTCCGGGCGAACCGTGACACCGATTTTGTGATGATACGGTCAATTTTGCCCAGCTTGCAGTCACGGATGAGCCGATTTTGCTCATCGCGCTTTTTCATGTCCGTGCCGCTCAAGCCCTCGTCAGCATACACATCCACCAGCTTGTACTGCGGATTTTTGCCCTCATAATCCTTGTAGTAGCGAATCTGAGCGGCAAAGGAGTGTAGCTGATCGGCGGATTTGCTGGACACCCGGCAGTAGG
>CAJTXF010000250.1 GCA_910580045.1 uncultured Eubacteriales bacterium
CGCCTCCCGTCGACTCACACGCTTGCTCGGACGGCACCTGCCGATGAGAAGCGGGACTCGTGGCGGCACGTAAACGCCCACGGTTTCAATAGTGAAAGCGTTCGCCTTAACGTGACAGGTCTTTGTTCCAAAATACCTTGGCTCTTCATTTGTGCAACTTGTCATAAGCAGCTTGTCTCAAATTGAAGAAAAAACTTACGAAGTAATATTTGTGCCATATCACGTGACCATGCTTAGTTTCAAGAATTTATGCTCACTTTTGGATTTTCTGAAATTTAAGATCCAGGATTCGAAACAATATCATAACCTGCATCATGCAATAAATTTTCAAGCCGTACATCTGTCCTGTTGTATTTCTTAAGAAAGGATTTGGTCAAACATTTTGCTTAGTTAGACTTCAGACAAGTTATATATGCAGAGTAAAAGGATAATCCCTCCGTACCAGTGCATTGCCTGATATATTAACTCAAGTACTAGGCACGAACAAACGGGCTCAATTCTGTGCTCATCCTGGTGTAGTAGTAGTAGTACTAGGCAATGCAGTTGACGGGTGACCTTGACGAGCGGCGACCGAGGGAATTGAACCGTGCTCGGCACGGTAGGTAACGTTGTCTAGTTACTAAAGCATCCCTCCATTGTTCATCGGTAGTCATTATGGACCGGGGACATGAGGGGAATTTCCTAGGACTGAAATTCTGGCCGCCAGATATTTCG
>CAJTXF010000251.1 GCA_910580045.1 uncultured Eubacteriales bacterium
GCCATAATTTTGAGGTGGTTGAGTTATGAGAAAGAAAATAGAAGAAACGACTGAAAAGATTGTGAAAAGTATTCCTGCATCTGATAATGGTGCTGGTGTATTATGTGTAACAAATTCTGGTCAGAAATATCAAATTAGTCAGAATGTAGAAAGAAAGAAGTTTACATTATGGCAAGTGGTTAATAAGGGGTTTATAAAGATTAAAACTGCAAATTCGCCAGTTGATTTATACGACCTTGTTCCTTGGGAGAAATAAAGTAAATATGCTGCTGTGGTGGAATTGGCAGACACAAGGGACTTAAAATCCCTCGCTATTAGGCATACGGGTTCGATCCCCGTCAGCAGTACCAGCCGCCTTGGGTAAGCGGCAAACAAATCTCCTTTCTTTGCTTTTCGGGTGCTGACGGTGGGAATAGACCACTACTGCCGTGTAAGTGCGGCTTTATATAGAGGGTGTAGTGTAATGGCTAACACGCTTGCCTTGGGAGCAAGAGTAGCGGTTCGAGTCCGACACCTTCTACCAAAATGCCAACGTTTTTACTGATCGAAAGATATGGTAAGAGCGTTGGTATCTTTATTTATAAGGGGATGAAAGATGAATAGTAAACGAATTGGAAATATCGGAGAAGCAAAAGTTCTCGCTAAATTTGTTGAAATGGGTATCCCTATTTATATTCCGT
>CAJTXF010000252.1 GCA_910580045.1 uncultured Eubacteriales bacterium
ATCATGCGCACAGCTAAACAGAGTGCCGATGTGCTGGGTACGTTGAAACTGCATATCGGTATGGGCCTGAAAAACGATAGTAGTGAGGACAACAGCCTGGATATCCAGATAAGGATAGCGGAAATCGATGCCAAGTTCAAGGCTATGCTCCAGGCTATAGCTACCGACACAGTTGAGGAATTCGATGAGCATCAGGCCACAGCGCTCATGGCTGAGAAAAACAGCTTGGAGCAACAGTTGGCTCAACTTGACAATGCACAGCAGGAAAAAGAGAATACAGAATCTCGGCTGGACGGGATTTTTACTATCCTGGACGGGCTGGAGAACCACCCCGTGGAATACGATGACCGGCTGGTGCGGCAGGCGCTGGAGTGCGTGGTGGTGGAGTCCAAAGAGAAATTGAAGGTGATTTTTTCGGGAGGGCTGGAGGTTGAGCAGACTATACCAGTTTGATGTGAGGGTTCGGATACGCACACCGATTGGGCGAAAATATCTTTTTGGTCGTGCGTTCACAAAAGGAGACAAAGGCATTTTAGAGGCTTTTGCCTCCTTTTTTATGCTCCAAAATGCTATAAGATGAAACAAAAAGCGTGGGATAATATCATAATCCGCGCTTTTTGTGTTCTTTAATCTATAGGAAGCGCCTGATAAGTCACTAATAATCATG
>CAJTXF010000253.1:0-342 GCA_910580045.1 uncultured Eubacteriales bacterium
GAGAATCTGAACTATGCCAAGCTGTCAGTGGCCTCGGTTCTGTTGCTAATCGTGGTGCTGGTGGTGTTCGCCGTGTTCTACATCTTCGTCCGCAGAAAGGAGGCGTTTCGGTCATGAAAAAAGTGGTCAAACCAGGCGAGGTTTTTGTCCTCCTCTGGTCAGACCTGGACATCGAGAACCAGGCGATCTCAGTAAGCAAGCAGGCCACCCGCGACGAGAACGGCAACATCGCCATCGCCCGGCCAAAAACAGAAACTTCCGTCAGACTTGTGTCCATCCCGCAAAAGGCAGTAGAATTACTCCAACACGAACGCCTCAAGCATCCCGGCAACCCGTATATGT
>CAJTXF010000253.1:352-666 GCA_910580045.1 uncultured Eubacteriales bacterium
CCCCGATTCTATCGTGACGCTCCACAAGCGAATATTAAAGTCAGCAGGATTGAGTTATATTCCGTTCTATTCTTTGAGACATACATATGCACTAAAAAGCATTACATAGAATTGAATTTTGTGATAGACGTATAGATTTGAGCATGTGAATCTGTTATTATTGCTATTCCGACTATCGTTCTGAAGTTATGGACATACGAATAGAAAAGACATATCTTTCATAACGAACTTGTCTTTTCTATTCCCATGAATGATATTGTCACGGTTGAAGTACTTCTTTCACGTTCCCGACATTTCTCCTGAATTTTCACTTG
>CAJTXF010000254.1 GCA_910580045.1 uncultured Eubacteriales bacterium
TAGGAGCGACCGTGGCCCGCCCACTGGATCCGAGAACCATGTTGAGTCTGGTCCGGACCGCATCAGCGATCTCCCGGACGCCGTCCTTGGGGAGATCATCTCGCTTCTCCCCACCAAGGATTGCTGCCGCACCCAAGTCCTCTCAATTCGGTGGCGCCCTCTATGGCGCGCCGTGCCCCTTAATCTCGACTGTCGTCAGCTATCTCTCTTCAATGATTTTGAAATCCCCAGAGCCATCATCTCCTCCCACCAGGGCTCCGTTCAAAGCCTCTGCATCCCGTCATGCTACCTGAGCAAGCACACCATGCCCTGCACGGTGGACGCCTGGCTGAAATCCCCTGAATTCACAGAACTACAGCTGCTTGAGTTCTACTATTCCCCTGGAAATCACATACCACATACCGAACGCCATGAACTTGTGCCCTCAGCACCGATGTCCATCTCGCGGTTTTCCTCCTCTCTCCACACCGCCACCTTTGCGCTGTGCTACCTACCAGACAATCTGGTACTAAACCTTCGACTCCCATTTCTCAAGAAACTTTCACTTGTGCGGGTTCGTATATCGGAGGCCTCATTGCACAACATCATCCACTCCAGTTGCCCTGCCCTGGAGTGCTTGGTGCTTGTTTTCACAGTTAGAATCGGTTGTCTCC
>CAJTXF010000255.1 GCA_910580045.1 uncultured Eubacteriales bacterium
CGCTGAATATTCAACGATACATTGTCTACCGCCATTTGTCCTTTGAAATTTTTGCAGAGATTTGTTGTTTGCAAAATATAACTCATATTAGACACATCCTCTCTTGAGATTGTGGTCTAACGATACCAAATGATTTTGAAGATTTCTTGAAGATTCAAGAAAAAACTTCGGCACCCTAAAAAGTGCCGAAGTGGTGGCTTTTCACGTCCTCCCGCTTCTGATTTTTTCCGTATTTCAGATTGGAGCGCATACACGCTATGGCGAAATCCTCCCCGCCGCAATTAAGGGAAGATATGCGGTAATCATCACGGGGGATAAGCCGCCCGTTTTCATCAAGGGTGGGCTTCATGGTAAACTCGTCATGCTCAAAGGTTAGGTACTGCTCGGCAGCTCCATAGTCGGCGTTTTTAGAGCTGATATGTTTGAACGTTGCCAACGGCTTCACCTACTTTCTGCAAGACTTCAAACTTCAAGGCGGCAAGCTCCGCTGTGGCGGCTCGTACCTCTTGGGAGAGGGCGTTATAAGGTGCGCTGTACTCGTTCAGACAGCGGGCAATCTGATTCAAGTTGCCGCCGATTTTCCCGTACTCGGCTGTAAGCTTTCCCACGGCAGAAAGCAGTTCATCATTG
>CAJTXF010000256.1 GCA_910580045.1 uncultured Eubacteriales bacterium
TGCGCGACAACGATAACCGGCAATGGAAAGTGGTCAGTGATGCTTCTATTCGCAGGGAGTCCCGGCGTGGTGAATCCCGAAATAGCGCCTACGCCGTAGAGTTTGTGTCTCCTATCTGCAAGTACGAGGACATCGAAACCATTCAAGAATTGATTCGCAAACTGCGCTCCGCTGGGGCCAAGGTCAACGCCTCTTGTGGAATTCATGTTCACATTGACGCCTCGCCTCATGATGTGAAAACGCTCCGGAACATTGTCAATATCATGGCGGCGAAGGAGGATCTGCTCTACAAATCCCTCAAGGTGGATGTTCACAGGGAACACTATTGCGCCAAGGCTGACACCCGGTTCCTGGACGAGCTCAACGCAAAGCGCCCCACGTCTATGGACACCTTGGAGTCGATCTGGTACAATGGCCGGTCTGGCAGGAATTATCACTATGATGAAAGCCGGTACCATGGGCTCAATCTGCACTCGGTGTTTTCCAAAGGTACCATCGAATTCCGGCTCTTTAATTCCACACTCCATGCCGGGGAAATCAAGTCGTATATCCAGCTTTGCATGGCAATCAGCCATCAGGCGCTGGTGCAGAAATCCGCCTCCAGAATCAAGACCCAGAGCAGCAACG
>CAJTXF010000257.1:0-371 GCA_910580045.1 uncultured Eubacteriales bacterium
TGGGCCGATCATGTTCGGCTGCGGGATGTGGCAAAGGAGATGCAGGGCAGGTTTCTGCTCTCGTATAACGATTGTACAGAGATTCGGGAGTTGTACGATGGATTTCCCATTTATGATTTCACCAGAGTCCACTCCATGGCCCAGCGGTATGAAGCCGGGAAAGAGTTCAAAGAACTGCTCATCGGCAACTATGACCTGTTCGAGCGGGAAAATGCAAAGCCAGCACAAATGAAGTTTGAAATATAGGATGTGATTATTTTGGCAAGCGAACCATTTATTCTGGTGTCCGTGCCTCTGGAGATGTTTCTGGATGCGGGCATCAACACCGAAAGTATCATTCAAGTGAGCGCCCGTGAGGGCAAGATCATCAT
>CAJTXF010000257.1:381-626 GCA_910580045.1 uncultured Eubacteriales bacterium
CGTCTGCGACCGTGACTGCGAAAACTGTCCGCTGAATGCTGTCCCCTGCGAGTTCGATTGCGAGGGATGTCCCTGCGAGGCTAACTGTGACGGAAGGGAGCTGGATGAGTGAAAAAACTGCTGCGTATTCTTGGCAAGCGGGGGCGTATCACCATCCCCTTTGAAATCCGGCAGCGGGTGGGCTTTGCTTACAATGACGTGCTATCCTTCACCGAGTCCAGCGATGGCAGGACGGTAATCGTCCG
>CAJTXF010000258.1 GCA_910580045.1 uncultured Eubacteriales bacterium
CAGGTACTGCTCACCCCTGGACCCCGGTCGGGGCTCGCCGTTAGGTACTGGGCAAGGGGCAGGCAAAGGGAATTGTTTCACAAAAAATCCCCCATGGAGACCCAATGGGGGAAAAGTGGCTCTGAGAGGCCGTTTAAGGCCCGTGGATTTTCAGACGCCCTTGGATACCAAAAAGGCGGGACACAGGCCTTCCTGGGCCTCTGAGAGGAAAAGAGGGCTATTCTAGCAGCATGTTTCCTCAGGCCTTGTCCCCTCTGGGGCAGAATCCGGGGGGAAATAGGGGTTCTGCGGGGGTTCAAACAGACTCCAGGTGCTTCCCCAGAGTTAGCGGCATTGTGTGGGAGCGCTTAGCCTCCCGGCGCTGGTACAGGGCGTCCGCCTCTCTCCGCCAAGCAGGGAAAGCCCTGCTTGGCGGAATCTTGCTGTGTGCTGCGGCTTGGGGGCGCTCCTGGGGGCGGCGCGATTGGGTGCCTCTGACGGGCTTGGGAGGTGGGAGTTAGGTTCTGCGCCACTTTGGGATTTGATGCGCCGCCCACTAAGGTCAAGGGCAAGGCCACAGGGGCTCTGCCCCCGCACCCCCTGGCGGGGGTGCGGGG
>CAJTXF010000259.1 GCA_910580045.1 uncultured Eubacteriales bacterium
GGAGACCCATACACCACCATCCTGTCCAGCAGGGCCGCGCCCTTTGCCTTTTGGTACGAGGACGACCAGGCAGGCGGCTGTATCCGCTGTCTGACCGAGAGGGAGACCGAACGGCTTATGGGCCTGCCGGACGGCTGGACAGAGTTCGGTGTAACCGGTGAAAGAATAAGCCCCACGCAAAGACAGAGGGCTTTGGGCAACTCCATTGCCCTGCCCTGCGCCTGTTACATCATGGCGGGCATACGAGAAACTATAGACTAAGGCTGGAAATGCGTCCCAACTTGGGACGCATTTCTTTCTGTATTTTGGAGGTGTTTTTATTCGGGTAATAAGAGAAAAAAGCGCGGTTTCCGCTATAAAAGGGAAACCCAAAATCCAGCCCAGAAAGGCAGATAATATTTTGCCAAAAAAACGCGCTTTGAAACTGGGCCGGGATACATTCACAAGGAAAATCGGCGAAGCTGTGAAAGGTGAAAATATAGACCAGCGAGAAACCCTGAACAGTAACCATGCCGTTGACCGCACTGGGCAGGCGGTTGAATATGGTGTTG
>CAJTXF010000260.1 GCA_910580045.1 uncultured Eubacteriales bacterium
ATGACGAGTTTACCATGAAGCCCACTCTTGATGAAAACGGGCAGATTGTTCCGAGGACAGGCTATCTCATTTCCTCTCTGAATTGCGGTGATGAAGATTTTGCAATCGCCTGTATGCGCTCTAATCTCAAATACGGCAAGAACCAGAAGCGGGAGGACGTAAAGAGCCACCACTATATTATTTCCTTTGACCCCCGTGACGCACCAGACAACGGCTTGACCGTAGACCGGGCGCAAGCGTTGGGCGAGCAGTTCTGTAAAGAGCATTTCCCCGGACATCAAGCGTTGGTATGCACCCACCCGGACGGGCATAACCACAGCGGCAACATTCATGTGCATATCGTAATCAATTCTTTGCGGATTGCGGAAGTACCACTTTTGCCGTACATGGAAAGACCAGCGGACACAAGGGAGGGCTGCAAGCACCGCTGTACGGACGCAGCTATGGAATACTTCAAAGCGGAAGTCATGGAGATGTGCCACCGGGAAAACCTCTATCAGATTGACTTGCTGAACGGGAGCAAGAACCGCATTAACGAGCGTGAGTAT
>CAJTXF010000261.1:0-251 GCA_910580045.1 uncultured Eubacteriales bacterium
ATGCTGGAGGTTTTGGCCGAAAGGCAGTTAGAGAAGATTGCTTTCCGGGAACTGGATATTCCCTGTTCTATTGTAACCCTAAAGGACTATCTTGTCAAGGAACTCAGCCATGGGAACTGGAACATCGACCCCGGTTTGTGCCAGCCGGAGCTGCGCTACCTCTACCCCATTTACTTTGATTCTGTGCGTATCCTGCTGGCGGAGTGTGTCGCGGAGTTCTTCCAGACCTGCATGGTCTATATGACTGTGCT
>CAJTXF010000261.1:261-541 GCA_910580045.1 uncultured Eubacteriales bacterium
TAGACCCCTACCGCATGGAGTATGTGGAGCATGAAATCAGGCAGCTTACCATCAGGCCGGAGGATGTTTCCTCGCTCCTGCGGGTGCTCCACAAGGCACAGAATCCGGCACATGATCTGATTGCCCGGTGGAAAGACCCAGCCGACCGGGAGCGGTGGAGAAAACATATTTGGGAACTCCATCACGCCATAAGCCAGTTACAATAGAATACAGATTTTGGCCCCAATTACTTTTGTGATTGGGGCTTTCTTTATGCCCAAATATAGGAGGTATTGACATG
>CAJTXF010000262.1 GCA_910580045.1 uncultured Eubacteriales bacterium
TGGCCATCGGCGGGGCGGTGATAGGCAACGCCACCTTTAACTTCACGAATATCGGTCTTGGGATAATCGTGGGCATTATCCTGAATCTGGCGATACCCGACAGGGAGCCCGCCGAGCCTGGGCTGGTGGCCCACTCGGTGGACAAGTCCGAGGTTGTGCCGGAGCGTAAGCGGAAGTAACGAGGCCGGTCAAGCTGGCCTTAAGCTTGCAGGGTGTGGGGCAGCGCCCCACGACCTTTGGGTGAGGCGAAAGCCTCACTCTTTTTTTGCGCAAAGCACTTGACAACAGTCTGTGATAATACTATAATAATATCACAACAGTATCAAGAAGGAGGAAATCATGTTTATCGTAAACACCAACGACCTCCCCGGCCAGCCCATCAAAGCCCTGGGCATAGTCATGGGGAGCACCATCCAGTCCAAAAACATCGGCAAGGACATCGGCCAGGGCTTCAAGACCCTTGTGGGCGGCGAGCTGAAATCCTACACAAAGATGATGGATGAGGCCCGGAACATTGCCATAGAGCGTATGAC
>CAJTXF010000263.1 GCA_910580045.1 uncultured Eubacteriales bacterium
CCCGATTGGGCCAGGGAAAAGCTGGCTGAGATCAAGGAGCAGGCCCAGGACAGCGGGCAGGAAATGACATAAAGAGGTGAGTGCATGAAAATCAAAATCTATCAAATAAACTCCCAGCGGGACCCCGGCATGGCGAAGTTCATGGGCCTGGCCCGGCTGAAAGCGCCCGTTGACCCCGCCAGCTACGACGAGGTATTCAGCGGCGACGTGGACTGCATGAACCTGGAGGATGTGTTTTCCAAGTTCAATACCGAGGGCCACCCTCTGCACCGGGGGCATTCCCTGTCTGTCTCGGACGTGGTGCTTACGGAGGACGGCGCTTTCTACTGTGATACCTTCGGCTTTAAGGACATTGACTTTGACGAGAGCAAGGTTCAGAAGCCGGATGATTTACTGAAAATTGTCTACTTTGAGCCGAACCGCCCGCCTTTCATCAGCGAGGTGGGCAATGACCTGAAGTCCTTACAGCGTGCTGTAGAAGGTCATATGGAAACCGTTTACATGGGCGATAATACGGTTCTGATTTGTAATGA
>CAJTXF010000264.1 GCA_910580045.1 uncultured Eubacteriales bacterium
GCTCTGACCAGGGCTCCTCCCTGTCCGGAAGGCCCCTGGAGTCTACCCGGGCATAGGGTTTGAAATACACCTCGGACGTGCCGCTCAGGTACCCTTCCCGATAGACGATTCTGCCCAGGTACCAGCTTGTTTCCCTTGTATCCGTCAAAAAAATCCCGCCTTTTTGTTTTTTTGAAACCAGCCCCAAAGGGCCTGGGGGCTGTCCCCAAATATACTATACCTCCAGGGAAAAAGCAAGGGCCGGGCTTTGGCAGGGATTGTCCAAACCACAGAGATAATTATCTGTGTTCCCCCGCGGGGCGGGGGAACACGAAAAACTCTCCGAAACGGACACTCCCGCTTTGGCAGCCGGGAGGATGACTACAATTTATGACTACGCGGGGACCCCGGATTCCCGGGCCCTGGCTGCTGTGCTCATTTGTTTCGACTTATGACTACAGGGCCAGGCATTAAGGAAGTACTGATTAAATCACGCCTGACGGCTTGGCACGCATCTCGCTTGCACTTTTTCCCTCATGT
>CAJTXF010000265.1 GCA_910580045.1 uncultured Eubacteriales bacterium
GTACTGACATCCAATGGCGAGAGCCTAACCGGCGGAAATTTCCATGGTGCAATCCGCAGTTCGTGGAACGAAAACGGTTCAATCGACATCTATACGGTTCGTGACTTTGCAAATCTGAACACTTCCGGGAATGGAACGCTGACCGGTGTAGAGAAATTCAGCCAAGCGGAATTTGACGAACACACGCAGACGGAATTTAACGAACACATGCAGAGAGAAGTACAAACCAGCTCGGGTGAGTGTGTGGTAATTCAAGAGTAAAGACTGCCGCACGACGGCAAAAGAAAAAAAGCCGTCGTACAGTAGAGCATTGTCACGCCCCAGCACGCGGTGGCTTTGAGAAATCAAGGCCGCCGCTCTTTTATTTTCATGTAGATATGGCGGTATTCGGGAGGTATCGCTATGTCTTTTTTAATTTCTGTTCCACCTAACTCGTCAAAAAAAGCATAGCACTCCCACCGGATTACTCCGGCCAGCAACGCGAAATTTGTAAGTACATAA